>JBKOXJ010000135.1:0-9240 GCA_046724905.1 Actinomycetota bacterium | reverse complement strand
GCTCGATGCGATCAGGACTGCACCGAGGGCGGAGAGCGCCGCGCTCCTAGCCACTCGCAGCCTCCAGGACGTCCGCCGCCCCGAGCTTCATTCGCAGGTCGTCGCCGCGGCGAAGCACGGCAAGGGGCACCCCAACCGCCTGCAGCCGCAGCAGCGCCGGGTCAGGCCGCCTCGGCGCGCCGTTGAAGCTCGTCAGCTCGACGTAGACGACCGAGATGGAGCGGTGGCCGAGCGCGCGCTGGACGAGCCGGTCGATGAGGTCCGGCGCGAGCCGCGCCGTCACCACGGTCAGCTCGAGCGCGCGCGCGGCCAGACTCTCCTCCTCGGCCAGCAGCGCCGCGACCGGCGTCTCGCCCGTCGGCTCGACCGCCGCAAGCACCTCCAGTGCCAGCCGCCAGTCGCGGTCGGCCGCGTGCACGCGCTGCGTCTCGCGCAACGCCGAGTTGACGATCAGCGCCGCGCGCCGCTTGCGCCGGACGTGCGAGGACAGGATCGATCCCGCCGCGCGCACCTGCAGGTCGAAGCTGGAGTCCGGCGGAGTCCCGGCCGTCGCGCGAGCGTCGGCGTCGAGCAGCACCGCGATCTCGTCGCGCGGTGCGTCCTCGAGCTCCTTCACCATCAACTGCCCTCGCCGGGCCGTCGTGCGCCAGTGCACGCGCCGCAGCGACTCGCCCTGCTGGTACTCGCGGACGCTGTGGAGGTCGAAGCCGGTCGGGCGGCGGAGCAGCAGCCGCCGGCCGTCGTGGGCGTGGGCCCCCGACTCGGAGAACAGCCGGTCGAGCTCGACCAGCCGCGGGTACACGAGCAGCGCTCCGCCCGCGTCGAGCTGCACCCGGGCCTCCTGCAGGCCGAAAGGGTCCTCGACGACGGCATGAGCCGCCGCCAGCGCGTAGCGGCCGCGCGGGAGCTTGCGCAAGACGTAGCCGCCGCGCAGGAACCGGCCCTCGCGGACGAGCTCTGTCCGCCGCTCGCCGAGCCGCACGATCCACTCGACCAGCGTCGCCGAGGTCAGTCCAAACTTGCCCTCGGGCTCGAGCTCGACCGAGACGCGGACGTCGTCACCCTCGAGGTGCTCGCGGTCGCGGGAGAGGCGCCGGAAGCGCATCGGCCGAGCAGCGAGGTGGACCGAGCCCCAGGCGAACGCGACGGCAAGCAAGATCCCTGTTGCAACCGGGTACAGCGGCCGCGACCCGAACGCCCACGCGGCGAGGTAGGTGGCGAGGCCGAGGGCGAGTGCGACGCGGCCCCGGGCCGTCATCAGACCGGGACCGGCGTCTTTTCGAGCGCGTCGCGGACGAGCGCCTCCGCGGTCGCGCCGGCCGCGCGCGCCTCGGGCGCCAGGATCAGCCGGTGCGCCAGCACGGGCACGGCGACGGCCTTGACGTCCTCCGGCGCGAGGAACTCCCGGCCGTCGACGAGGGCGCGCGCCTTTGCGACGCGCAGCAGGGCGATGCCGGCCCGAGGGCTGCCGCCGAGGTAGAGCCGCGAGTCAGAGCGGGTGTGGCGGAGCAACGCGACGACGTAGCGCTGGAGGCTGTCCTCGACGTAGACCGTCTTCGCGTCCTCGACCACGCTGACGACCTCCCCGGCCGTCGAGACCGGCTCGAGCGCCTCGAGCGGCTCCTCGGTCGTCTGCTCGGTCAGCATCCGCGCCTCCTCGGCCAGCGTGGGATAGCCGATCGCGATGCGCATCGTGAACCGGTCGAGCTGCGCCTCCGGCAGCGGGTACGTGCCCTCGTACTCGATCGGGTTCTGGGTCGCAATGACCATGAACGGCCGCCCGAGCTGGTACGAGACGCCGTCGATCGTCACTTGACGCTCCTGCATGCACTCGAGGAGCGCCGCCTGGGTCTTCGGCGAGGCGCGGTTGATCTCGTCGACGAGCAGGAGGTTCGCGAAGACGGGGCCGGGTCGGAACTCGAACTCGTTCGAGCGCTGGTTGAAGACGTTGACGCCGGTGACGTCCGTCGGGAGCAGGTCCGGCGTGAACTGGAGCCGCGAGAACGAGCAGTCGAGCGAACGCGCGAGCGCCTTGGCGAGCGTCGTCTTCCCCACTCCGGGCAGGTCCTCGATGATCAGATGGCCCTCGCTGACCAGGCAGAGGGCGACGAGCTGGAGCGTCTCGTCGGGTGCGTGGACGACGCGGGCGAGGTTGGCGACCACGCGCGCGATCGTCTCGGCGCCGGCCGCGGCCTCGACGCGCCCGTGTCCGACGGCCGGCTCGCGCTCGGTCATTTCGCCCGCTCCAGCATCCGCTCCGCCTCGTCGAGAATCGCCGCGGCGATCTCCTCCTTGCGCGCCTTTGGGATCCGTCGCTCGCCCTCGGACGAGATCAGCACGACCTCGTTCTCGGCCGCGTCGAATCCGATGTCCTCCCGGGATACGTCGTTGTAGACGATCAGGTTCACGTTCTTGTCGGTGAGCTTGCGCCGGGCGCGCTCGAGCCCGTCCTCGCCGTGCTCGGCCGCGAACCCCACGAGGACGGCGCCGTTGCCGCTCGTTCCCAGCTCGCGGAGCACGTCCGTCGTCGGCTCGAGCTCGACCGTCCAGCGCTCGGCGTCCTTCGGGCGCTTGCCCGCGGCAGCGTCGGCCGGGCGGTAGTCGGCGATCGCGGCGGCCATCACGACGAGGTCGGAGTCGGATCGGGAGCTGGCCTCGCGAAGCACGTCCTCGGCGGTCGACGTCTCGATCACGTGGACGCCGGGCGGGGGCTCGACGGCGAGGTTGGCGGCGAGCAGACTCACCTCCGCCCCGCGCCTCGCCGCCTCGGCCGCGACTGCAACGCCCATCCGCCCGGACGAGCGGTTGCCGACGAAACGCACCGCGTCGATCGGCTCCCGCGTCCCGCCCGCCGAGACGAGCACCTTGCGGCCGGCGAGGCTCCCGTTCCCCGAGCCGAGCAGCTCCTGCGCACGCCTGAAGATGTCTTCCGGCTCGACCATGCGCCCCACTCCGTGCTCGCCCTCGGCCGTCTCGCCCTCGGCCGGCCCGAGGATCTCCATTCCGCGCGCGCGCAGTACCTCCGCATTGGCCTGCGTCGCCGGATGCGACCACATGCGCGGGTTCATCGCCGGCGCGAGCAGGACGGGCCCGCGGTGTGCGAGCGTGGCTTCGGTGAGGACGTCGTCCGCGAGACCGTGGGCGAGCTTCGCCATCGTGTTCGCGGTCAGCGGCGCGATCACCAACAGGTCGGCGTTCTCGAGGTGCGGGTACGGATCCTCCGAGGGCGAGCGCCGCGCCAGGGCGGCGAACGTCTCGGCGGCGACGAACCGCGCGGCGCCGGCGGTCACGAGCGGGATGACCTCGTCCCCGGCGCGGACGAACCTGCGCACGAGCTCGCACGCCTTGTAGGCGGCGATCCCGCCCGTCACGCCGACGAGGATCCGAGCCATCTACGGACATTCTGCCTTGCGGCGGTATGAGATAAGAGTCTCCGCGATGGGCGTCGACCCCCGCTGGTACGAGGACTACTTCGAAGGCGAGTGGCTCGACCTGATCGCCCTGCAGGCGCCGGCGGAGCGGACAGAGCAACAGACGGGGTTCATCGTCGAGGCGCTCGCGCTCGAGCCGGAAGCCCGCGTCCTCGACCTCGCGTGCGGGCACGGCCGCATCAGCCTCGAGCTCGCGCGGCGCGGCTATCGCGTCACCGGCCTCGACCTCAGTCCGCGCTCAATCGAGATCGCGCGCGAGACGGCCGCCCGCGAAGGGCTCGAGGTCGACTTCATCGAGAGCGACATGCGCGAGATCCCGTTCGAGGCCGAGTTCGACGCCGTGATCAACATCTTCACCGCGTTCGGCTACTTCGACGAAGAGAGCGAGAACCAGCGCGTGCTCGACGCGGTCGCCCGCGCGCTGAAGCCCGGCGGCGCATTCCTGATCGACACGATCAACGCGCCGGCCCTCTTCCGCCGTTACCAGGAGCGCCGCTGGGAGCCGCTCGAAGACGGGACGCTCTTCCTCCAGGAGCATCGCTACCAGTTCCTGACGGGCCGCAACGAGGCCACCTGGACGTTCATCCGCCCTGACGGCACCCTCAGCGATCTCTCACATTCGGTGCGGCTTTACAGCCCGCACGAGCTCGCGCGAATGCTGGAGCAGGCCGGGCTCCCGGTCGAGCAGACGTGGGGCAACTTCGAGGGCGCCGAGCTCAGCCTCGAGACGTTCCGGCTGATCGTGCGCGCGCGGAAGACAACGAATTGACCGAGCCGCACGAGGCGTCGGCGATCAGGAAGCTCCTGGACATTTAGCAGGTCGGCACAAATCAACCTCGCAAGCCACGACGCGGCTCTTGGCCAGTCTTCGAGCGCCGATCTCCGGTTCTAGGGCGCTAACGATCGGCCGCCGGAGCCGGGCTTTGCCCGGCGGGAGGCTTACGACGCTTCCAGGGTCTGCCTCGAAGAAGGAGGGGCTCACGGGGGAACCATGGTTCCCCAGTGCTTTAGTACTTGTACTCGTACTTGATCATGCCCTGGGAGACTTCCTCCAGGGCCATGGTCAGGTAGTTCTTCGAGCGCGACTCGACGAGCGGGGGCGGGAAGTCTTCGAAGGTGCCCTCGCCCAGCTGGTGGTGGTAGTTGTTGATCTGGCGAGCCCGCTTCGCAGCGACGATCACCAGCGCGTAGCGCGAGTCGACGTTGTCGAGCAGCTCATCGATACGTGGATGGATCACGGCCGCGACATCGTAGCTGCGGCCTGGAGCTTGCGGTCGACGATGCCCACGAGCTCCTCCGCGGCGCGCTCGACGTCGTCGTTCACGATCACATGGTCGAACTCACGCGCCTGCTCGAGCTGCTTGCGGGCAAGCGCGAGGCGCTCGCTGATCTCCCCCGCGCTCTCGGTCGCGCGCTCACGCAGCCGCCGCTCGAGCTCCTCGAAGCTCGGCGCCGTGACGAAGATCGTGACGCTGCCGGGCACGCGCTCCTGGACGGCGAGCGCGCCGTGCGTCTCGAGCTCGAGCAGCGGCGCGCGGCCGTGGGCGCGGATGCGGTCGAGCTCGGACCAGAGGGTCCCGGAACGCTGACCCCACGGGAACTCGTAGACCTCCAGGAACTCCCCCTGCTCGAGCTTGCGCCCGAACTCCTCGTCGGAGATGAACCAGTAGTCGCTGCCGTCCTGCTCGCCGGGACGCCGCTCGCGTGTCGTCGCCGAGACGGCCAGCTCGAGGTCGGGCACACGCCTCAGCAGCTCGCGGACGAGCGTCCCCTTTCCCGCCCCGGACGTCCCCGTGACGACGAAGACCGGTTTCTCCGCCAAGGCGGAGACCCTACTACGTCCCCGGGAGGATTCCGGCGTCCCCGGCCAGCGGCGCAGACGGACGCGCGGGCAGAGCCCGCCCGTCCTGATGGTCGGCGCCGCCGCAGTCGGCCGAGCCTACTACGTCCCCGGCGAATTCACGCGGTTCCGGTCAGCGGCGCAGACGGACGCGCGGGCAGAGCCCGCCCGTCCTGATGGTCGGCGCCGCCGCAGTCGGCGCCTTAACGACTGAAGAGCCCGACCAGCTCCGTGCGCTGGCGGTCGGACAGGCCGCCCACGGTCTTCGACTGGCTGATCCGGCACTGGTTCAGGAAGCGGGCCGCCTTCACGCGCCCGAACTTCGGGACCGCCATCAGGATGTCGAAGACCTTCGCCGTCGAGACGTACTCCGGCGGGTTTCGGAGGATCTGCTCGATGCGGACGTGGCCGTCCTTCAGATCCTTCTTCAGCTTCGCCCGCTTGACCCGGATGTCGTTGGCCCGCTTGAGGGCTTCCATGCGCTGATCGAGAGACCGGGCAGGGGCTTGGGCCTGGGTCTTCGTGGGCACGGCGGAGGAGTCTAACAACTCGCCCGCCGGGGTCAAACGGGCTCGATTCCGACCTCCACGCGGACACTTTTGGCTGCATATGAGCCTATTTCGCGCGTCTTCTCGAGGGGCTCGTGGGCTGCTCCGTGGAGGTCGAGCGGGTCGACGTAGCCGCGGGCGGCGACCTCTGCGGCAAGCTCGGCGCGGATCCGCGCGGGCGCTCCCGGATCGGCGAAGAGCACGGTCCCGAGCGCTACTGCGCTCGCGCCGGCGGCGATCAGCTCGAGTGCGTCGCGGCCGTTCTGGACACCGCCCATCCCGACGATCGGGAGCCCGGTCGCCCGGTAGCACGCGAAGACCGCGGCGAGCGCGATCGGCTTCAGCGCCGGGCCGGAGTAGCCACCTGTGCCGGCCCCGCCGAGCCGCGGCCTGAGCGTCCGCTCGTCGAGCGCGAGGCCGCGGATCGTGTTCACGAGCGAGAGGCCGTGGGCGCCCGCCTCCTTGGCCGCAATGGCCGCCTCGGCCATGTCAGGCGCGGCCGGCGAGAGCTTCGCGTAGACCGGCTTGCGGGTCGCGGAGCGCGCAGCGGCGACGACCTGCGACGTCGTCTCGCTCACGGACTCCACGTTCGGACAGGAGACGTTCAGCTCGATCGTCCGCACCTCGGAGTAGTCGTCGAGGCGGTCGCAGATCGAGGCGAAGTCCTCGGCCTCGAAACCTCCGACGGAGACCCAGAGCGGCACCTCGAGCTCCGCCAGCTTCGGCAGCACACCGCTGAGGAAACGATCGATCCCCGGGTTGGCGAGGCCGATGGAATTCAACATCCCGGCGTCGGTCTCGGCGATGCGGACGGGCGCGTTGCCGTCGCGCCGCTCCGGGGTGACGGTCTTCGTCACGAACGCGTCGAGGGAGCGGGCGACGTCCGGCGCCGTCAGCGCGTCGAGGCAGCCGGAGGCGTTAAGCAGCACGGACCACCGGTCCTTCGACGCAGAGGCGCTGGAGCCGGCCACCGAGCTCGACCGCGCAGCCGTAGCAGGCGCCGTAGCCACAGGCCATCGGGGCCTCCCAGGCGAGCTGCGCTTTCGGGGCAATCCGGCGCACCGCCTCGAGCATCGGCTCCGGCCCGCAGGCCAGAAGATTGTGGCTGTCAGCCACTTGGTCGAGCGGGGTGGTGACGTACACGGGCTCGAGGACGACCTCGGCGTTCGGCACGAGAGCGGCGGCCTCCGCGTGCCACGCCGACCGGAAGCCGAGCAGCGCCGGCGGCGCGCCGAGCCGCTCGGAGAGGTACGGGAACGGCGCGATTCCGATCCCGCCGCCGACGAGCAGCGGCCGCTCGACGTCGAGCCGGAAGCCGTTGCCGAGCGGCCCCAGCACGCCGATCCGGTCTCCGCCCTCGACGGCGCAGAGCACACGCGTCCCGGGGCCGATCGGGTCGATCAGGAAGGCAAGCTCGCCGGGCGGCGCCTGGCACAGGCTCATCGGCCGCGGCAGCACGCGGCCCGGCGCCTCGAGCATGAAGAACTGCCCCGGCACACCCGGGTCGAGCCCGCCCCGCTCGAGCCGCAGCAGCGTGTACGGCCCGACGGCCTCCGCCGCGACGACGTTAAGCCGTCTCGGCCTCACCGATCCGCTCCTGCAGCGAGAGTGCGATCTCCGTCCGCGCGTTCGCGATCGCGTGGACAGCGGCGGCCGCGCCCGAGATCGTCGTGATGCACGGCACCCGCGCGACCAGCGCGGCCTCACGGATCAGGTAACCGTCGGTGCGCGCGCCGGATCCCTGCGGCGTGTTGATCACGAGATCGCAGCGGCCCCTTCGGATCAGGTCGACAACCGCCTGGCCCTTGTCCACCGGAGCGACCTCGAGGCCGGCGGCGGCGAGGATCCTGCGCGTCCCGTTCGTGGCGACGAGCTCGAACCCGAGCCCGGCCAGCGCGGCGGCGACCGGCACGAGCGCCGGCTTGTCGGGGTCGCGCACGGAGAGGAAGACGGTGCCGGTCGTCGGCAGCGGCCGGCCGGCCGCGCGCTCGGCCTTCGCGAAGGCGGTAGGCAGGTCGTCGGCGCTTGCCATCACCTCTCCCGTCGCGCGCATCTCGGGACCGAGCACCGGGTCCGCGCCCGGGAACCGCGCGAACGGCAACACGGCCGCCTTCACGGAGACGGCGTGGCCGCCCGGCCGCCGCGGCAGCCCGAGGTCGGCGAGCTTGGCGCCGGCGGCGAGCCGGCATGCAGCCTCGACGAGGTTGATCCCGGTCGCCTTGCTGACGAACGGGACCGTTCGCGAGGCGCGCGGATTCACCTCGAGCACGAACACCTCGCGGCCTGCGATCGCGAGCTGGACGTTGAGCAAGCCGACGACGCCGAGGCCCCAGCCGAGCCGGCGGACGGCGGAGTCGATGTCGGCGGACTGCTGCGGCGTCAGCGACGCAGCCGGGAGGACGCATGCCGAGTCGCCTGAATGGACGCCTGCTTCCTCGACGTGCTGCATGACGCCCGCGACGTAGGTCTCTTCGCCGTCCGAGAGGGCGTCGACGTCGATCTCGATCGCATTGTCGAGGAACCGGTCGATCAGCACGCGGCCGCGCGCCGCGGCGACCGCGTCACGCACCTGCGCGTCGTCGTAGCAGACCCGCATCGCACGGCCGCCCAGGACATATGACGGCCGGACGAGGACCGGATAGCCGATCCGCGCTGCGACCTCGACAGCGTCCTCCGGCCGCTCCGCCATCCCCCACGCCGGGCACTGGATCCCGAGCTTCTCGAGCAGGACTGCGAAGCGCTCGCGATCCTCGGCGAGGTCGACCGCGTCGAACGGCGTGCCCATGATCCGGTAGCCGGCCGCCTCGATCGAGCGTGCGAGCTTCAGCGGCGTCTGCCCGCCGAACTGGATCACAACGCCCGCCGGCTGCTCGCGTTCGAGCACGGCGAGCACCTCTTCGGCCCCGAGCGGCTCGAAGTAGAGCCTGTCCGAGGTGTCGTAGTCGGTGGAGACCGTCTCCGGGTTGCAGTTCACCATCACGGCCTCGTAGCCGAGCGCCCGGATGGTCTGCGCAGCGTGGACGCAGCAGTAGTCGAATTCGATCCCCTGGCCAATCCGGTTGGGCCCCGAGCCGACGATCACGACCGAGCCGTCCGCTGGCGCCTCCTCGTCTACCTCGCCCCAGGTCGAGTAGAGGTAGTTCGAGGCTGCCTCGACCTCGCCGGCGCACGAGTCGACGCGCCGGTAGACGGGCCGGATGCCGCAGGCGCGCCGGTGGGCACGCGCGCGCTCCTCCGCGACGCCGCAGGCCGCGGCGACGTCCGCGTCGGAGAGCCCCAGCCGCTTCAGGCGGAGCCAGCCGTCCGCGACGAGGTCGTCGAGCAAACGGACGCCGTCGAGCGCGGTCTCGATGCGCTCCAGCTCGGCCCGGAACCAGGGGTGCAGCCCCGGCGGCGGCTCCAGCCACGGGTCTACCGAACC
>JBKOXJ010000042.1:0-5434 GCA_046724905.1 Actinomycetota bacterium | reverse complement strand
CTTCGGGCAGTCGGTCGCCGAGAGCGACGTCGTCGCGACGATCCAGCGGGTCGAAGGCGTCGAGGCGGTCGACATGGTGAGCCTCTACCTGACCGGCGAGACGGCCGACGTCAACCCGCTGCTGCCTGCGCTCCGCGCGCGGATCGAGGGCCACACGATCCACGCCGCACAGCTGCTGACCCTCGCCCCCGACGGCGTGAAGGTGAACCAGGCATGACGGCGACGAGCGACCTGTACGAGCTCCTCCCGTCCGTCTACCGGATCCGGGACACCGAGCGGAAAGGCGTGCTCGAGGAGCTGATGGAGCTCCTCGCCGCGCAGGCGGACGTCGTCGACCGCGACATCGAGCAGCTCTACGACAACTGGTTCATCGAGACGTGCCAGCCGTGGGTCGTCCCGTACATCGCCGACCTGCTCGGCGTCCGTGGGCTCTACGCCGTCGCGCCGGGCACGGCCAGCCAGCGCGCGTACGTGGCAAACACGCTCGGCTACCGGAGGCGGAAGGGCACGCTCGCAGTTCTCGAGCAGCTCGCCTTCGATGTCACCGGCTGGCGTGCCAAGGCGGTCGAGTTCTTCCAGCTGCTCGCGACGACGCAATACGCGAAGCACATCCGGCTCGCCAACCTCCGGACTCCCGACCTCCGCGACGCGAACGCGCTCGAGCTGCTTGGCGGGCCGTTCGAGCAGGCCGCGCACACGGCCGAGGTGCGCCGGATCCCGCCGACGCGCGGGCGCTACAACATCCCGAACGTCGGCGTCTTCCTCTGGCGCCTCCAGAGCTATCCGATCTCGCGTGGGACGGCCAGGCAGATCGGGCCGGCGAGCGACGACCGCTTCTCGTTCAACCCCGTCGGACTCGACGCACTGCTCTTCAACCGGCCGCAGACCGAGGCGCAGATCACGGATCTGGCGCGGGAGCTCGACGTCCCGGCGCCGCTCCGCCGCCGAGCGCTCTTCGACGAGCTCGAGGCGCGCCGCCAGGCTGCAGTCGAGGGACGGACCGCGGCGGAGGCCTACTTCTCGGCGGCGCGGCCGGTCCTGCGCGTCTTCGTCCGGCCGACGCCGGCAGGGAGCTTCGCCGAGGTCCCGCCCGACGAGATCCTGGTCGCCGACCTCAGCCTCTGGCAGCGACCGCCGACGTCGAAGCAGTACACGCCGGCGGGCACGCCGACGCCGCAGTCGAGGACGATCACCGTCGCGATCGACCCGCAGCTCGGGCGCCTCACCTTCCCGTCAGGGTCGAGCCACGACGCCGTCGAGGTCAGCTACGCGTACGGGTTCAGCGGCGACATCGGCGGCGGCCCCTACGACCGCAGCCGCTTCCTCGACCGCTCGTTCTCCGAGCGCGTCACCTGGCAAGCAGGCGTCGGCAAGGCCGTCCCGCCGCCGGCGACGCAGATCTTCGAGAAGCTCACCGACGCCGTCGACGAGTGGAACAGCCAGCCGGACGGCACCGTCGGGGTGATTGCGGTCCTCGACAGCCGCACGTACGAGGAGGACCTGACCGGAAGTCACAAGATCGAGCTTCCGGAGGGCAGCGAGCTCCTGATCGTGGCCGCGGACTGGCCGGCCCGCGACGTGCTCGGAACTCCGACGCGGACGGTCGGCGAGTGGGTGCCGCAGGGCAGACGGCCGCACATCGCCGGGGGCGTTGAGGTCGTCGGCACGGCGTCGGAGTCGAGCGACGTGCCAGGCCGTCTCGTGCTCGAGGGACTGCTCGTCGAGGGCGCCGTCACCGTTCTCGCCGGCAACCTCCACCAGCTGCGGGTCACGGACTGCACGCTCGTCCCCGCATCGGGCGGGCTCGCCGCGAAGAGCACTGCGACCGCGGGGAACCGTAACGCGGGCCTCGAGGTCATCCTCGAGCGGAGCATCTCCGGCGCGCTCGACCTCGCCGACGCAATCCCGGAGCTGAGCGTCGCAGACAGCATCGTTCAGGCGCCCGCCGCTGTAACCGCAGGCGGCGCGTCGACGCGGATCCAGGCAAGCACCGTGCTCGGCACCTGCGACGTACACACCCTCCGCGCGGACGACTCGATCTTCACCGGCGTCGTCACTGCAGTCCGGCGGCAAGTCGGCTGCGTCCGCTTCTGCTTCGTCCCGGCCGACCCGGCCGTGCGGACCGCACGGCGGTACCGCTGCCAGCCCGACCTCGCGCTGCGCGACATCGACGACCCGGTCGAGCAGGAGGCGATCCGCTCCCGGCTCGTCCCGATGTTCACGTCCACCGACTACGGCGCGCCGGGCTACGGGCAACTTGCCCGCGCGTGTCCGCGAGAGATCCGCACGGGCGCCGAGGACGGCTCGGAACAGGGCGCGTTCTCGTCGCTGAAGGAGCCGCAGCGCGTCGCCAACCTCAGCACCGTGCTCGACGAGTACCTGCGGTTCGGCCTGGAAGCAGGCGTCTTCTACGTCACGTGAGGGAGCCGTCATGAAAGCTGACCTGACCCGTTCCACCTTCCGCCCCGAGAGGCACTACAGCGGCGTCCGGATGCAGCAGGGCCGCGTCCAGCTGGACGCCGACTGGAACGAGCAGGTCGACATCGGCGCCCATCTCGACGAGACGACGCGCGTCGACGTGATCGGCCGCTGCGGAATGCCGGAGGACGACCCCGGCTTCGAGGTCACGCCTTCGGACGACGGCAGCGACCTGCTCCTGAGCCCTGGACGCGCCTACGTGGACGGGATCCTCTGCGAGAGCGACGCGTCGCCGATCGGACTGACCGGAGTCGAGGCGGCCAAGGCGAAGCTGGCCTCGCTCGTTGCGGACGGCCGGACGCTCGAGGAGGGCGACTGGATCGATCTGTCGGCCACGGGTGTGGGTCCCTTCACCGCGCGGATCTCGGCCGTCGACGCCGGCTCGCTCGGCATCAGCTTCGAGCCGGCGCTCTCTGCGGCAAACGCGAGCGCGCTCGCGAGCGCGAAGGACGGCGTCGTCCGCCGGATCTCGAGCTACCTGCGGCAGCCTGATTTTCCCGGCATCCCACCGTCCGGGCTCGAGACGACGGACGGCACGTACCTCGCGTACCTCGACGTCTGGGAGCGCCACGTCACCGCGCTGGAGGACGGAGCGATCCGCGAGGTCGCGCTCGGCGGGCCCGACACCTCCACGAGGACCCAGACCGTCTGGCAGTTCAAGCTCGCGCCGCTGGACGATCCGGACCACGTGCTCACATGCGCCACCGTCCCGGACTGGAGCGAGCTCATCGACGAGAGCACGGGCCTCCTCCGCGGGCGGGCACAGCCGGAGACGACGAGCTCCGACCCGTGCACGATTCCGCCCGGCGCCGGCTTCCGACGCCTCGAGAACCAGCTCTACCGCGTGGAGATCCACGACGCCGGCAACGTCGGCACCGCCACGTTCAAATGGTCGCGTGAGAACGGCTCCGTGGTCGTGGCCGCGAGCGTGACCGACACCGACGAGCTGACGGTCTCGAGCATCGGGCGCGACGAGGTGCTCGGCCTCGCGCCGGGGCACTGGGTCGAGCTCACGGACGACACGCACGAGCTGGCGGGAGATCCGGGAACCCTCGTGAAGATCAAGAGCATCGCGGGGAACGTGCTCACCGTCGATACGACCTCTTCAGGGCCGCTCGATCCGGCCAAGTTCCCGGTCAAGCCCAAGGTCCGGCGCTGGGACGACCCGGCCGGCACACGCAAGGTGACCGTGCCCGGCGCGAACCAGGGCTTCCTGGCCCTCGAGGACGGCGTCGAAGTGCGATTCGAGGCCGGTCGCCGTTACAACACCGGCGACTACTGGCTCGTTCCGGCGCGCACGATCTCCGGGGACGTCGAGTGGCCGGCGAACGGCGGCAGCCCCGCCGCTCCGCTCGCGCGCCCGCCGGAGGGAATCCGGCACCACTACTGCAAGCTGGCCCTCCTTCGGTTGAGCGGAGAGAAGTGGGAGGTCACTGAGGATTGCCGCCAGCTCTTCCCGCCTCTCACCGGGCTGCATGGGCTCCAACAGGACCCCGGCATCCGCGTCGTTCTCGTCCGCAGCCAAGCCCAGGACCCGCTCCGGAACGACACCGACCTGCTCGTGCGGGACTTCGTTCGGGGCATCCAGATCGTGTGCGACCAGAACGTGGAGCCGGGCACGCTCGTGAACAAGCCGACGCTCCTGTTCACGCTCGACCTGCCCTTCCCGATCTCCGGCGCCGACCGGGAGCTCTGGGGAGCCGACGTCGTCGGCACGATGCCGCTGACCCTGAACGGGATCGTCCAGGTCAAGGGCCCCGAGATCCTCTGGCGGCCGACTGACAGGGTCGCGCGCTGGCTCCTCGGGCGCGTGGCCAAGGTGATGCAGGCGGCCAAGATCGAGCGGCTGCTGCTGCACCTGACGCTGAAGGGCAACCTCGTCTACGGCGCCAAGGACGAAACGTTGAACGTCGACGGCGAGGCCTTCGGGATTCTGCGCGACGGCACGCTCGACGTGACGCTCCCGAGCGGCGACGGGCGGCGCGGCGGCAACCTCGACCTCTGGTTCTGGCTGCGTGCGAGGCCGGTCGGCAAAACCGACCGACTCGTGCTCGTGCCGGTGCTGAAGGCGCGCCGGCTGACAACGATCGCCCGGCGGAGCGCGCTCGCGACTTCGGTCGGATTCGCCGTCGACCGGACGAAGCTGATGGCCGCGTTGCCGGAGACCTACACGATCGACACGCGTGCCGAGACGGACCCGCAGAGGGCGCGCAAAGCGGTCTCACGGCTGCGGCTGGCGGCGGAGACGACGGTCCGGATCGCGGTCGAGGAGGAGGTCGCCGCGGCCGCCGATGTCATCTTCGCGGAGCTGCAGGAGAACAACGTCTCGCTGCACATCGAGTCGGTTACGGTCGCCGACGTGGTCGAGAGCTTCGAAGACCTCGTCAACAGCGCGGCCGGAATCGACGGCGTGCTGGCCTCGGAAGAGACGATCCAAGCACTCGCCCAGGCGCACCCCGAGGAGATCGACCTGGAGCGCGCGCTCAGGTTCTAGCGAACTCGGCTGCGTCCGGCGCGTCGACCGGTCGTTCAGACGGACGCGCGGGCCAAGCCCGCACGTCCTGATGTCGCCGCCGCAAGCGTCGCCTTAGACGTACCCGCGAAGCCGGGCGGCGCGCTCGACCTTCTCGACCGCGATCGCGAACGCCGCGAGCCGGAGCGGAACCGCGTCGACCGTCGCGCGGCCGTACACGTTCCGCCACGCGCGTGACATCGTCTTCTTCAGCTCGGCGTTGACCTGCTCCTCCTCCCAGCGGAACTGCTGGATGTTCTGCACCCACTCGAAGTACGAGACGGTCACGCCGCCCGCGTTGGCGAGGATGTCCGGGATCACGACCCGGCCCGCCTCCTGGAGGATCGCGTCGCCGGCCGGCGTCACCGGGTGATTCGCGGCCTCGACGACGATGCGCGCCTCGATCCGATCGGCGTTCCCCTCGTGGATGACCCGGTCGAGCGC
>JBKOXJ010000004.1:0-22237 GCA_046724905.1 Actinomycetota bacterium | reverse complement strand
ATCGAAGAGGCCTGTATCGCAGGCCTTCACCGCGGCGGCTCAGTAGGTTGGCCGCAGCGGCCGGCGCTTGGCGAAGACCCAGACCGCCAGCGCGCCGAACGCGAATCCACCCACGTGTGCGAAGAACGCCACCCCGCCGCTCGCCTGCGGCTGCAGGATCGAGAAGCTGCCCTCGATCAGCTGGAACACGAACCACACGCCGAGAAACCACATTGCGGGGATCTCGCGGAGGAACCAGAAGAAGCCGAGGATGATCGCCGTCAGCACCCTGGCCCGCGGCAGCAGCACCAAGTAGGCGCCGAGCACACCGGCGATCGCGCCGCTCGCGCCGACGTTCGGGATGCTGGCCTCGTCAACACCGGCGAACTGCAGGGTCACGAAGGTCTGAAGCGCCGTCGCCGAGATCCCCGCAAGCAGGTAGAAGATGATGAACCGGACGCGCCCCATCGAGTCCTCGACGTTGTTCCCGAAGATCCAGAGGAAGATCATGTTCCCGCCGATGTGGATGAAGCCCCCGTGCATGAACATCGACGTGAAGAGCGTCTCCTCCCACGGCTCGGGATGGACGCCTCCGCTGCAAGGCCCTTCGACTGAGCACGGGTAGTACCCCCACGCGAAGACATCCTGTTCGAGCGTCGTTCCGGTTAGCTCCCAGATGAACACGAGCACGTTCGCGGCGATCAGCGCGACCGTGACAATCGGGAATGACCGCGTCGGGACGTTGTCGTGGAGCGGTAACACCTACGGGACGATCAGCGCCAGCAAGGCCTTCTGGGTATGGAGCCGGTTCTCGGCCTGGTCCCAAACCGCTGAGTGCGTCCCGTAGAGCACCTCCTCGGTGATCTCCTCGCCGTAGTGGGCCGGGAGGCAGTGGAGGATGATCGCATCCTCGCCGGAGAGCGCGAGCAGCTTCGAGTCGATGCCGAAGCCCGCGAGATCGCGGAGCCGGCGCTCGCGCTCCTCCTCCTGGCCCATGCTCGTCCAGACGTCGGTGTAGAGCACGTCCGCGTCCCGCGCCGCGTCGCCGGGCTCCTGGGACAGCTGGATCGTGGCTCCCGACCCGGCCGCCGCCTCCTCGGCGAGCCGCACCGCTTCAGGTTCGGGCTCATAGCCCGCGGGCGTCGCCGCGGTGAAGTCGAGCCCGAGCTTCCCGCAGGCCACCATCAGTGAGGCGCAGACGTTGTTTCCATCGCCGAGATACGCCACACGCAGGGCTTCGAGGCGGCCGAAGCGCTCCCGGATCGTCATGACGTCGGCAAGCGCCTGGCACGGATGCGCCGCGTCGGTGAGCCCGTTGACGACCGGGATCGACGCGGCGGCGGCGAGCTCCACGACGTCCTCCTGCGCGAACGTGCGGATCAGGATCGCGTCGAGGTAGCGCGACAGGACGGTGGCCGTGTCGCGCACGGTCTCGCCGCGCCCGAGCTGGAGGTCGGAGGCGGAGAGGTAGAGCGCAGTTCCGCCGAGCTGGTACATCCCGACCTCGAAGGAGACCCGTGTTCGCGTCGACGGCTTCTGGAAGATCATCCCGAGCGTGCGGCGCGGGAGCAGGCCGTGGTCTTCGCGCGCCTGCTGGAGTCGCTTCAGCTCGTCGGCGAGGTCGAGCGCGCGCGTGAGCTCGTCGGCCGTCCAGTCCGCGACGCGCAGGAAGTCGCGGCCCTTCAGGTCCTGCGCCACCGCGAGCACGCATGGATCCTACTGATCGACTGACTTGACAGGTCCCGACTTAGGTTTTACCATTCTCAGCGACTCAAGTTCGTGGAGAGGAGGAACGACATGGCTACGTTGGTTCGCTGGGAGCCCTTCCGCGAGCTCGCTTCGCTTCAGAACGACATGAGCCGTCTGATGAACGCGGTGTTCAGCGGTGAGGGCAGCGGGCAGGCCGCCCGCAACTGGGTGCCGGCCGTCGACGTCTGGGAGACTGACCAGGAGGTCGTCTACGCGTTCGATCTGCCCGGAATCCCGCAGGACAAGATCTCGCTCGAGTTCGAGGACAACGCGCTGACTGTCAGCGCCGAGCGCGAGCGCACGCAGGAGACCTCGGACGAGCGGTTCTACCGCTTCGAGCGCCGGTTCGGCACGTTCTCGCGCACGATCGGCCTGCCGCAGGGGGTCACCGAGGACGACGTGAACGCCGGCTACAACGACGGCGTCCTCGAGGTGCACGTCCGCAAGCCGGAGCAGCCCAAGCCGCGCAGGATCCAGATCGGCTCGGGCGCGCAGGCGACGATCGAGGGCAAGTCCAAGAAGTCGTAAGCCTGCGACCAGTTCACTCGACCGGGAGAGCGGCCCACTCGGGCCGCTCTTTCCTTTTCACACGAGCGCGCTGGTTGTGCCGATCAGGCCGCGTTCGGTCAGGACGTCGGCCAGCGTCGGCTCGCCGATCTCCTGCAGCCGGTACGTGATCCGCAGCGCAGGGCGCTCGAACTCGATCAGCCGCCGCAGGTCGATCGGCGTGCCGATCAGCACCAGCTCCGCGTCGGAGCGCCGGATCGTCTCGCACAGATCGTCCATCTGCTCGCGGCCGTAGCCCATGGCAGGCAGGAGCGGGCCGATGTGCGGGTACCGGTCGAACACCTCGGCGATCGAGTCGACGGCGAACGGCCGCGGGTCGATCAACTCCGCCGCGCCGTGCGTCTTTGCTGCGAGCACCGCCGCACCGTATGCCATCTCGCCGTGCGTCAGCGTCGGCCCGTCCTCGATCGCGAGCACGCGCTTGCCGGCGATCCCGTCCGCGTCGCCCTCGACGTGGAACGGCGACGCCGCGAGCACGATCCTCGCCTCGGGATTGTTGGCACGGATCGAGTCGACCACGGCGTCGATCGACTCCTGGTTTGCGCTGTCGACCTTGTTGACGACGCAGACGTCTGCCATCCGCAGGTTCGTCTCGCCCGGGTGGTAGCGCAGCTCGTGGCCGGCCCGGTGCGGGTCGCAGACGACGACGTGCACGGTGGGCTTCACGAACGGCGTGTCGTTGTTGCCGCCGTCCCAGAGGATCACGTCGGCCTCCTGCTCGGCGCGGTCGAGGATCGCGGCGTAGTCGATGCCGGCGAAGACGAGGTTGCCCTCCGCGAGGTGAGGCTCGTACTCCTCGCGCTCCTCGATCGTGCAGTGAGCCGCGTCGAGGTCCTCATACCGCTCGAAGCGCTGCACGGCCTGGTCGAGCAGGTTTCCGTACGGCATCGGGTGGCGCAGGACGGCCACGCGCTTTCCCGCGTCGCGCAGCAGTCCGGCGATGTGCCGCGTCGTCTGGCTCTTGCCCGAGCCGGTGCGCACGGCGCACACCGCGACGACGGGCTTGGTCGAGGTCAGCATCGTGTCCTCGGGCGCGAGCAGGCGGTAGGAGGCTCCGGCTGCGAGCGCGCGCGAGCCGATGTGCATCACGTGCTGGTGCGTCACGTCCGAGTACGCAAAGACGACCTCGTCGATCAGGTGCTCGCGCACGAGGTCCTCGAGCTCGGCCTCGGGGAGGATCGGGATGCCGTCGGGGTAGAGCGCGCCGGCGAGCTCGGCCGGGTAGACGCGCCCGTCGATGTTGGGGATCTGCGTCGCGGTGAACGCGACGACCTCGTACTCCTCGCGGCCGCGGTAGACGACATTGAAGTTGTGGAAGTCGCGGCCGGCCGCGCCCGCGATCAGGATCCGCAGTCGATTCATGCATAAAGGGTATTCAGTTACGCAGATGGAGTCACGCGTCTCGGCTACTAGGATTGCCCGCGTGGCGCGGTTTCCGCAGGCCTTGAACGAGCAGATCGGGCGTGAGTTCGAAGCCTCGCAGCAGTACGTGGCGATCGCCGTCTACTACGACGCCGAGACGCTGCCCGGGCTTGCCGCCCACTTCTACCGGCAGGCGGTCGAGGAGCGGAACCACGCGATGATGATGGTGCAGTACCTACTCGACGCCGGAGAGGACGTCGTGATCCCCGGAGTCGAGCAGCCGAAGACCGACTTCCCGGATGCCGTGGCGCCGGTCGCGCTCGCCCTCGAGCAAGAGCGGCGGGTAACGCAGCAGATCAGCGGGCTGGCCGCGCTCGCGCGCGAGGAGGGCGACCTCGTCGGCGAGCAGTTCCTGCACTGGTTCCTTCAGGAGCAGCGCGAGGAGGTCTCGTCGATGTCGACGCTGCTCGCGATCGTCGAGCGCGCACGTGACAGCCTTCTGCTCGCCGAGGAGTATCTGGCGCGGACGCAGGTCGGCGACCGGGGCGCCGTCGACGCCTCGGCGCCACCCGCAGCCGGCGGAGCGCTTTAAAGCAGCTCTCCGCGCTCCCAGCGGTACTCGACATCGCCGACGTAGAAGGAGTTCGCCAGCACGCCCTCCGGGAAGGCGCGGTTGTCGAGGACTTCGACGGCGACTGGCTGCGGATCCCAGCGGCCCCGGGTCGCTCGCACCGCGACGAGGCGGCCGGTCTGGCGTTCGTAGTCGAACGTGTATGGCAGCGGCCCGGCGTAGCGGCGGGCTATGCGCTCGTCGGCGAACGGCGAGCCGGGAGGCAGGGGAGCTGGGCCGTCGAGGTCGGCGATCACGTGGATGCCGTCGCTCTCGATCTCGAGGCGGCCAGGGCTCTCGTCGACGCGCGCGTGGACGAGGCGGTACCGGTAGTGCGTCAGCAGGTTCCCGGCCAGCACCATGAGCTTGCGGTCGGTGTCGCTACGGACAATCTGGAGGCCGCGGAGGCTCGGCCGGCCCGCCACGCGGACGAAGATCCGGTAGCCGGCGAGGAAGAAGTCGATGCCCAGTCGCCCGGGGAGGAACGCAGGGCGCAGCCGCTCCGTCTGCACGAGCGCGACGGCTGCGAAGGCGTGGTCGCAGTGGGTGTCGAGCTCCAGTCCGGGAGCCAGCCGCGGCTCGAGCTCCTCCGGCGGCAGCGCGTAGCAGAGGACGAGGCTGTGCCTGAAGTGGGCGGCGACCGGCAGCGGGTGGCGGCGGAGGCGATGCAGCATCACGGGCTCCAGACGCGGACGCGGCCCCAGATCAGGGCGCGATCGCGTGCCGCCCAAGCGTCCTCCTCCGGGTCGAGCGGCTCGCCGAAGCTGCGCAGGATCACGATCGCACCCGGCGCGGCGGCCCGCCGCACCGCCTCGAGGAGCCGCGCGACGTACTCCGGCTCCGGCCCGTCGAGGACGTTCGAGAGGCTGAGCGCGCCGAAGCTCTCCGGCGCGCACGACTCGAGGTACTCGGCGGCGTCGGCACACACGAGGCCCAGCCGCGCGGGGGAGTCGAGCGGCGGGGTCTCGCCGAGCAGGATCAGCCGCGCGTACGGATTCGAGCGATTCGGATGCGTGCTGAACCCGCGCTGGAGGCGGCGCAGCAGCACCTTGTCGAAGCCGCCCGGAACCACCCGGACGAACGGCTCCGCGAGCCCGAGCGCGAGCATGCGCCGCGAGAGGAGGATCCGGGCCGCGAGCCGCAGCCTGCGCGTCTCGAGCCGCTTCCAGATGCGGGCCTGCTCGGCGGGGTCATCGAGCTCGCAGAAGCGCTCGAGCGCCGGTCGCCGCCACCCGACGAGCGGCGCGAGCGCACGAAGGCGCTGCGTCCGGCGATCGGCTGTCCCTTCCCGCACGGGACCTCCGGCGAGTCGCGCGCGAACGTAGTCGATCTGCGCCGGGTTGACGTCGACCGCCGTCACCCGGTCACCGCGGGCCGCGAGCGCGAGCGCGGTACAGCCGGCCGAGGCGATACAGAAGACTCGGGCGCCTGGAGGAAAGAGCTCGAGCTCGAGAGTGCGATCCTCGAGCATTCGCCCGAACACGAGCTCGGGCGGTCCGGCGCCGCGGAGGCGCCCGCCGCGCCAGGGGGTGTCAGGAGCTGTCGCTCTCAGCCGCCCACCAGGCGAGCGCGAGGAAGGCCAGGTTCTCGGCGACGAGGCTCTTCGGCGCCGGGATGTGCTCGCGCCCGAAGGCGAGCCCGCCCACGTTCATCCCCGCCACGAGTCCGGTTCCGATAGCCGCCGCGAGCCGCGGTCGAACGCCGCTCGCGACCCACGCCGCCAGCGCGGTCTCGACGACGCCGATGCCGAGCAGCACCACCTTCCCGCTCCTGCCGCGCAGGCCCGGAACCGACGTCACCACGAGCTCCTGCTCCGGGCAGCCGCCTAGGAGCTTGCACCAGAGCCCGTGGTAGAGCCAGACGCCTGCGACGGCCGCCGCTGGAACGCGCCGTCCCAGCTGCGGTGCTAAGGCGACGCCTCCACGGCGCCGACCAAAGAGGCCATGTCGGCTCTGCCGGCATGGCCGTCCAACGCACCTTCTGGGATCCGCGACGAACGGACCCTCCCGTCGATAGCGCCTCTCATCGGAGGGTGGCCCGGATGCGGTCGGCGACGGCGTCCATCTCGATTGCCTCGCCGGTCACCTCGCCGAGCAGCTCGTCGGCGTTCAGCCGCTGCCCCTCCGACCACAGCTCGCGCAGCAGCGAGCCCGCCTCGCGCTTCGTGAACCACGTCGTGCCGAAGCGCTCCTGGAAATGAGCGCGCATCTGAGTCTCGAGCGCCCACGAACGCAGGTAGGCGTGGACGTAGAAGCTCGAGTCCATGTCGGCGAGGTAGTCCACCGGGCTCGGCTCGATCTTGAGGGCGTCGGAGAGCAGCTCTACGTAGCGCGATGCCAGGGCGAGGGGATCGTCGGCCGAGTGGAACTCGATCTCGTACAGGAGCTTCGCGCAGTAGCGGCGGACGATGTAGAGGAGCACCGTGGCGCCCTCGGCCGCGTAGTCGTCGGGCCGCGGGAAGTCAAGCCGCCGGGTCAGCCAGGCCGGCTCGTCGGTGAGGTGCTCGAGCAGCATCGCCCAGCCCTCCGTGACCGCGTTGTCGCCGAGGCGACGCTCCTCGACGCCGAGCGAGGCGGAGGTGTGCGCGAAGTGCTCGGTGTGGCCGGCCTCGTGGAAGAGCGCCCGCCAGTCGTCCGGGCCGCCCATCGGCTTGATCACGAGCATGACCTTGCCGGGGATCTCGATCGGCGCGCAGAAGGCCCGCGGATCCTTGAGCGGGCGCGGCTCGACGTCGAGGTGGACGTTGTCCTGCGACCGCAGGTCGATCCCGAGGTCGGCGAGGGTCGCCTCGAGCGCCGGCAGCATCCCGTCAGCCGGGAAGGCCTCGTCCCAGGTCGTCCCGCGGAAGACGCGCGCCGAGTCCCAGCGCTCGGCCTCGTCGAGGCCGATTCCAATGCGGTCGCGGAAGAGCTTGTCGACCCAGCGCTCGTGGGCATTCTCGGTCGCCGCGAGGAACCCCCGGCATTGCTCGGCCAGCGCCTCGAGCTTGTACCCGAAGCGCGTGTAGAGGTCGAAGTAGTTGGGCGCGCCGAGGTCGGAGACGGCGTTGCGCGCGAGCTCGACGCTCTCCTTCTGCAGAGGCAGGAGGTGCTCCTCGACGAGCTCCGTGCGCGTTCGCTCGAGCCGCTCGCGCCGGGCGCGTTCGGGCTCGTTCGCAGTCGCCGGCCGGAGCATCCGGAACGGAATCTCCTCGCCGTCGACCGTCGCCTTGAGCTCCGCCTCGAGGGCCGCCTCCTTCTCCTGTTGCTCCCGGGTCAGGTTGCCGAGGAAGCCCTCGCACGCGAAGCGCCAGAGCTCGCGCACGTTCCGGTCGCCGTCCGCCACGCGCCCGATCGCCTGCGCCTTCTCGAGCTCGGTCAGGTCGGCGAACTCCTCGTAGATCGGCTCGAGCTCGAGCGTCTCCTTCAGGCCCGCGTAGTGGAGGTAGTACTCCTCGTCGAGGGCGGCGATGAACCGGTCCGCGCGCTCGCGGTACGTGTCGAGCTCAGGGGGTGAAATGGCCTCCGGCACGGGTCTCGTAGGATAGTCGCATGCAGGAGATTCGCCTGAAGACCGAGCGTCATACGCAGCTCGTCGACATCACGAGCCAGGTGCAGAACGCCGTCGAGGCCGACGGAGCCTCGGCCGTCCTCGTCTACGTGCCCCACACGACGGCAGGGGTGACGATCAACGAGCACGCCGATCCCGCGGTCGCGCGCGACTTCGAGGCTGCCCTCGAGCGGATGGTCGGCGACGACTGGGGTTGGCAGCACGTCGAGGCCGGCGAGGAGAACGCGCCTTCGCACATCCGTGCCTCGCTGATGAGCCCGCAGGTGCTCGTGCCGGTCGACGGCGGACGGCTCGCGCTCGGGACGTGGCAGGGGATCTTCTTCTGCGAGTTCGACGGCCCGCGCGACCGGCGCGTGCTCGTGACGGCGCTTCCTTAGCTCTCCGGGCGAGTCCCGAGCTCGACGTGCACGGTGCGCACGCGCCCGTTGCGGACGACTCGGAGGTCGAGCTCGTCGCCCGGCTCATGCGCATCGATGATCCGGCGCAGGTCGCTCGCCGAGGAGACGCGCTCGCCGCCTGCGCGCACGATCCTGTCGCCGACTCGCAGGCCTGCGTCGTCCGCCGGCCCGTTCGGGACGACCGCCGCGGCGCGCGCGCCCTCGTCGTCCGCGAGCCGGACGCCGAGGAACGCGTGCTCGACCTTCCCGGAGGCGATCAGCTCGTCGGCCACCTTCCGTACCGTGTCCGACGGAATCGCGAAGCCGACGCCGTCGTTGCCACCGGAGTCGCTCTCGATCTGGCTCGTGACGCCGATCACGCGGCCATGCGCGTCGAGGAGCGGGCCGCCCGAGTTCCCGTGGTTGATGGCCGCGTCGGTCTGGATCGCCCCTTCGATCGCGAAGTCGTTCGGCGCCGTGATCTCGCGGTCGAGGCCGCTGATGATTCCCGTCGTGACGCTGCCCTCGAGGCCGAACGGACTGCCGATCGCGACGACGCTGTCGCCGATCTCGAGATCCTTCGAGCTGCCGAGCTCGAGCGGGTGGAGCTTGTCGGCGGGCGCCGAGATCTTCAGGACGGCGATGTCCGTCGAGGCGTCGCTGCCGACCAGCCTCGCGTCGTGGCGGCTGCCGTCGGGAAAGCGGACGGAGATCGACGACGCGTTCTCGACGACGTGGGCGTTGGTGACGATGTGGCCGTCGCCGTCGAGGACGAAGCCCGAGCCCTGCGCGCGGGAGCCCTCGCCGAACGAGAAGCCTCCCTCGGAGGAGGCCGTGATCTCGACGACTCCGGGGTTGGCCCGGCGGTAGATCTCGTTCACCGTGAGCGCGGACGAGTCCCGGACCTCCGACCCCTGAGCCGTCTGCACCTGGGCGGCGGCGGGCGAGCCGTCGTCGTCGGACGTGCCGAGGACTCCGACCGCCGCGCCGACGCCCAGAGCGGCTCCGGCGAGGAGGACGAGTGTCGCTTTCGTCAGTGTGGAGAGCACGACGGCGTCCATTCGAACATGGGTGGCTAAGAGGGACGTGAGCGACGGCTAAGAGTTGGGTAAGAGCCGCGCCTCCCCTAGCATCACAAACTTCTAACGCCGCTCTTAGGCATGTCTTAGGCTGTACTGCGATTCTGGCGACCATGACTCGGTGCAATCGGGACGCCTGTGTCCCAGTCGTTCCCGGCGGGCAGCCCGGCTGTGTCCTCTGCCGCCCGTCTGCGGACCCCCTACCGTGCACCGGGTAACTGGGAGCCGGGGGCGGCCGAACGCCGGCCGCCTCCTGCCCCCGCGTCTCGGGGGGTCACGCCGGGCCGCCTCCGCCCGGCGTGCCGGGGTGCTGCTCGTCATCGCGACGGCGTCACTGCTCCTCGCGAGCCCGGCGCTGGCACGCGTCCGGAGCGGCGGGCTTCCCCTCAACTATCTCAGCCTTCCGCGCAGCGCCGACCTGGCTCGCGCGGCGGCATTCCGCGACTCGGTGCTGCAGCCGCGCGTCGTCCGTCTCGTCAACCTCGCCAACACCTGGGGCGGCAGCTACACGACGCAGACCGGCGAGGTCGTGCGCATCCTCGCCTCCGACTCCTACCCGCGCGAGGAGTCGCGCACGCAGTCGTGGGCGAACTTCCTCGCGAGCCTCGTGCACGGGCGGGAGTTATCGGGCGTGACGCTCCTGATCGCTCCCGAGGCCGAGGTCGCGGCGATCTGCGGCGCGGAGGCTCTCGCCTGCTATTCGCCCCGCGACAGCCTGATCGTCGCCCCCGGCGACGATCCGGACGCGGAGCTGACGTCAGAGGCCGTGATCACCCACGAATACGGTCACCACGTCGCGAACAACCGCGACAACTCGCCGTGGAACGCGCTCGACTGGGGCACCAAGCGCTGGGCGACCTACGAGCGCGTCTGCCCGCGCGCAGAGGCCGGCCAGCTCTTCCCGGGCAACGAGGGCGCCCAGTACCAACTGAACCCGGGCGAGGGCTTCGCCGAGACGTACCGCTGGCTCAACCAGCTCCGGCTCGGCCAGACGCCGGCGCCGTGGACGATCGTCACCGGGGCGCTCTTCCCGGACCAGCAGGCGCTCGCTGTGGCCTCGCAGGACGTCACGAGCCCGTGGGCCGGCCCGACCCGGACGACGGCGGCCCGGACGCTGCGGGCACGCGGCCGCTGGAACCAGAGCGTCGCGACGCCGCTCGACGGCACGCTCAACGTCGCCGTGCGGGGCACCTCCGGCTCGCGCCTGCGGATCCAATTGCTCTCTGCCGGCGCGGCCGTCGCTCAGGGAACGTCGATCGGCACGCGCACCGCCAGCCTGCGCACGACGGTCTGCGGGCAGCGTTCCTACTCGCTGCGGATCCAGGTCGTGCGCGGATCGGCGCGCCCGGCGCGCGTGACCGTCACGCGTCCTTAATCTCTTCTCAGGATCGTTCGCCACACTTCTAGGCGATGCGCATCCTCGTGGTGGACGACGACCCTGCTGTCCGGCAGGCGCTGAAGCGGGCCCTCCGCCTCGAGGGCTACGACGTCGAGCTGGCCTCTGACGGCGACGAGGCGCTCGAGACCGCGGCCGGAGACCACCCAGACGCGATCGTCCTCGATCTCGCCATGCCCGGGCTGGACGGGATCGAGGTCTGCCGCCGGCTGCGGGCCGCCGGGAACCGCGTCCCGGTCCTGATGCTCACGGCCCGTGACGCCGTCGACGACCGCGTCGAGGGCCTCGACGCCGGCGCCGACGACTACGTGGTCAAGCCCTTCGCCGTCGAGGAGCTGTTCGCACGTTTGCGGGCGCTCCTCCGACGGACGGGCCCCGACGACGAGGGCGACGGCGCCGTGCTCCGGTTCGCCGACCTCACGCTCGACCCGGCGACGTTCGAGGTGCGCCGCGGTGACCGGCTGCTCGAGCTGACGCGCACGGAGTTCCTGCTGGTCGAGCTGTTCCTGCGCAACCCGCGCCAGGTGCTGACCCGCTCGACGATCTACGAGCGCGTCTGGGGCTATGACTTCGGCTTCGGGTCGAACTCGCTCGACGTCTACATCGGCTACCTCCGGCGGAAGACCGAAGCCGGCGGCGCGCCGCGCCTGATCCAGACCGTGCGCGGCGTCGGCTACGCCCTGCGCGAGCCGTGAGCTTCCGTTCTCGCTTGACGCTCGCGGCCGCGGTCGCCGTCGCCCTGGCGGTGGCGCTCGCCTCGGCCCTCGTGTACGCGATCGTGCGGAACCAGCTTCGGGGCCAGGTCGACGACGCGCTGCGATCCCGGGCCGAGGTCGTCGCCTCCGTCCCATTGCGCCTAAGGTTCTCGGGCGGCGGCCGGCAGAAGTTCTTCCTCGACATCCCGCCGCCGCTGCTCGGCGGTGCCGGCGGCTACATCCAGCTCGTCGACGCGAACGGCCGGACCGCGCGGCCCGAGCACGAGACGGTGAAGGTGCCGGTCGACGACCGCGTCCTCGCGGTCGCTGACGGGGAGGCCGAGCCGTACTACCAGGACGCGGAGATCGCCGGGATCCACGTCCGGATGCTGACGACGCCGATCGGCGAAGGCATCGCGCTGCAGGTGACGCGTCCACTCGACGAGGTCGACAGCGTCATGCGCACGCTCGCGATCGTCCTCGGGCTGATCGCGCTGTCCGGGATCGGGTTTGCGACGCTCCTCGGCCTCGGCGTCGCACGCACTGCGTTGGCTCCGGTCCGCCGGCTGTCCGAGGTGTCCGAGCGGATCTCGCGCACGCGCGACCCGGGCGAGCGCGTTCCGGTCACCGGCCGCGACGAGCTCGGGCGTCTCGCGGAGAGCTTCAACCGGATGCTCGAGGCGCTCGCGGGCTCGCTTCGCGCGCAGCGGCAGCTCGTCGCCGACGCCTCGCACGAGCTGCGGACGCCGCTCACGAGCCTGCGTACGAACGTCGAGGTGCTCGCGCGCCGCCGCAACGACCTCTCGGACGCCGAGTCCGACCGTCTGCTGGCCGAGGTCGTCCAGCAGCTCGAGGAGATGAGCGTGCTCGTGGGCGACGTGATCGAGCTCGCGCGCGAGGGCGAGCCCGCGGCCGAGGTCGAGGAGGTTCGGCTCGACCTGGCCGTCTCGCGTGCGATCGAGCGGTCGCGCCGGCACGCGCCGGACACGGTGTTCACGACCTACCTGGAGCACTCCACCGTCCGCGGTGTGCGCTCGAGCATCGAGCGCGCGATCGGGAACCTGCTCGACAACGCCGTGAAGTGGAGCCCCGCGGGCGGCCCGGTCGAGGTGACCGTCCACGGCGGAGACGTGGTCGTCCGCGACCACGGTCCGGGCATCCCCGAGGAGGACCTACCGTTCGTCTTCGACCGGTTCTACCGGGCGCGGGCGGCGCGGGGGATGGCGGGGTCCGGGCTCGGGCTCGCAATCGTGCGCAAGGTGGCGGAGGCGCACGGAGGCTGGGTGCGGGCCGAGAACGCGCCCGACGGCGGCGCAGTCATGCGGCTCTCGCTCTCGTAGCCGTCCTGTCGCCCACCTGGGACGGCCTCGCTGACTACGCTGGCGGGCGTGCCCGCGCCGGTCTCGAAGGACCAGGAGCTCGAGCTCCGCGTCGACTCGCTCGCGTACGGCGGGAACGGCGTCGCACGGCTGAACGGCTTCGTCGTCTTCGTCCGGCGCGGCTTGCCGGGCGACCTCGTTCGCGCCCGCGTGACGAAAGTCAAGCGGAGCCACGCGGAGGCGCTTGCCGTCGAGCTGGTCGAGCCGAGCCCGCAGCGCGTCGAGGCGCCGTGCGCGCACTACCCGGCCTGTGGCGGCTGCCGGTTCCAGGACCTCGCCTACGAGGCGCAGGTTGCGGCGAAGGCGGGGCAGGTTCGGGACGCGCTAACGCGGATCGGCGGGATCGCGGAGCCACCGCTCGAGCCGATCGTCCCGGCGGAGTCGGTCTTCCACTACCGGAACAAGCTCGAGTACTCGTTCACGCAGACTCCGTCCGGCTCCGCGCTCGGCTTCCACAAGGCCGGCCGCTGGGACGAGGTGCTCGAGGTCGAGCGCTGCTGGCTCACGACGGATCTGGGCAACGCGATTCGCGCGGCGGTCCGGGACTGGGCGCGAGAGGAGCGGCTCGAGGCGTACGACCAGGCCGGCGGGAGCGGCTACCTGCGGCACCTCGTCGTGCGCGAGGGCCGGAACACGGGCCAGGCGCTCGTCCAGCTCGTGACCGCGCCGGGTGAGCGCTTCGAGTCCGGCTACTTCGTCGAGGTGCTGCGCCGCTTCCCGCAGGTTCGCTCGATCCACTGGTCGGTCAACGACTCGCCGGCCGAGGTCACGAACCTGCCGACGACGTTGCTCTGGGGCGACGAGTGGATCGAGGAGCAGCTCTGCGGCCTGCGGTTTCGCGTGCGTCCGAACGCCTTTCTCCAGACGAACACGGCGATGGCCGAGCGGCTCTACGAGCTGGCGCGGGACTTCGCCGGCCTGACCGGGCACGAGACGGTCTACGACCTCTACTGCGGGATCGGGACGATCGGGCTCGTGCTGGCCTCCTCGGCCCTGACCGTCTGGGGCGTGGAGGTCTCCGAGGAGTCGGTGGCGTGCGCGCTCGAGAACGCCGAGCTAAACGGGATCGCGAACGCCGCCTTCTTCGCCGGCAACGTCGGCCAGGCGCTGGAGGAGCTGCACGACCGGGCCGGCGACCCCGATGTGGTCGTCGTCGACCCGCCGCGTGCCGGGCTCGCCGGCAAGGCCCTGCGTCGGGTCGGGCGTCTCGCTGCGCCGCGGCTCGTCTACGTCTCGTGCAATCCGACGACGCTCGCCTCGGACGCGAAGACCCTGGCCGCCGACTTCGGCTACCGGCTCTCCCGCACGCGGCCGGTGGACATGTTCCCCCACACGCCGCACGTCGAGACGGTCGCGCTCCTCGAACGCTTGTAACAAGTTGTTACTAGCGCCAGATGGCGCCGATGCGTTCCTTGTGGCCGGCGGGCAGCGGCTCGGCCTCTCCGCGCGCATATCGAAGCGCGGTCCACGCGACGACGGTCGCGTCGATCAGATCGGACTCGCGCAGGCGCGGCACGTGCGCCGGCATTTCGATCCCGGCGGTCTCGAGCAGGGTGCGGCGATCCGCCAGACCCAGGCTCGTGTGCTTCGACGCCAGCGGCCTCGTCGCCAGCTCGCGGAACGAGACTTCGGGATGGACCTCGATCACGCGCTCGTCGGCGTGCGAGTACTCGTCGACCTCGAGGATCCGGCGGCTCAGCGCATACGTCTGCGAGGAGAGCGACTTCCCGGTCAGCTCGGTCGCCACCGCCCGCGCCTCGGCGTAGGTCGGCGCTTCCAGCACCGCGCGAACGGGAGTGGGGAAGACGCTCGGGGCTCGCGGCCCGACGAACCGGCGGGCAGCCTCGTCCGCGGGTCGCGCTCCCGTGGCGGGGATCCCGATCGGAACGTCGACTCCGATGACGCGGGCGTCGACGGTGAGCGCGTCGGCGAAGCTCTCGCACCGGAACGCGTCCACGACCCGCTTCTCCTCCAGCACCACGACGGCCCAGCCGCCGCCGGCCATGTCGACGCCGGCCACACGTAGCAACGGCCGCTCGGTCAGCGCGACGAGGTTGCCGTCCGGATCGCGATAGGTGGCCGTGCGGCCCCACGACTCGTCCCGCGGCTCCTGCACGACCTCCGCTCCTGCCCTGACCGCCTGGTCATGCGCCGCCGAGATGTCCGCGACCTCGAAGCCGACCCAGGCGCCGCTCGTCCTCTCGCCTGGGAAGAGCGCGAAGTGCAGGTACCCGCCTTCTCGCCACGAGTACTCGCGGTGCTCCTCCTCGCTACCGGAGCCTCGCTCGAGCGGCACGCCGATCGCCTCGCGGTAGAAGCGCGCGGAGGCCTCGAGGTCCCGCACGTGCAGACCCACGAAGACGAGCCTGCTAGCCGCCATCGGCCTGGACGCGCCGGCGCGAGGCCTGCAGTTCGCGCCAGAGCAGATCGGCGTTCGGGAGCACGAATCCGAGCGACAGCAACGGCAGCGCCGGCAGCCCGCCGATGTCCCACCAAACCGCGACCGCCATCGTCACCCCGAACGACGCGACCATTGCTACCCACGTCCAGCCCGGCCGCAGCGAGAAGCGGACGGCGGCGGCGAGGAAGAGCCCGAAGAAGAGCAGGTCCGGCAGGCCCAAGTTCGCGGCGCCGTGCTCTCCCGGCACGGGGAATGCGAACGAGAGCAGCGTGAACACCTCCGGCCGCTCGGTGACGATGTGCTTAGTCGGCCCCTTGAAGACGGAGTACGCGTCGACCCACGGGATGATCGCGGCGACGAGCAGCACCCAGGCGGCGGTCTCGAAGTAGGCGAGGAACCAGAACGCGAGCGCCGTCGTCGCGCCGAGCTTGGCGAAGTTGGCCGCGATCTCGAACCCGGCCTCGCGGCAGAACAGCGCGAGCAGCACGAACGCGACGCCCACGGCGAAAAGACCGCGCGCGCGCCAGAAGGGGAGGACGAGCCAGACGAGCCCGAACACCGCGGGGATCACTACGAGCGCGAGGAAAGCGACGTCGAGGTTCGTCGAGAGGTCCCGCAGGCTCTCCCGGACGACGTAGTAGGCGCCGAGCGCCGCGAGCAGGACGACGAAGGCGACGGCGCGGAGGCTCAGTAGGGCGGAAGCTCTGCCCAGAGCGGCCCGAGCTCCTTGAAGGCCCGCCAAAACCGCGTCTTCTCCCCCTGGTCGTCGAGCGACGTGTCGATGTCCGGAACGTACAGGGCGTCGATCGTCGGGGTGAAGCGCTGCCGCTCCCCGGGCGACGGCTCGAGCCGCCCTGCGAGCGGAAACTCGAGCGCATTCAGGAACGCGAGCGCCTCCTCGCCCATCACCACGAGCACCTTCGGCTGAACGATGTGCAGCTCGCGCGCGAGCAGCGGCCGCGCCTTCGCCACCGTCTGCCCGTCGAACTTCAGGCAGTTCGTGCCGTAGACCGCCGTCGGGTCGACGTGCATGCGCTGGAGCGACTTGAGCACGGCCTGGCCCGCCCGGCCGAAGAACGCGACACCCTCCTGCACCTCCGCCGGCTGCGGCCGGTGCTTGAGCAGGAACACGTCGGCGAGCGGATGGCCCGAGCCGAGCACCGGGACTCGGTCGGCTGCCTGAGCGGCCTTGCCGATCTCGTCTCCGAGCTCGTTGATCTCGGCGATCGCCTTGCGGAGGTACTTCTCGTAGATCTCGTCTGTAGGCACGGCCGTCACAGAGGCTTCCTCAGGTTCGCGCCTACCGAACCCTCTCCTTGGCCTGCGCGACCCACTTGAGGGACTGCAGGTAGACGAGTGACTTCGGCCTGCGAATCACCTGGGCGGTGCGCAGGCTGAGCAGGAACTCCTCCTTCCCTTCGAACGCGCGCATCCGCAGCGCCCCCGTGCCGACACCCTGGAGGACGTGGGCGTCCGAGCCGGCACCCATAGTCAGGTCGTACTTGCGCGCGAAGCGCAGCGCCTCGTCGTTGTAGGCCTCGAAGAGCAGGCGCGCGTTGTAGACCTCGAAGACGTCGATCTCGTCCAGGTGGCGGTGGAGCGTGGCCGGATCCGGGATCGCATGAAGCCGGTCGAAGGGGTGGGGGAGGTAGACGAGGCCGTCCTGCGCCTTGATCGCGGCGAGCGTGTCCGCGAACGACATCCCGCGTGGGATCTGCTCTGACAGGAACAGCCCGATCACCTCGCCCTGTCCGTCCGTCTTGATCTCCTCTCCCGGGATCACGACGAGGTCGCGGCCCGCGACGGCTTCCGCGGCCTCGACCGCGCCGCCGAACGCGTTGTGGTCGGTGACCGCGATCGCTCGGAGCCCGATCGCCTCGGCGTGCTCGACGAGGTCGAGCGGGTCGATACGGCAGTCGTGCGAGTGGCTCGTGTGCATGTGCAGGTCGGAGAGGATCCACTCGCGGCCCGCGAGCGGGTCGTCGGCGGTCGCTCGGCGGCCGTTCCGCCGTCGCCGCTGCGCCAGCTCCCCGTAGAGCGCGTCCAGGTCTCGCGCAACCGCGTCGAATCCCTGGCCCTCGGCTTCGGCGCGCGCGCCGGCGGCCTGCCGCCGGCGGTACTCGGGGTCCTCGGCCAGCCGGGCGACCTCGGCCGCGGCCAGCTCCGGCTGCTCCGCTAGCCCCGGCGGCGAGACGATCGCCGTTCCCGCTCCTGCGGCCTCGAGCCGGACACGCCGGAGGCCTGAGAGCGCCGGCACGAAGATCGCGGCCTCGTTCAGCAGCGGCGCCCGGGAGGCGCCGTCCCGCGCCGTGCGAACGTGGACTCGTTGTGCGAGCCGTGCCGACAGATGCGGCCGGCCGGCGAGCGGCTTCGTTCGCACCACGACCAGCTCCCAGCCGTCGAGCTCCCGCAGCGCGCGCAACACGGCCCGCGCGAGCGGCCGCTCGTCGGCGCGCCACTCGAGCACGATCAGCCGCCGCTTCCGCGCGGGTCGGAAGAGCTCGAGGTCGACGCCCTCAGAGATCAGGCGGTATTCGCCCGGGAATCTGGCGGCCGCGGCCTCGGCCGTCTCCCCAGACGTCGCCAGCAGCGCATCCACGCGCGCCAGGAGCCGCTCGCGCTGCGTCCGCCCCGGCGGATAGGCGAGCCGGTCGGGCGAGTGGAACGTCGCGACCGCGAGCGTCTGCGCCTCGCGAAGCGCGAGGTAGGACAGGCTCGGCAGGCCGGGCTCGAACCCGTGGACGATGTCGTAGCGTCCCTCGGCAAGCGCGAGCGAGAGGTTGGCGCGCACGCCCACCGGCACGCCGAGCCGACTTCGGCGCGACACGGGCACCGCCGGCCCGAGCGCGATCACATCGGCCTGTGTCCCGGTCTGGAGGGCCCGGCGGCCCGCAGCGAGGTCCCGCGCACGCGTAGAGGGCGCCAGCACGGTCACTGCGTGGCCGAGGCCGCGCAGCTCGTCCGCAACGCCCGTCACGTGCTCGTTCACGGAGTGAGCCTGCGACCAGGCGAACGGCGTGACGAGGCAGACTCGGAGGCCCATCTGGGCCTCCGAGTCTACTTTCGGCCTAGCCAGGAGGGCTTGGCGGAACAACGCTGAGCCGCCGAGGCGCGCTGCTCGCCCCGAGGCGGCGTCCTCAGTCGCCCCCGTACCGGCCTAGTACGGGGGCTCCCTGCGTCCTTGCCTCGGAACGACCATCGCACCTCGACGACGAGCGACGTTCCACCAATCCCTCCTAGCTGTGCGGGACGAAGAGGGCGTCCAGCTGCCCGTCCTCGCCGGTCGCCGTGTTCGGCGCGAGCGAGGGTCCCGGCTGCGGGGCAGTGAGCGTGTGCGCCTGGACGTCCGCGAGCCACCAGCCGCCGCCGAGCAGGTCCCCCGCCCAGATGATCCCGGACGACTCCCACTGGCCTGGCAGGCCCACGAGCGTGTTCACGCGCGCCACCGGCGTGAGGGAGCCGTCGCTCAGGTCGTACCGGAGGATCCGGCCGTACTGGACCCGGAACGGATTCTCGCGGTCCTCCTGGATCATCAGCGACTGCGGCGACGTCCCGAGATTGTCTGGGTTCGCCATGTCGTCGACGGCCGAGTCCAGGACAACGGTCAGCGACGCCCTCGTGGGGTCGGACGGATCGATGTCGAGCAGGTAGATGCGACCCGTCAGCGACGCGGTGCCGGCCTTGCCGGTGTCGGAGATGAAGAGCCGGCCCGCCGTCTGATGCGCCACGGCCGCGTCCTCGAGCCGGGCGAACCGGAACGCACCCCGCGCCGTGGCCGCGGCCTTCAGTGCGGTCGAGTCCGTGTTCTGGGACTGCGGGATCGGCACGAACTCACCCGGAATCGTGTCGCCCTTCGCGATCGTCGCGTCCGTCTCCGCCGGGTCGGCTGCGCGCCAGACGTACAGGCTGCCGTGCGCCGGATCGCCCGAGACCGCGTCGTCGAACGAGTCCGCGATGTAGGCAAAGAGGTACGAGGGCACCCCGACGCGGAAGTTGTCCTCGGTCGAGACGACCATGAACTTCGCGAGCCTCAGCACCGGCACGACGTTCTCGTGCTCGAAGTGGCCGAAGTGCGGCGCCTCGTGCCACACGCCGGTGTCGGCGTTCAGCACGATCGAGCTGCCGTCATGGCCGGCCGGGATCGCCTCCTCGCCCGTGAAGTAGTACGGCGTGCCGTTGATCTCCTCGAGCGTCGACGAGCAGAACCGCTCGAAGCCCTCAGCGCCCGTGAAGAGGTACTTCGCCGACAGGACGCTGTTCGTCTTCCGGTCGATCGTCAGCTTCGAGATGCGGGTATCGACACCCGGCGGGATGCCGGGGAAGGTGATCCCGAGCTCGTGGTTCATCAGCACCTGCAGCGTGTTGCCGCCGTCCTTGTAGGCGCCGAGGCCGTCCGGGATCCCGCTCATCTGGTAGCTCGGCGTCTGGCCCGCCGGCACGACGTCGCCTGTCGACAGGATCGGATCCACCACTGCGCCCGGCACCATCGGGACGAGATAGGCCGGCTTCGCCGTCTTGATGCCTGGCCCGCTCACCGCGGAAGCAACCCCGGCCGCGGCGGCGGCGACTGCGATCGCACACGCGATCGGCCACTTGGTCTTGTTCATTTCCCTCCCCTGTTGCCGCGATATGGAAGTCGCGAATTCTCGCGCACCTCCGTCAATGCGGCAAGCGAGTAGGGGAGCGCCTTCCGGCGCTCCCCTCGCCATCCGGCACGCTACTTCGTCGCTTGGATCACGTGCCGCAGGGTGGGACCGCTGGGCGTGCCGCTCCCCGCGTAGTACAGGTAGATCATCACGGTGTAGTCGGTATTCAGCTTCGTGACGTTTACCCGCATGTTGTAGATGTAGGAGCCGTCCGTGCCGTTCGGGCGCATGACGCCGGTCGTGTCGGCGCCGGAGACCGAATCGGGGGTGATCTGGACGGCGCCATCGTCCGGGACTGTCGTCTGATCGCCTTCGACGAGCCGGATCGCCGGCGTGAGCCCGTTCGTCGGCGCGCCCATGCAGTCGGTGACCTGGATCTTCACCGGCAGCACCTGGCCGTTCTTGAGCTTGTTGGTGACCGGTTGGTTGGTCATGGGCGGCAGGAAGGCGCCGGTACCGACCGCGACCGTGGCCGACTTCGTGTCGAAGCCGCCGTCCTTGTCGGTGATCTTCACGGTCGCCTGGTGGCTGCAGCCCGCGGACGCGAACATGTGCGTCTGCGAGAAGGTGTGCGTGGTCGTACCGTTCGACCCGTAGGTCTGGGTGGCGGACGCGTCGGCGACGCCGTCCCAACTCCAGGTGGCCGCCCACGGGTTGTCGTTCACGGCCGGGTCGGTGAACGTCCCCGAGAACGTGCTCGGCACGAAGACGAGCGGGCCACTCAGCGAGTTCGTCCCCGAGAAGCTCTGGATCGTCGGCGGGACGTTCGCCACCGTGATCGTGAACGTCGCGGAGCCCATGGCGCCGTCCTTGTCCGTGACCTTCACCGTGACGACCTTCGTGCCGTTGTCCGCGTACGTATGCGAGGCCGTCCCGAGGCTTCCGGTCGTCGTCTTCGACGCTGCGTAGTGGCTGCTCCCGTCGCCCCAATTGACGTCGACCGCCCACGGGCTATCGGCGCCGGGATCGGTGAACGAGCCGAGGTTGAAGCTTGCGCTCTGGCCCTCGTCGGAGCTCTGATTCGCCGGCGGCGTGACCGATGGGCTGACATTGCCGACGGTGACCTGGAAGGTCGCGGTGCCGACGCCGCTGTTCTTGTCGGTGACCTGCACGGTCACCGTGTAGGTGCCGTTGTCGGCGTAGGTATGCGAAGCGGAGCCGAGGCTGCCGGTCGCGCTCTTCGAGTCGCTGTAGTGGCTAGAGCCGTCGCCCCAGTTGACGTCGACGGCCCACGGGCTGTCGGGCCCAGGATCGCTGAACGAGCCGAGCGCGAAGCTGTGTGACTCGCCCTCGTTCGAGCTCTGGTTGCCGCCGGACGTCACGGTCGGGTTGACGTTGGCGATCTCGACGACCTGAACCTGCTCGGAGTCGGTGTCGGAGGCGCCGTCCGAGTCGGCGACCTTGATCGCGACGCTTGTCGTCTTCGGCCCGTCCGGGAAGAAGCAGTTAAAGCTGCCGCCGGACGCCGTGGTCGTCGGCGTGCCGGAGACGCTGCCGCCTGTGCCGCAGTTGGGATAGCCGCTCGAGACCGTGAAGCTGTCCTGCCCCGGGTCGCTCACCGTGTACGTGTAGGTCTTGGTCTCGCCCTCGTCGGCCGTGGTCGGGCCGGTCAGCTCGACGCTCGGGGCGACGTTCGCGACCGTGACACCCTGGGCGGCCTCGCTCGAGCCGCCGTCGTCGTCGCTGACCCTGACCGCGACCTGAGGCGAGGCCGGCCCGTCGGGGAACCGGCACTGGAACGAGCCCGAGTTGCCGGAGAGCGTGGGCGTGCCGACCAGGTCGCCGCCCGAGCCGCAGGTGGGATAGCCGCTCGCGTAGCTGAAGCTGTCGGCGCCCGGGTCGGAGATCGAGAAGTCGTACGTGTGGAGGCTCTGGCCTTCGCTGACGTTCAGGTCGTTGCCGGCCGCGAGCGTCACCGTCGGAGCGACGTTGGCGACGGCGACCTGGAAGGTGGCGCTGCCGACGCCGCCGTTCTTGTCGGTGACGGTGACCGTGACGGTGTAGGTGCCGTTGTCGGTGTAGGTGTGCGAGGCGGTGCCGAGGGTGCCGGTCGCGCCCGCGCTGGCGCTGTAGTGGCCGGAGCTGTCGCCCCAGTCGACGTCGACTGCCCACGGTGCGTCCGGGCCCGGGTCGCTGAACGAGCCGAGGCTGAAGCTGTGCGACTCGCCCTCGTTCGAGCCCTGGTTGCCGCCTGATGCGACGGTCGGGTTGACGTTCGCGACCTGCACGATCTGGACCGACTCTGAGTCCACGTCCGAACCGCCGTCGGAGTCGGTGACCTTGATCGCCACGTTGGTGGTCGCGGGGCCGTCCGGGAAGAAGCAGTCGAAGCTGCCGCCGCTACCTGTCGTGGTCGGTGTGCCGGCGACGCTTCCGCCGCTGCCGCAGGTCGGGTAGCCGGTGTCGACGGTGAACGTGTCCTGACCCGGGTCGGTGACGGTGTAGCTG
>JBKOXJ010000069.1:0-10064 GCA_046724905.1 Actinomycetota bacterium | reverse complement strand
GCGCTGAACAGGGTTTTGACATCCTTCGCGGGCGGCGCCGTCGCGGCGGTCGAGGGAGCGGTCTCCCGGGCGAGGCCGCGGCAGGCTCTGGAGGTTGCCGACACGCTTGGCGCCGGCGACGCGTTCGCGGGCGGCTTCCTGCTCGCGCTCGCGCGCGGAGGCGAGCCGGCGGCAGCGCTGCGCGCCGGCTGCGACGCCGCCGCGACGGCGATGGGCGCAAACTCCGTGTGACGATGCTCGAGCTCGGCGTTACGATCCCGTCCGGCGGCCCGGATTTCTCCCGCGAGCGGATGGCACGGGTCGCCGAGGCGGCGCGCGAGCTCGGCTACGACCACGTCTGGGCTGGCGAGCATCTCGTCGCGGACAGCGCGACAAGCGACCGGGTCGGGAGGTCGCTCGACCCGATCGCCTCGCTCGCCTGGGTCGCCGGCCGCGTGGAGGGAATCGGGATCGGCACCTCGATCGTGCTGCTCTCGATGCACCACCCGTTCCGCGTCGCCCGGGAGGCCGGAACGCTTCAGCTCCTCTCCGACGGCCGCTTCAACCTCGGCATCGGGGTCGGCTGGAACGAGGCCGAGTTCCGTCTCGCCGGCTACGGCTTCCGCGACCGCGGCGACCGCGCCGACGAGTCACTTCAGGTGATCGAGACGCTCTGGGCGGGCGAAACCAGCTTCCACGGTGAGTTCTGGTCGTTCGACGACGCGTTCTACTACCCGCGCCCCGAGCCGCCCCCGCCGATCTGGATCGGCGGTAACTCCGCCCGCGCCCTCGCCCGTGCGCGCCGGCACGGGGCGGTGTGGCATCCGAACGGCCTGCCCGAGGAGCAGTTCGCGCCGCTGAAGCACGGCTGGGCGGGGCGGATCATTCCGCGCGTTCCCGTCGTCTTCGACGACGAGGCCGACTGGTACACCGTCTCCGGCAGTGAGCAGGCGATTGCCGCGCGGCTCGACGGCGCGCTCGCAGCCGGGGCCGACGGCTTCGTCCTCGTCTTCGCCGGCGAGGACGGCGGCATCGCCGAGATGCGCCGCTTCGCGACCGAGGTCAAGCCACGCCTGGTCGGACCCACGCCTCGCGGACCCTCGCCTCGTTGACGCGAGCTCGAGCAGCGGCTCGCGGCTCAAGTGGAACTGCCCCAGGGCGGATCAGTCCGCAGCGGAGGCCGCGACCCGGCCAAGGAGCTGAACGTGGCAAGGATCACAATGGCTGCAGTGGCTGCACTCGGCGTTCGCTCGGCTTCGCCGCCGTTCGCTCGCCCGACCCGAAGCCGATGCAAACAGGCGGTTTCGCCGAACTCGAGCGAACGGGTGCGAACGGCCGCCAGCCCTCGCCATGCGGAAGGTCGTGGGTTCGAGTCCCATCATCCGCTTCTCGAGGCCCCGGAACGCGGCCTCGTACGCTATGGGTAGGGACTCCAGCGCATCGAAGCCGCGAGCGCGGCGGCAGCGAGGATCGCGCCGAGCGCCGCGACCATCCACGTGACCTCCGTACGCTTCCTCTGTGTCTCGACCTCGTTCGGGAGGTCGGAGAACACCTTCTTGAGCTGGTCGGCGTCCTTGGCCTTGTGGTACACGCCGCCGGTCCGCGCTGCGATTGCCTTCAGGGTCGGCTCGTCCGCGACTGCGAAGCGCCGAAAGCCGCCGAACCCGCCGCCGAATCCACCGCCGCCGCGGAAGCGATCGAAGAAGTCGCCGCCGAGCTGCTTCCGCGTGCACGCGCGCCCAGCGGGGTTCGTCGTGCCGAAGCCGATCGGATAGACCCGTACTCGCCGCTCGACCACATACGGCACGGCGTCGAGCGGCTCGATGCCGCTGTTGCTACGGCCGTCGGTGAGTAGCACGAGGATGTCCGGGACGTAGCCGTTGAGTCCGGGCGTCGCGGCCTGCGGGGCCGGCTCGGTCTCGGGCGCGTCGCCCACCGGCGCGACAGCTGGGTTGACCTCGGCGATCGCGTCGAGACCTTTGAGCATTGCCGCGCCGATCGCGGTACGGCGCCCCACCGTGAGGCCCTCGATCGCCGCCACCAGCGCCTTGCGATCCGTCGTCGGCGGAACCGTCAGCTGCGCGAAGCCCGAGAACACGACGAGGCCCATCCGCGCGTCCTTCGGCCGCTTCTCGGCGAACCTCCGGGCTGCAGCCTGTGCTACCGCCAGCCGGTTGGGCTCGACGTCGTTCGAGCACATGGAGCCCGAGACGTCGAGGGCGAGGATGACCGACGTCCGTGCGAACGGGACGTCGCGCATCATGTGCGGGCGGGCAGCGGCCACACTGAGCGCGGCGAGGCCGGCAAGCAGCAGGGCGACGGGGAGGTGCCGCTGCCAACGCTTGCGCCTCGGCAGCACCGAGCGCAGCAGCGCGACGCTGGAATAGCGGACCGCCTGCTTGCGGCGGCGCCGGAGCAGCAGCCAGTACGCGAGGAGCAGGGCGGGCGTTACGACCAGCGAGACGAGCGCGAGCGGCCAGGCGAACGACACTCAGATCACCCGCCCGAACCAGAGCATCGAAAGGACGGAGCCGGCGGCAAGGAGGAGCCCGCCGGCCGCTGCGAAGAGCGCCGTGACCTCCCGCGGCTTCTCCGTGCGCTTGAACTCGAGGTCGATCGAGTCGTAGATCCTGGCGAGCGCGGCGGCGTCGGCGGCCTGATCGTACGTGCCGTCGGTGACCCTCGCGATTTCCGTCAAGAGCTCCTCGTTCAGCGCCGTCGCGATGTTGAAGCCGTCGACCTCGATCACCGTGCCCTGCTCGGTGCCGACACCGATCGCGTGAACGCGGACGCCGGCAGTCGACGCGACCTTGGCGATGTCGAGCGGGTCCGGCTGCGAGGTGTTCTCGCCGTCCGAGAGCAGCACGATCGCGGACGAGCCGAAGTAGCCGACGTCCACCTTGCCGGTGTCGCTATCGAGAGCGGACTTGTCGATCGTCAGGGGTTTCCCCGCGATCGCGCGCAGCGACGCGAAGAGGCCCTGGCCGAGCGATGTCCCACCGCCCACCGAGAGCCGCTCGATCGCCGCGACGACGTCTTCCTTCACGCTGCTCGGCCTCAGCACGGTGACGGCGCTGTCGCCGAACGCCACCACACCGATGCGGATCGTCCGCGGTTGCTGCTCGACGAAGGCGAGCGCGGCGTTCTTCGCCGCCGCGAGCCGGGTCGGCTGGAGATCGTCGGCGCGCATGCTGTTCGACACGTCGAAAGCGAGGATCACGGTGCCTTCGCGAGCGGGCAGCGCGAGGCTGACGGTGGGTCGAGCGAGCCCGAACCCGACGAGCGTGAGCGCGAGCACGAAGAGTGCGAAAGGGACGTGCCGGCGCCGCCGAACCCGCTCGCCGCCGGTCGGTACGAGCCCTTCGGACGCGAGCCGTTCGGTGCGTTCGGCGCGCCGGCGCAGCATCCACGCGTACGCGACGACGAGGCAGGGGACGAGGGCGAGCGCGAGCAGCATCCATGGGGAGCCGAACGACATCAGCGACGCCGCCGTTTCCGGGCTTCCACGATGCGCACGAAGGCGTCGACGAGGTCCTCCTCGGTCGAGACCTCGTAGATGTCGACCCCGGCGCGGAGGGTGGCCGCGCGCAGCTCCGCCTCGCGGTCCTCGCCCGCCCGGCGGAGCCGGTGACGGAATTCCGCGTCGCTCGAGTCGACGGTGAGCTGCTCGCCCGTCTCCGCGTCCTCGACGACGATCATCCCGGCGTCGGGCAGGTCGTACTCGCGGCGGTCGAGAAGACGGATGGCGACGACTTCGTGGCGCTGCGTCAGCTGCAACAACGGCCCTTCCCACCCGGGTGGTGTAATGAAGTCGGATACGAGGATGACGAGGGAGCGGCGCCGGACGGCGCCGAGTGCGTACTCGAGCAGCCCGGACAGGTCGGTGATCGCCCCGTTTACCCTGGGGCGCCGCAGCAGGTCCCGCGTCAGGGCGAGTACCTGGTTCCGGGTGTTCCGTGGCGGCAGGGTGCTCTCGATCTCGTTGTCGAACAGAATCGCCCCGACGCGGTTTCCGCCGCGCGTGAGCAGCCGGGCGAAGGTGGTGGCGAGCTCGCAGAGCACGAGCTCCTTTGGGCGGTCGATTGGCCCGAAGCCCATCGACGGCGAGCGGTCGAGGAGGAGCCAGGCCGTCAGCTCCCGGTCCTCCGAGTACTCACGGATGTACGGGGTGTCCATGCGCGCCGTCACGTTCCAGTCGATGTGACGGACGTCGTCACCCGGCTCGTACTCGCGCAGGTCGCGGAAGTCGAGCCCGGCGCCACGAAAGATGGTGCGATAGTCCCCTTGCAGGAGACCGTCCAGGCGCCGGATCACGCGCCACTCGAGGCGGTGGAGGAGCTCCTCGGGCGTCGAGGCGACTAGGGCCCCGGACTCGTTCATGCGTCGCTTTGCACTGGGGCCCCACCGCGAACCATGCGCTCCCGCAGCGCGAGCTCGGGAGCGGGGACGACGGTGAGGATGCGGTCGATGACGTCGTCCGCGCCGATGCCGTCAGCGAGCGCCTGGTACGACAGCACGAACCGGTGGCGCAGCACGTCAGGGGCGATCTCGCGAAGATCCTGCGGCAGTGCATACTCGCGACCGCGGACGAGTGCGAGTGCCCTACCGGCGAGGATCATGTTGATTGACGCGCGCGGGCTGGCGCCGAACGTCACGAAGCGGGACAGCTCGCCGAGCCCGACCGCGGAGAGGTCGCGGGTCGCGTTCGTGAGCTTCACCGCGTAGTCGATCAACGCGGGGTCGACGAACACCGCGTCGGCCGCACGCTGGAGCCGGGCGAGCTGCTCGGCGTCCAGCGCTTGCGACACCTGCTCGAGACCGGCGGCCATCCGTTCGACGATCACGAACTCCTCCGTCGGGGTGGGGTAGCCGATCAGCACCTTGAGCATGAACCGGTCGACCTGAGCCTCCGGCAGGGGATAGGTGCCCTCCGACTCGATGGGGTTCTGGGTCGCCATCACGAGGAAGGGATCCGGTAGCGGGTACGTCTCCCGGCCGATCGTGACCTGGCGCTCCTGCATCGCCTCGAGCAGCGCACTCTGCACCTTGGCGGGGGCTCGGTTGATCTCGTCGGCGAGGACGAGGTTCGCAAACACCGGGCCGAGCGAGACCTGGAACTCACCGAGCTTCTGGTTGAAGACGCGCGTCCCGACGATGTCGGCGGGGACGAGGTCGGGCGTGAACTGGATCCGCTGGAACTCGCCGCCGATCGCGTCGGCCAGCGTCTTCACCGCCATCGTCTTGGCGAGCCCTGGCACTCCTTCGACGAGCAGATGTCCGCGGGCGAGCAGGGCGACGACCATTCGCTCGAGCAGCGTGTCCTGGCCGACGATCACGCGCTTGACCTGGTAGAGCACCTGCTCCAGCGACGCGTCCAGTGTGGTCTGTTGGGTCATGTCTCCTCGTGTCATTTGGGTGGGGCATCGGCTGCACCGCCGGCAGCGCCGATCGGTACGGCGAAGCCGACGCCGATGAAGTAGCCGTCGGGCGACGGGTTCGCGAGCCCGGTGACGATGCCGATCACCTGCCCAGCGCGGTTGAGCAGGGGTCCCCCCGAATTGCCGGGGTTGACCGCGGTGTCGAACTGGATCAGCCCCTGCAGTCTCCGGCCGTTCTCTCCCCGGGCCGAGCGGTCGAGGCCGGAGATGACGCCGGACGACAGCGAGCCGACGTAGCCGAGCGGATGCCCGACCGCGTACGCCTCGTCGCCGACCTGGCCGCCGCCGCCGAGCACTGCTGGCACCACCACCTCCGGCCCCCGGTCCGGCTCGAGGACGGCGATGTCGTTGGCCGGATCCGTCGAGGCGATCCACGCCGTCGAGCTCGTGCCGTCGACGAACCCGACCCGAACGCTTTCCGCACCGTCGACGACGTGGAGGGCGGTGAGGATCGCGCCGTCGCGGTTGATGATCACGCCGGCGCCGAGACCCGCGTTGTCGTCTTTCGGCGACGGCCGTTTCGCCTCGACCTGCACGAGGGACGGCAAGATCTGCTGGTACACCGTCGCCGAGTCAGGCGGCTTGGACTCCAGATCCTCGATCGCCTTCCCGACGACGTTCGAGGCGATCGTCCCGACCTCGGCCTGGTCGAGCGGCGGGGGAGACGTGTCGCGGGTCGCGACGTAGATCGCACTTATGACGGCGAGAGCCGCAACCGCCGCGAGCGCGAGTCGGAGCCGCCCGCCGATTCTCCCGCCGCGAGCGGGCGGCGCCTCGTCGGGCACGACAGCCGGCCCCCCGGGCGTGGACTGGTTCCGGCCCACTCGCCGATGCTACTTGCTCGCAGAACCTTGTTCGCGTGCCGCAGGGGCATCCCCGGCACACGGGCGTGATCGGTCGACCGTTACGAAACGTCGCCCTCGCAGGGCCTATCCCCCGCGCGGTCGAATGAAAACGGCGTTCAGCCCGGCGTGGCCGAGCAGAGGTTCCTGCCGCGCCGCTAGCGCGTGCTCATGGCGCTCTGGACGAGCCGCATGAACCAGATGCCCGTCAGGAACGCGTACACGAGCGACGGCAGGAAGATGGCGAAGAGCGCGACCATCGTGCGCGGGACGGAACTGCCCTCGGCGATGATCGGCTGCATCACCGCCGGACTCGCCATCAGCACGATCACGGCGGCGGCCACGTGGGCGGAGCGCGCAAAGAGACCGCCGGGTGCGAGGTTGAAGCGCTGATCGACCCAGAGGGCGAGGACGGCTGCGCCGGCCACGATCATGAAGACGAGGCCCGAGGAATCCATCTTCAATCAACCTACGAGAGCAGGCTGATCCCGAAGCCCTCCCTTCGGCCAGTCGATCCCCGACCAACGGGGTGGAAAGGGCGTCAGAGGTTCGCCGCGAGAGAAACGGGGTATGACCCGACGGCGATGACCCTCCCCGTGAGCCTGATCCTGATCGCCGTCGGCGCGATCCTAACCTGGGGCGTCGAGGACAACGCCGAGAACGTCAACCTCGCCGCGATCGGCTGGATCCTGATGATCGTGGGCCTGATCGGGTTCCTGATCGCGCTCTTCCTCGGACCGCCGTGGGGGCCCGGCGTCTTCCGGCGCGCCACCTACGTCGAAGGCGACCCCAGCTACCGCCGCTGGTACGGCGGTGGCCGCCGGCGCGTCGTCGAGGAGGAGCAGGGCGGACCGCCGGGACCGCCGGCCGAAGGCCCTCCGCCCCCGTAGGTCAGTCGTCTCGCTGCGGCGCTAGGGTTGCGCTATGCGGTTCCTGAAGTCCGACGCGGAGCGCGAGGCGATCGAGCGCGCGGAGGCCGAGCGGCTCGAGCGCGACCTCAACGCCGAGCGCCGCTGGGAGTACACCGTGTTCAGGGTCGGCGCAAAGGCGCGTGCCGAGGAGCAGCTGAACGGCCTTGGCGCACGCGGCTGGCAGCTCGTGCAGGTCGTCGACATGGGCGACCACTTGGCGTTCTACATGGAGCGCGAGCTGCCGGCGCTCGAGGAACCGGCCGACGCCGACGCGTAGTCAGGCTCGCCGCACTCACCCTCGCAGCACCCGAGCTTGAAGCGGCAGGTCGCGCACTGCCACGTCTGATGGCGCCACTCCATCTCGGCGCTGCAGCGTGGGCATCGCTCCCCCTCCACGTCTCAAACCCTAGGCGGCCCCCCGGCTACCATGGCCGAGCCCGGCGCCGTGGCCGAGTGGTTAGGCGGGGCCAAACGCCGAAAAGTCGGCGCTTCGCGCCTCAACTTTTCGCCGCGGAGTCCGCCTCGTCCGGGATCGCGGCCGCGAGGCGGCCGCTGTCAATCTGCCTCCCAGTGACAGGGCTACCATGGGGTGCTCCGGCGCCGTGGCCGAGTGGTTAGGCAGGGGCCTGCAAAGCCCCGTACAGCGGTTCGAATCCGCTCGGCGCCTCTGAGGGCGCTTCATGTTCCGGGCGCCTCTTCTTCCTGGTCCGAGTCGGGGGCTTTCTCCTCGACCTCGCGCAGGCGCTCCTCGGCCTGCTCGAGCGTCTCGTCGGCCTCCTGCTCGGCCTCGCGCAGGCGTTCGCGGTGCTCCCTCTCGCGTTCGCGGGCGTCTTCGCTCATCTACTCACCGTAGACGCTTTCGTAGATCGACTTGATCGTCTCGTCCGTGACGACGAGGTCGTTCGACTGCGCGTAGATGAGCAGCGCGAGCACGCGCCGGGCCGCGTGGCGGGCGCGTCGGCTCAGGTAGTCCCAGTCGAGCGCCTGCTCGGCGAGCACGCCTAAGGCGTCGTGCCAGTGACGGGGCGTCTGCTCGTCATGCACGGCGGCCTTGATCACGATCAGGTCCTCGGGCGGCACGACCTTCACCGGAACGCCGTCGACGTTGCCGTCGCGCGCGCGGGAGAGCATCTCGTCGTCGAGGTAGACGTCGCCCTTGAGCCAGAAGATCACGTCGATCTCGATGCCGTCGCGGTTGGCCTTGTAGATCCACTCCGGGTTCGTCTCCTCGGTCTCGAAGCCCGCGGTTGCCAGCGCCTCGAGCGCGCGCTTCGCGTCGTCCTGGAAGACGAGCAGGTCGATGTCCTCCGTCGAGCGAGACCGGCCGAGGACGGTCGACGCGAGCCCGCCGATCAGGACATATGGGACGTCGGCCGATTCGAGCGCGGCGACGGCGTCGCGCAGGACGGCCGCGACCGCATCGCGGGTCACGCGATGTAGATCGGCGTGTTGATCGGGACGATGTCGTAGAGCTGGATCACGTCCGGAATCGCCATCCGGACGCATCCGTGCGACGCGGCGCGGCCGAGCGAGGAGACGTCGCTCGTACCGTGGATCCCTGCGCCGTTGTAGAAGCCCATCCAGCGTGCCTTGAGCGGGTTGTCGGGCCCAGGCGGGATCACTCGGCCGGCCAGATCGCCCGCCCAGTCGGCGAGCGGCACGTGCCAGGACGGGTTTACCTGCTTCGTGTAGATCGTGTAGACGCCGGTCGGCGTCTGGTACGCGACCTGCCCGACGGCGATCCGGAAGGTGCGGGCGAGCTTCAGGTGGACGAACAGGCGCAGGACCTTCTCGGGCCTGCTGACTGTCAGGTAGTACGGGTAGGCCTGCGGCAGTCCCTCGGTCGTCACCTTCGGCCGGACGACGCGCGTCGGCAGCTCCAGCGTGCGTGAGGCGCGCGTGCGGACGAGGCTCGACCCGATCATCCGCTCGAGCGCGCGGGCTCGGACGGCGAGCCCGTCCTTCGACGGGATCCGGCGGAGCGACGTAAGCGAGGGTTCGACCCGCGCGTCGACCGGCTCTTGCGCGACGGCGCGGGCGATCCGCGTCGCAAAGGCGTGCACCGCGGCCGGCGAGTACCCCCTCGTCAGCCGAACGCGGACGGGCCGGTCGGGGCCGCGGAGGTCGCGCAGGACGCGGTCAACGACGGTTCCGCGGCGGCTCAGAGCGAGGGCGCGAGCGACGCTGCCCTGGACGTCGGTGTGCAGCCCCGCGTCCTGGGCGCTCAGCACCCAGCGACGGGCTCCGAAGTGGACGACGACCGGCCGCTGCAGGCGCCTCACGATGCGGCTGCGGACGAGCTCCTCGGCGTCGCGCACGTGCAACCCGCTGACGTCGAGGCCACCGACCGAGACTTCGTCCGCGAGCACGTCGACGCGCGCCTCGTCGTACGCGTACAGGCTCCCCGTGCCCAGTCCTGCAAGCGCGACGACGAGTGCGGCGAGGAAAACGACGGCGCGTTTCACGGTGCAGTCATACCCTATTTTCGCCTGGAAATACGGCCGCGACCTCTGCCGGGTCCGTCAGCGACCGCTCGGGCGTCCCTCGAGCGCATGGGCGACGTCGGTGATCGAGAGGAAGCCCGCGAGCCGGCCGTCGTCGAGCACGAGCCCGCGGTTGAGGTCGCTTTGACCGAGCTCGACAAGCGCGTCGGCGAGGTCCTGCTCGGGGCGCAGCTGCGCAACCTCTTCGCGGGGCACCATGCAGTCGGCCACCGTTCGCGCGTCCCACTCGCTGCGAGGGACCTCGGCGACGCAGCGGAACGGCAGCAGCCCGACGACCTTGCCGTCGTCGACGACCGGATACGTCGTGTACCGCCGCGACCAGACGACATCGTCCATGAATCGTCCGAGCGTGAGATCCGACGGAACCGTGACCGGCTGGGTGACCATCAG
>JBKOXJ010000088.1:0-14109 GCA_046724905.1 Actinomycetota bacterium | reverse complement strand
GTCTTGGCGCGAGTCGTCAGCCGTTCGCCGGCAGCGGTGCGGCTGCCCGCGAGGAGCCCTCGCGCGAGCGGGCTCCACGGCAGCACCGCTACTCCCTGGTCGCGGCACTGCGGGATCATCTCGCGCTCCTCCTCGCGGTAGACGAGGTTGTAGTGGTTCTGCATCGAGACGAAGCGCGTCGGCGCGACGTGCTGCGCCTTGGCGAACTGCCACGCCCACATGCTGCTGGCGCCGATGTACCGCGCCTTGCCTGCGCTGACGACGTCGTGCAACGCCTCCATCGTCTCCTCGATCGGTGTCGCAGGGTCCCAGCGGTGGATCTGGTAGAGGTCGACGTAGTCGAGCTCGAGGCGCCCCAGCGAGGCGTCGATCGAGGCGAGGATGTGCTTCCGCGAGAGCCCGCCGCCGTTCTCGCCGGGCATCGTCTTGCCGCGGACTTTCGTCGCTACGACATATTCCTCACGCGTCCCGAAGAGCTTTCGGAGGACCCGACCGGTCACCACCTCGCTCTGGCCGCCGTTGTAGACGTCGGCGGTGTCGAAGAAGATGATCCCGCCCTCGACGGCGCGCCTGACGATTGGCTCCGCTTCCGCCTCGTCGAGCGCCCACTCACGGCTCTCGTGCTTGCCAAAGCTCATCATGCCGAGGCACAGGCGTGAGACGCGCAGGCCCGTCTTGCCGAGGTTCACGTACTTCATGCCACGCCTCTACGGCGCTTGAGGGCCGATCAGCGACGCGAGGCGCTCGATGCCGTCGTCGATCTGCGCCTCGTCGACCATGCTGAACGAGAGCCGAACGTTCTCTGCGCCGCGCCCGTCGGAGAAGAACAGAGCCCCCGGAACGATGCCGACGCTCTGCTCGACCGCGCGTGCCGCGAGGTCGGTTGCGTCGACGCCCGCGGGCAGCGTGAGCCAGGTGAAGAACCCGCCGCGCGGTCGCGTCCAGCTCATCCCCGGCGGCATCGCGCGCTCGAGCGCCGCGAGCATGCGCTCGCACTTGCGCCGGTAGAGCGCGCGCGACTGCGCGAGCTGCTCCTCGATCCATCCGCGCCGGATGTACTCCTCGAACAGCCGCTGCCCGAGCGCGCCCGCGCACTGATCGGTGTTCTGCTTGGCGTTGACGAGCTGCGCCGAGATCTCGGCCGGCCCGACGGCCCAGCCGAGCCGCACGCCGGGGAAGAACGTCTTCGACGTCGTGCCGGCCTGCACGACCACGTCCGGACCAAGGCTCCAGAGGCTCGGCAGCGCGTCGCCTTCGAACCGAAGCTCGCGGTAGGCGACGTCCTCGACGATCGCGAACCCGTAGCGCCGAGCGAGCTCGACCAGCAGCTCGCGCCGCTCGCCGGCGAGGCTCACGCCGGCCGGGTTCTGGTGGTCGGGGATCGTGTAGACGAGCTTGGGCCGCATGCCATCCCTGAGGCGCCGCTCCACCTCGTCGACCTTGAGTCCGTCATCGTCCATCGCCATGGCAACGATTTCGGCCTCGAAGCTCCGGAACGCCATGATCGCGCCGAGGTAGGTCGGCGCCTCGTCGACGACCAGGTCGCCGGGGTCGAGGAACGTCTTGACGACGAGCTCGAGAGCCTCGATCGCGCCGCTCGTGATCACCAGCTCGCCGTCGGCCGGGCGGCGGCCCTGCAGCGCCTCGAGGCGCCCGGCGAGCGCGTCGAGTGGCCCCGGCAGCCCGCGCGTGGGCGCGTACTGGAACGCGCTCGCCTCGCCGGCGGCGGCGAACTCCGCGAGCAGCGCGGCGGCCCGCTCGCGCGGAAACGTCTCCGGGTCGGGAAAGCCGCCCGCGAACGAGATCAGGTTCGGGACGCCGAGGAGCGACAGGATCGCGGCGATCCCGTCGCCGACCTCACCGCGGGTACGCGCCGCAAGAAGGTGCTCCCAGCTGCGCGCGCCTGTTGCAACGGCCACGTCCAACAGCGTAGTCCGGAGCGGGCGGACCTCGCTTTCACGAGGACCGCCCGTCTCCGATCGTTAGCTCACGGCTACGGCCGATAGAGGTACTTCTTGATCGCCGGGCTGTTCACATTCGCCCGCGTGACGATCGCCGAGCCGGTGCCGTAGTGCTTCTTGATCCCCGCCTTCTTCCCAGTCACGTACTTGTACGCGAGCCGGACGGCGAGCTGGCCGATGCCGTAGGGGTACTGTGCGATCAGGGCATCGATCGTCCCTTGCTTCAGCGCCTGAACCTGCGGCGGTCCTGCGTCGAACTCGACCAGCTTGACCTTGCCCGCCTTGCCGGCGGCCTTGACTGCCTGGGTCACTCCGTTTCCGGAGACGACGTTCATGGCGAACATGCCCTCGAGGTTCGGGTGAGCCCTCAGCAGCGCCGTCGTCTGGTTCGACGCTTTCGTCTGGTCGTCGTTGCAGTACTGAACGCCCCAGTACTTGATCTTCGGGTACTTCCTCAGCCGGTTGGCGAACCCGTCGCGACGCTGGTCCGTCGTGCTGATGCCCGGGTTGACGCTGATCGCGGCGACCTCACCCGACTTCCCGATCGCCCGCGCGAGCGCGTCCGCGGCTTTCCTGCCGCCGGCCGGGTTGTCGGTCGAGATGTTCGTGAACGCGATCTTCTTGGTGATGAACGTGTCCACCGTCGCTACCGGGATCCCGGCGCTGATCGCCCGCTGGATCGGTCCGATCAACGCCGTCTTGTCCGTTGGCGCGATCAGGATTGCGTCGGGCTTGCGCGCGATTGCCCCGTTCAGGAACGGGATCTGCGTGTTCGGCGAGAACGCGGCCGGTGACCCCGTGAAAACGACCTTCACGTTGCCGAGCTTCTTCGCCGCCGCCTGAGCGCCCCTCTTCATCGTCAAGTAGAAGGCATCGGACGTGATCCCGGCGACCAGGTAGAAGGTGTAGGTCTTCTTCGTTGTCTGCGGTGCCTGGGGCGACGCCTTGCTGCCGGGCGCTACCGTGGCGGCGAGCGCTGCGGCGGCGAGCGCGAACGCGATGAGCACCGCGATCAAGCGGCGTGACATCGTGCTGACTCCTCTCTGTCGGTTGGACGACGAGGTGATCTGGGTTGTGCGTGACGCAATGAGCTCAGTCGCACCTCCTTGGGTCGGGTCAGGCATTCGCCCGCCGCCTGCGAACTTGGTCGAACCAGACGGCCAGAATGATCGCTGCGCCGACGACCACCTCCTGCCAGAAGGGTTGGACCTCTTCGATGACGAGGCCGTTCTGGAGAACGGTCGGGATGAACGCCCCGACGGCGCTGCCGAGAACGGTCCCGACTCCGCCGAAGAGGCTCGTGCCGCCGATGACGACCGCACCGATGGCACTGAGGTTGTCGGTCTGATGCGAGACCGACGTCGTGTTCGTGAAGATCGCGAGGTCGAGGACCGCCGCGACGCCGGCGAGGAACCCCGCGAGTCCGTAGACCTTGACGATGTGGCGGTCGACCGCGATGCCGGTGCGCCGCGAGCCCTCGACATTCGACCCGATCGCAGAGGTATAGCGGCCGAAGCGCGTGTGGTGCAGGACCACATGCGCGACGATGAGGAAGAAGAGGGCGACGTAGATCGGCGCGTACAGCCCGAAGATCTTTCCGCTTCCGAAGTGGTTCGACAGGGCCGGCGGGACCGGAGCGGGGAGGTACGCGCCGCCGGAGATCAGGTCGCCGAAGCCGAAGGTCATCCCCAGCGTGCCGAGCGTGACGATGAACGGCGGTAGGCGCAGCTTCGTGATCAGCATGCCGTTGATCAGGCCCCAACCGGTCCCGGCGAGGATGCAGACCGCGATCCCCGCCGGAATCGCGATCTCGGCGTGCGGGTACTGGCCGTTGATCGTCTGCTCGCTCGTCCCCGAGAGGTTGAGCATGACCTTGCCTCCCAGGGCAGCGCTGAAAAACAGGATCCCGCCGATCGAAAGGTCGATGCCGGCTGTGACGATGACGAACGTTTCGCCGATCGCGAGCAGGATCACCTCGGACGTGTTGAGCGCGATCTGCTCGAGGTTCCCCCAGGTCAGGAACGTGCCGGAAGGCGTCGAGAGCCAGAAGTAACCGATCAGCCCGATCAGGAAGAAGAAGAGCCACGAGCGTGAGAGCGCGTCCACCAGGCGATCGCGCGTCGTCCGTTCGCCGACCTCCGCCGCGACCTCGGGCTCGACCCTCTCCACCTCGGCCTCCCGAGACGTCACGCTCGCTCACCCTCGGGAGGCAGGCACCGGATCACGTCGACCGAGCCGGTCAGCTCGCCCGCGCCCGCCGCGTGCGGCACGAGTACGGTCTCGCCTCGCGCGAGCGGCACGGACCCGCCGGCGTCCGTCTCTAGCCGGCCCGCGCCGTCGACGACGACGAGAATCGATAATGCCGGCTCGAGCGCAACGGTCGGCGCTGGCCGGAGGCGCTCGGCCTGGAAGAAGGCGGTCGCCGCCGACGGCAAGAGCGTGCGGGCCCCCGGACGCGATTCCGGAGCGCTTGTCGTCTCCCGTCTCAGCTCCGCCAGCTCGTCGTCCGGCACAGCGCTTCGTCGCGCGCTCTCGAGTGCGACGTCGAAGCCGAGCCCGAGGTGGCCGTCACGAGTGCCGTCGACGTCGAAGCCCGCCCATTCGAGCAGCACCGAGAGGTCCGACGGCTCCTGGAGCTCGACGAGGAGAATTCCCTCGCCGATCGCGTGGGGGAGCCCCGCCGGGACGAAGATGCAGTCTCCGGGCGCGACGCTCAGCTCGTTGAGCGCCGCCAGCATGCTCGCGCGATCCTGACGCTCGACCCACGCGGCGAGGACGTCCGGCTCGACGTCGTCGCGGAAGCCGACCCAGACCGTCGGGCGCTCGCCACGCGTCTCGACGATCACCCACGCCTCGGTCTTGCCGTGCTCGAGGCCGAGGTGACTCCGGGCGAAAGCCTCATCCGGATGGAGGTGCACGGGCAGGCGCTCGCCCGCATCGAGCAGCTTCACGAGCAGGGCCGGATCGGCGCCGTACCGCTCCGCGTGCGCCGGACCGAGATACGCGATCGGGTCGGCCGCGATCGCGTCCCGGAGCAGTCGCCCGTCCGGCAGCCTGCTCAGGCCCACGCCGTTCGCGCCGAAGACGGTCGCGGTCGACCCGACCCAGTCTTCCGGCGCGTGGTCGTCGGTCGAGGGGACGCCGCGGAAGCGCGCGATCGCCTCGCCGCCGCGGTAGAACCGGTGGAGCTGGTTCGGCGCGAGCTTGACTGGCTTCACCGCGGCTTCACCTCCCCGGAGCCGCGTGGGATCAGCGTCGTCGGGAGTACCACGCGCTGCGGCGGCCCGTCGTCGCCGGCGAGACGTTCGGCGAGCAGCTCGGCTGCCCTCCGCCCGAGCTCGGCTGGGTCATACGCGACGACCGTCACCGGGACCGCGAGCATCTCACCGAGCTCGAGGTCGTCGAAGCCGACGAGTGCCAGGCGGTACCCGTCGCGGCCGAGCGCGCGGAGCGCGCCCACGGTGATGCGGTTGTTGCCGGCGAAGAGCGCAGTCGGCGGGTCCGGCAACGCCAGAAGCTCGGAGACGGCTTCTTCCGCGGCAGCCGCATCGTGCGCGCCCAGCCGGATCAGCGACGGGTCGGCCGCCAGACCCGCCCGTCTGAGCGCGTCGCGGTAACCACGCAGACGCTCGCCCGCGGTGAAGATCCCCGGTGCATCGCCGACGAACCCGATCCGCCGGTGTCCCTGCGCGAGCAAGTGCTCGACCGCCGTTCGGGCCCCGCCGACGTTGTCGAGCAAGACGACGTCCGCGTCGATCTTTCTCGGAGGCCGGTCGATGAACACGACGCGGGTCCCCGAGCGGAGCTCGGGCAGCATGTACCCGTGGTCGTCGCCGGCGGGCACGATCAGCAGTCCGTCGACCCGCCGCTCGCAAAACAGGCGAACGAGGTCCCGCTCGCGCTCGCCGTCCTCGTCCGAGCTCGCCGCGATCGCGAGCATCCCGCGGCTTCGCGTCACCTCCTCGACCCCACGCGCGATCGCGGAGTAGAAGGGGTTCGACACGTCTTCGATCACGAGCCCGAACAGCCCCGAGCGGCGGCCCCGGCGGAGCGCACGTGCCAGATCGTTGGGGCGGAACCCGAGCTGGGCAATCGTCCGCCGGACGGCTTCTGCGGTCTCGCGGCGGACGCCGGGCTCCTCGTTCACGACCCGCGAGACCGTCTTCACGCTGACGCCTGCGGCCTCGGCCACGTCGCTCATCGTGGGACGCGGCTTGAGGCCGTTCGTGCTTCCGCGGGCCTTCGCCAGCGCGGCCTCCTAGGCGGCGGCCGCCACCGCGCCGGTCATCATCCCGACGACGGCCTCGAGGCTGGTCTCGCTCAGGTCGAGTGTGGCGATCGTGTTGCCGTGGCGAAGCACCGTGATCCGGTCGGCGACGGCGAAGACCTCGGGCAGGTTGTGGCTGACCATGATCACGGCGAGCCCCTGACTCCGGACTTCCTTGATCAGCTCGAGCACCATCGACGACTCGCGCACGCCGAGCGCGGCCGTGGGCTCGTCCATGATCACGATCCGCGTACCCCACGCGATCGCGCGCGCGACGGCGACCGCCTGCCGCTGCCCGCCGGAGAGGCTGAGGACCGGCTGCTCGACCGACTGGATGCCGATCTTGAGCCGGCGCATCTCCTCCCGGGCGCGACGGCGCATCGCCTTCTTGTCGAGGAATCCGAACCAGGAGAGCGGTGCACGCCGCAGCTGCTCGCGGCCCAGGAAGAGGTTGCCGGCGGCGTCGAGATGGTCCGCGAGTGCGAGGTCCTGGTACACGGTCTCGATGCCGAGCTCACGTGCCTCGCGCGGGTTCGCGATCGTGACCGGTTGACCGTCGATCGCGATCTCGCCGCCGTCGGCCTGGAAGACCCCGGAGATGATCTTGACCAGGGTCGACTTGCCGGCCCCGTTGTCGCCCACGATCGCGTGGACCTCGTTCGGCCGGAGCGCGAAGTTACCCTCGCGCAGGGCGATGACGCGTCCAAAGTGCTTCTGCACCTTCTTCGCTTCGAGCAGTGGCGGCGGCGAGGACGGCGTCGTCATGTCCGCGATGACATCGTTGTCATCAACGGGGCGAATATCCCCCAAAGCGGCGGCCGCGTCAAGCTCTAGTCGCGGATGCGTCCCGGGCGGAGGGGGCGGGTGTGGGCGCTGACTTTTTCGAGTGCGCGCGTCAGGGTCTTGATGTCGGTGTCGGCGAGGTGGCGGGAGAAGTGTTGGTCGATCCCGTGCCGGTGGTGACGGCGGGCTTGCTCCATCGTTTTCCGGCCTTGGTCGGTGAGCACGACGAGGATTGAGCGACGGTCGTTGTCGGGGCGGACTCGGCGCACGAGCCCGGCCTCTTCCATCCGGTCGACGACGCGGGTGAAGCCGCTCTTGCTGTAGAGGATCCGCTCCGCGAGCTCCGTCATGCGCAGCCCTTCGGGCGTCTCCTCCAGCTTGACGAGAACGTCGTACCAGCGCAGCGGGATGCCGGCGTCCCGCTCGAGCTCGGCGTCGAGCACGTCGATCAGCGCGAGCGCGCTCTCGAAGTAGAGGCGCCAGGCTCGCATTCGCTCGGGGGACGGGCTTGACAGGGATTCTCCTCTATGAGATAGTCCGCTCTACAACTGTTTGCTAAGAGACTGTTGCTAATGCTATCAGTTTTCGACCCGGAAGGAGTGAGTGAGATGACCACCGTTTCCGTGGAGCGTGCAAAGGACGGCTACCTGCTCGCTAGCGACGAGGGTGAAGCGCACTGGCTGCTGGGGATGCTCGAGATCGTGAAGATCAGCGGCGCCGACACGAACGGCGAGTACGGGCTGCTCGAGGTCACCGTTCGCGCCGGAGAAGGGTCGCCGTGGCATGTCCATCCCGACGAGGACGAGTGGTTCTACGTGCTCGAGGGGGAGTTCACCGTCTACGTCGGCGACCGGCGCCTCTCTCTTACGGCCGGCTCGTTCGCCTTCGGCCCGAAGGGGGTGCCGCACACCTTCATTGCAGAGACGGACGGAGCGAAGACCCTGATCGGCTTCCAGCCCTTCCTTTTCGAGGGCTTCCTGCACGAGGCCGGTGAGCCGGCGAGCGAGCGGGTGCTGCCGCCGCCGCTCGAGACTCCCCCGGACATGGAGCGGCTGCTCCCGATCGCTGCTCGTAACGGAATGCAGATCCTCGGCCCTCCTGGCCCGCCTCCCGGCCACTGACCGCACGCTCAGGGGGCGGCGACGGCGACCACGGCGCGCTCCGCGTGCGAGCGGAGCGCGGCGGTGAACAGCCGGTGCGTGGCAGCCGCCTCCTCGGGCGTCGCGCAGTGGAACGGCTGCCGCATCCCGTCGCGCCCATGCGCGAGCTCGTCCAGGAACGCGGCCCACATCTGCAGGATCGCGTCGGAGAACCCGAACTCGAAGATCGCGCCGGTGATCGTCGGATAGGCGGACTGCGAGCCCAGGTCGAGCGTCTGCCACGCCTGCTGCCCGCCGGGCCGGTACTCCATGAAGCGGAGCGTCTTCGGAAGCTTCGTCGAGAACGCGATCGAGCCCTCGGTCCCGTCGATCTCGGTCACCCATGTGTTCGTCTCGCCCGGGGCGATCCGCTTCGTCTCGATCCGCAGCGGAAAGGTGACGTCGCCGTCGCGGGCCTCGCAGAGGAGGACGGCGTTGTCCCAGGTGTCGCAGTCCGCCCAGCCTCCCGCACCGTCGGGCCGCTGGGGCACGACGTCGGAGAGGATCGCGCGCACGTTCTCGGGCGCCCAGCCCGCGCGCAACGGGAGGTGGAGCGCGTGCATGCCGAGATCGCCGAGGCAGCCGTACTCGCCGTTGAGCTCGGCGCGGCGCTTCCAGTTGATCGGCTTCGCCGGGTCGAGGTCGCTCGAGTGCAGAAACTGCGAGCGCACCTCGAGCACGCGGCCGTAGCGCCGCTCCTGGATGAAGCGGAAGACCTCCTGCCCGCCCGGATAGAACGGGAGCTCGGACGAGCAGCGGACGAGCAGATCCGGATGCTCCGCGACAGCGGCCGTGATCCTCTCGTTCGCGGACAAGTCGATCCCGAACGGCTTCTCGCCGAGCAGATGCTTGCCCGCCCCGAGAACCGCGGTGTACAGCTCCTCGTGCAGGTGGTGCGGGACCGCGCAGTAGACCGCCTCCACCGAGTCGTCGGCCAGCAGCTCCGCGTAGTCGGTGACGAGGCGCGGGCGCGGCGCGAGCCGTTCGTACCACGCGAGGACGTCGCGGTTCAGGTCGCAGACGACGGCGATCTCGGGGCGCACGCCGATGTCCGCGAGATGCGCCCAGCGGGCCGCGGCACTCGCGAACTCACGGCCCATCAAACCGCCGCCGACGATCCCGAAGCGGACGACGCGCTCAGCCATCGAGCATCGCCAGCGCGTCGGCCGCCGAGGCACCGTCGTGGACGACCGCCATCAGCGCGCGGGTCATCGCGGCCGGTTGCTCGTGCTGGATGACGTTACGCCCGTAGACGATGCCGGCCGCGCCGAGCCGGATCACGGTCTCGGTCCGGCGCAGGATCTCCTCGTCGGTCGCGCGTCCGCCGCCGCGGACGAGCACCGGCACCGCCCCGGCCGCCTGGAGCACCCGCGGATAGTCGTCGACGTCGTCGGTTGGGTCGGCCTTGATCACGTCGGCGCCGACCTCGACGGCCTGGCGGACGAGCGTCACGATCGTGTCCGCGTCGCCGTCGACCCCATAACCCGACTCGCCGGGCTTCATCGCGAGCGGCTCCACCATCAGCGGCATCCCGACGGGGTCGCAGGCAGCCCGGAGCGCCGAGACGTTTCGGATGCAGGCGTGGAGGAGCTCCGGTTGGCCGGGCAAGAGCAGCACGTTGACGACGACGCACGCGGCGTCCAGCGCGAGCGCCTTCTCGACGGCGTCCTCGATCAGCTCGCTGAACAGGTACTCGCGCCCGACGCCCTCGCGGCCGTAGACGTTCGCGACGTCGGTGCGAAGCACGAGCGCGGGCTTCGGACCGCGCTTCTGCTGGAGCAGCGGTGCCTGCCCCGGCGAGAGCTGAATCGCGTCCGGCCCGGCCTCGACGAGCGTGGCGACCGCGCGCTCCATGTCCTCGATCCCGGTCAAGAACGAAGGCTCCCCGAACAAGCCGTGGTCGACCGCCACGTCGAAGCAGCGCCCGTCCGCGGCGAAGAGCCGGTTGAGACGGGGATTCACGCCAACCCCGCCAGCGCGAGCGTCTCCTCGAGTCCGCGCACGCCCTCGGAGGCGCCGACGGCGGTCGTCGCGAGGGCACCGACGGCGCTCGCGAACCGGACGCGCTGCTCGAACGGCCAGCCGGCGAGCCTGCCGTAGATCAGTCCGGCGGCGAACGCGTCGCCCGAGCCCGTTCCGTCGATCGCATGAACGGGCGGAGGCGCCACGTGGCCTTCGAAGTCCGGTCCCGCCGCGTAGCAGCCTGCCGGCCCCATCGTCACGACCACTTCGCCGACGCCTCGGTCGCGGAACCAGGACGCAGCCCGGGCCGGGTCGTCCTGACCGCTGATCGCCTGCGCTTCGCCCAGCCCCGGCGTGAACAGGTCGGCATGCGGCAGTGAGGGCAGAACCCGCTCCCACCGCCCGCTCGCAAAGACCGTGTCCAGGCTCGTCTGAAGCCCCCGGCGCCGTGCCTCGGTCAGGATCTCCGCGGCCGGCTCGCCGTCGAGAGAGTCGAGCACGAGCGCGCCCGCAAGGTGCAGGGCCCGGCACGAGAACAGCAGCTCGCGGTCGAGCTCCTCTGCGCGCAAGCGCCCGTTTGCCCCCGGCAGGTGCAGGAACGTTCGCTCCCCGTTAGCGTCGACGAGCGCGACGGTCGCCGACGTCGGGACAGCCGGATCCACCAGCACGCCCCGTCTGTCGATGCCGCGCTCGTCGAGCAGGCCGAGCAGGAACTCGCCGAACGGGTCGGCTCCCACCTTGCCGGCGGCGCCCGCGTGCAGCCCGAGCCGGGCCAGGGCGCTCGCCGTGTTGAGCGCCGAGCCGCCACCACGGAGGCTGATCTCGTCGATGAAGTCGAGGGTTCCCTTGGCAGGGAGGCGTTCGACGGGCCGTGCAATCACGTCCGCGACGAGGATTCCCAGGCAGACAACGTCGAGCGGTTCGCTCAGCGCCACGTCACATCTTTATCCAGTTCGAGGTGCCGATCCGGACGAATGACCAGGCTCAGGCGCCGTGGACGCCCGGGTACTCGCGGGTCGCCTCGGGACGCATATTGTTGACGTTCGGACCGCGCTCTGGAGGGCCGGGTGCCGGCTGAAAACTCCTTCGACATGGTGGTCATCGGCTCTGGGCCCGCGGGCGAGAAGGCTGCGGCGCAAGCAGCCTATTTCGGCAAGCGGGTCGCCGTCGTGGAGCGGTCCCCGGCGCCCGGCGGTGCAGCCGTCAGCAACGCCACCATCCCGAGCAAGACCCTGCGGGAGACGGCGATGTACATCACCGGCTTCCGTCGCAGGGAGGTCTACGGGCTGCGCCTCGCGCTCGACCCGCAGGCGTCGTTGGCCAGGCTCAGGACGCGAACGGCCCAGGTGATCGAGACGATGACGGAAGCGGTGCGCGTGAACCTCGAGCGGCACGAGGTCGAGTTCGTCCGCGGCCGCGCCAGGCTCGGCTCCGACCGGACCGTCCACGTCGCTGTCGATTCAGATCAAGTGCGTGTGCTCCACGGCGACGTCGTTCTCATCGCCACTGGGTCGCGGCCGTTCCGACCGCCGGATGTCCCCTTCGACGACCTCGACGTCCACGACTCGACGACAGTGCTGGAGATCGACCGGCCCTTCGGCAGCATCGTCGTGGTCGGAGGAGGCGCCGTCGCGTGCGAATACGCCTCCATCTTCACCGCCCTCGGAATCGAGGTGACGCTGGTCGCCGCGGGAAGCCGCCTCCTTCCCTTCCTCGACGCCGAGATCTCCGAGCTTCTCGCGCGGGCGTTCTCCCGTGTGGGGATGCGGCTGGAGCTCGGCGGTGGGAGCGCGGCGGTGACACGCGACGAGCAGGGGCTTCGAGTCGCGCTCGCGGGCGGGGAGCAGATCAGGCCGGACAAGGTGTTGTTCGCCGCGGGTCGGGCGGGCAACACCGAAGGGCTGGGTCTCGAGGAGGTCGGGGTGCAGCTCGACGATCGCCAGCGCATCGTCGTCGACGACACGTTCCGCACGACCGCGGAGCGGGTCTATGCGGCCGGCGATGTGATCGGGCCTCCGGCGCTAGCCTCGGTGTCGATGGAGCAGGGGCGGGTAGCTGCCTGCTACGCCTTCGGGATCCCGTTCAAGGAGACAGTCGACCCGATGCCGCCGTTCGGGGTCTACTCGGTTCCGGAAGTCGCGATGGTCGGGCTGACAGAGGAAGCTGCCGGCGACGCGGGAATCGACCACGAGGTCGGGCGCGGGTGGTTCGCCGGCAATGCGCGGGCCAACATCGCCGGCGCGACGGACGGTCTCGTGAAACTCGTTTTCGCGCGGGAGGGCCGAAAGCTGCTCGGTGTCCACATCCTCGGCGACGGGGCGACGGAGCTGATCCACCAGGGCCAGGCGGTGCTGAGCTACGGCGGGACGATCGACTACTTCATCCACAGCACCTTCAACGTGCCGACAGCAAGCGAGGCGTACAAATACGCTGCGTACGACGGGTTGCAGCGCCTGCAAGCGCGTGGTGTGGGTCGAGGCTGATGCCTGCTGAGCCCGCGTCGCAGACTCTCACCTTCCTGTTCACCGACATCGAAGGCAGCACTCGGCTCTGGGAGCAGTTTCAGCAGCCGATGAGGGACGCTCTCGAGCGCCACGACGCGATCTTGCGAGAGGCCGTCGAGAGCTCGAATGGGCAGGTGGTGAAGAGCATGGGCGACGGCTTGATGGCCGTCTTCGGCTCGGCCGCCGACGGCGTCAGCGCCTGCCTGAAGGCTCAGCACGACCTCGCCTCCGCGCCCTGGGGTGTGACCGGGGCGCTTCGTGTCCGGATGGCGCTGCACGCAGGTGAGGCGGCGAAACGCAACGGGGACTACTACGGCCCGACCCTCAATCGGACGGCGCGTGTCATGTCTGCCGGCCACGGCGGCCAGGTGCTGCTGTCGGCGGCCGCGGCGGCGCTTGTCGCAGACCAGCTGCCGGAGGGGTCCACGCTCCGCGACCTGGGCGAGCACCGCCTCAAGGATCTGGGACGGCCTGAACGCGTCTTCCAGCTCGTCCATCGGGATCTCGCGGTCAGCTTTCCGCCCTTGGTCACACTCTCGCGCCGAACGAGCGCGCTGCCGGATCAGCCCTCAGCTTTCGTGGGCCGAGCAGCGGAGTTGCGCGAGATCGGAGAACTCCTCGGAGACGAGTCGATACGGCTCCTCACTCTCACCGGGCCCGGCGGCATCGGCAAGACGCGCCTCGCCCTTCGGGCTGCTGCGGGCGAGGCCGAGAGGTTCGAGGATGGCGTTCACTTCGTTGACCTCTCCGACGCCCGCGACAGCGCATCGGTGCTCGCAGCCATCGCGCACACGATCGGTTTGAGCGAGACGCGGGACGAGTCGCTGCTCGACGAACTGACCCGGCAGCTGCGGGAACAGCGTGTCTTGCTGGTGCTCGACAACTTCGAGCAGGTGACGGCCGCGGCGCCCACCGCAGCGCAACTCTTGCAGGGTTGCCCTCGGCTGAAGCTGCTCGTAACGAGCCGCGAAGCCTTGCACGTGCGCGGAGAGCATCTGCTCGCGGTCCCGCCGCTCTCGTTGCCCAGCGACAGTCGAACGTGGGCGTCTGCTGAGTACCTCGCTCAGTACGAAGCGATCCAGCTTTTCGTCGCGCGTGCCCGGGCGGTCAGGCCGGAGTTCCGGCTCACGGACGGTAACGCGGCGGCTGTGGCCGAGATCTGTCTGCGCCTGGACGGCCTGCCGCTGGCGATCGAGCTTGCGACTGCACGAATCAACCTCTTCTCGCCCGACGCCTTGCTCGACCGGCTGAGTAGCCGGCTGCAGCTGCTCCGCAGCGGTTCCCAAGACCTGCCCGCGCGTCAGCAGACTCTGCGGTCGACGATCGAGTGGAGCTATCAGCTGCTCGAGCCCGGCGAGCAGCGGTTGTTCGAGCTGCTCTCCGTCTTTTCCGGCATCTCGTTCGATGCCGTCGAAGCCGTGGCGGCCGACATCGATCGGCTTGACGGCATTGAAATCGACAGCCTCGACGGACTGGCCTCGCTGTCCGACAAG
>JBKOXJ010000158.1:0-10600 GCA_046724905.1 Actinomycetota bacterium | reverse complement strand
GGTTCATCCGTGCGTCCGTCTGAACTGACCTGTCGATGCGCCGGCAGTCATCGCGAAACCGCTCCGAGGCGACGCTTGCGGCGCCGACCGTCAGGACGCGCGGTTCATCCGCGCGTCCGTCTGAACTGACCTGTCGATGCGCCGGCAGTCATCGCGAAACCGCTTCTAGCACGCGGTCGTAGACCGATGCCGTCTCGGCGACCATGCGCTCGACCGTGAAGAGCTCGGAATGCCGCGCGAGTGACGCGTCCGCCATCGCGGCTCGCCGGGCGGGGTCGCGAAGCAGTTCGATCAGCGCATCCGCGAGTCGGACCGGGTCGCGCGGCGGCACCAGCGTTCCGGTCTCGGGAATGACGGCTTCGCGCGTGCCGCCGACATCGGTGGCCACCTGCGGAATCCCGCAGGCCTGTGCCTCGAGCACGCCGATCGAAAATGCCTCCCACGCCGACGGAAGGACGTAGACGTCGAGCGCGCGGAGGTGGCGCGCGGCGGGCGGCGAGTACGGGAGGAAGACGACGTTCCGCACGCCTAGCCGCTCGGCGTGCGCGAGCAGAGCCGCCCGCTCGGGCCCGCCGCCGACGATTGCGATCCTGGCCTCGGGCACCTGCTCGTGCACCCGCGGAGCCGCTTCGAGCAGCGTGTCGAGGGCCTTCTGGCGGCGCAGGACCGTGATCGCCCCGACGACGGGCCCATTCCTGCGCAGCGCCTCCACGCTCGGATCCGGTGCGACGGCGGCGTCGCAAGCGGGGCACCCGTTGTAGACGACCTGGAGGCGCTCAGCCCGGCCGAGACCGGCCGCGCGGGCGACGCGCCGCTCGTCCTCGCAAACGCAAACGATCGCGGCACTCCGCCCTGCCAGCGCACGCTCGACGGCCAGGGCGAAGCGCCGACGCCGAGCCGAGATCTCGCCGACGAACGGAAAGCAGTGTGGCGTGTACACGGCAGGAACCCGCGCCAGCCGCGCGGCCAGCCGCCCCAGGACGCCGGCTTTCGCCGCGTGGCAATGCACCAGCGCAAAGCCGCCACGGCGTACCGCGTGCGCGAGCTCCGTGAAGGCGGCCGCGTCCCGCCCCGGGTGGCGGTAGTCGCGGACGAGCGGCAGCGCGCGGGTTGGTCGGCCGGCGTCGGCAAGGCGGGGGCCCGGCGCAAAGGTCGCCGCAGCAAAGACCGCCACTTCATAGCCGTGACCCGGAAGACCCTCAGCCAGGTGGTAGACGTGCTCGGCGACTCCGCCGTCCGGCGGCTCGCAGACGAGTGCGATCCGCGTCACGTCCTACGACTCGTCGCGCGATGCTCCCGGCACCGCGGCAATTCTACGGAGCGCAGAATGAGCGCCGTGGAGCGGATCAGCCTCGAGACGGAGCGGCTCACGCTCCGGCTCTGGAGAACCGGCGACGCCGACCGGCTCGAGGAGATCCTGCGGCATCCCGACGTCTCGCGGATGCTCGGCGGTCTCGGCGCGCAGGAGCATGCCGCCGTGAAGGTCGCTCGCTACGTCGAGCACTGGCGGGAGCGTGGCTACGGCCGCTGGGCGCTCGAAGACCGGGCGAGCGGGGAGCTGATCGGCCGCGTGGGGGTGATGCACGAGGAGCGGTGGAAGGGAGGGCCGGACAAGGACGAGATCGGCTGGACGCTCGACCGGTCCTTCTGGGGCCGAGGGCTCGCGACCGAGGCGGCGCGCGCCGCACTTGCGGACGCCTTCGAGCGCGTCGGTCTCCCGCGCGTCGTCGCTTTCACGCTTCCTGAGAACGTCGCCTCGCGCCGGGTGATGGAGAAGTGCGGCTTCAGCTACCGCGGGCGGGCCCTCTGGGAGGGCCGCGAGCACATCTGGTACGCGCGCGACCGAACGACAAACAACGCCGCACATGACTCTTTCGGAATGGCGTTATAGACTCGTTTGACCTGCGGCTGAGGGAGGAGGTATCCATGCGATCGCGCGCTGTGGTGGGGGCGCTTGCGGCCACTGTCGTCCTCGCGGCTGGTGCGGTGACGCCGGCCTTTGCGCACGAAGGCGGCCATAAGGGCGGGTGCGAGGACTTCGGCCAGGCAAACCAGACGTTTGCCCCAAACCTGGGACCGCTCGTTAGCGACTTCGCCAGGGCCCCGGATGGGCGAGGAGTGGGCGACATCGTCGAGAACGTCGACCACGTCCTCGGTTGCGGCTAGCGGTAATCCGCCGAGCCTTGCCCTGATCGAAATCGTCGGCGAGGAGAGTCCGCCGTGGCGGGCTCTCCTCGCGTCGAAGCGGTTTGCCGCTCAGCGTGGACGGTATGAACGAGCGCGATGTCCGGAGTAGAGGATCGAGCAAAAGGCGAGGCCACTGAGCTCAAGGGCAAGGCGCAGGAGGCGGCCGGGCGAGCAAGCGGTGATCCCGGCCTGCGCGCTCGCGGGGAGGCCCAACAGGCGCAGGGCAAAGGCCGTGGCTTCATCGGGCGAGTGAAGACGTTCCTCGCTCGCCGCTAACGGGGAAGAGCCCGCCGAAGCGGGCTCTCCTCTGCGGGGTGATTGGCGTTTCTAGGCCGCCTCGAGGGCCGGCTCGGCCTCGATTGCCTCCTCCGGCTGCGTCGCCAGGTCCTCCCGGCGGACGACCACGAGGGAGACGACGATCCCGACCACCGCTACCGCGGCGGCGGCGATGAAGGCCGCCCGGAAGCCGTCGGTAAGTGCCGCGGGTAGAGCGGTTCCCGAGGCGACTTTGTTGTCCGTGACGGAGGTCGCCAAAGCGGACAGCACGGCGATCCCGAGCGCTCCACCGATCTGCTGCGACGTGTTGAACAACCCCGACGCGAGCCCAGCTTCGGAGGACTGTACGCCTGCGAGCGCGGCGATCGAGATCGGCACGAACGAGAAGCCCAAGCCGATCGCGATCAGCAGGAAGCCGGGCAGGAGGTCTCCGACATACGAGCCGTTCACGGAGACCTGCGTGAAGTAGATCAGCCCGGCCGCGAGCAGGGTCATTCCGGCGACGAGGACAGGCTTGACGCCGAGCCGCGTGACGAGCTGCGATGCGAGGCCCGACCAGAGGATCGCGCTGCCCGCGACTGCGAGGTACGCGACGCCCGTCTTCATCGCGGAGTAGCCCAGCACCTGTTGCATGTAGAGCGTGAGCATCAAGAACATCGCGAACATGGCCGTTCCCAGGATCAGGCCCGCGACGTTCGCTCCGACGACAGTCCGGAGCCGGAAGATCGAGAACGGCATCAGCGGCTCGGCGGTACGGGCCTCCCAGCCGACAAACGCGGCGAGAACGACCGCGGAAGCGGCGAAGAGCCCAATGGTCGTGGCCGAGCCCCATCCGTAGCTGTTCGCCTGGGTGATGGCGTACACGAGCATGACGAGCCCGCCCGTAACGAGCACGGCGCCCGGCACGTCGAAGCTGCGCATGCGTGCATCGCGGCTCTCAGAGAGAAGAAGCGGCGTGAGCACTAGAGCGATGAGGCCCACCGGCACGTTGACGAAGAAGATCCATTCCCAGCCGAGCCAGTCGGTGAGGACGCCGCCGAGAAGGACGCCGGCGACTGCCCCGAAGGCGCCGACACCGCCCCATGCACCGAGCGCGGTGTTGCGGTCCTTCCCCTCACGGAACGTTGTCATCAGGATCGACAGCGCGGCCGGCGAGATGATCGCCGCGCCGAGGCCCTGGAACGCGCGGGCCGCGATCAGGGCGCCCTCGCTCCACGCGAGCCCGGAGAAGAGCGAAGCCAGCGTGAAGAGCACGATGCCGGCAAGGAAGACGCGCCGGCGGCCGAGGAGGTCGGCCACGCGGCCTCCGAGCAGGAGGAAGCCGCCGAAGAAGAGCGCGTAGGCGCTCACGACCCACTGGAGGTTCTCCTGCGAGAACCCGAGGTCGATCTGGATGGACGGAAGGGCCACGTTCACGATCGCGATGTCGAGCACGACCATGAACTGAACGGCGCAAATCAGCGCCAGCCCGAGCCACTTCCGCGAAGCGGATGCGATCACGAGGTGGTCCTTTCAGTTGTCGCTGTCACGTTGACTTCCAACCTAGCAGCATCTACTTCTCTTTTGCAAGTATTTACTTGTCAATCAGAAGCCGCTGCGCTAGACTTGCCAAAACGTGACGAAGCACTACGACCAGTACTGCCCGATGGCCCACGCCCTTTCCATGGTCGGCGAGCGTTGGTCGCTCCTCATCGTCCGGGAGCTGCTGCACGGGCCGAAGCGCTACACCGACCTCGTCGCGGGCGTGCCGGGGATCGGCACGAACATCCTCGCGGGGCGGCTGCGCGACCTCGAGCAGTGCGGGGTCGTGGCGAAGCGCAAGTTGCCGCCTCCCGCCGCGTCGACGGTCTACGAGCTCACCGAGTACGGGCGCGGGCTCGAGGAGGTTCTCTATGCGCTGGCGCGCTGGGGTGCCCGATCGCTCGGTCCGCCGCCGCCTGACGACGAGCTCTACCCGGAGTGGGGCCTGAACGCCCTGCCGGCGCTGTTCAACCCTGAGGCCGCGCGCGGCCTGACCGAGACCTACGTCCTCGACGTCGGCGGCGACGCGTTCACGGCGCGCGTCGTGGAGGGCCACCTCGAGGCGACGGTGGGCGCTGCGGAGGACGCAGACGTCGTCGTCGAGACCGACATGCCGACGTTCTTCGCGCTCGTGAGCGGGGAGCTGGCGCCGGCTGAGGCGGTCCGGCGCAAGCATGCCAGTGTCGAGGGCGACTTCGATGCGCTGGAGCGCTGCTTCAGGGTGCTGACTTTCGCCCAGCGCACGCCGGCCGTCGCCTGACTGCAGCACGACACCAACAAACCGGTTACATTGGTGTCTCTGATGCGCGCTGCCGCCGCCGTCTGTCTCGCCGTCCTCGCCGCTGGATGTGGGAGCTCGACCTCGCACGAGCAGGTCGCCGCGCCTGCGCCCGTGCGGACGACGATGACGCCGGCCTGCCGGGCGAAGATCGAGCGGGCCAAGGTGCGGCTCGACCGTGACCTCGCGTCCATCCGTACCGCGGCGGGCCGGCCGAGCCGCGACAAGCTCAAGGGCAGCCCCGCGATCAACCAGGCGCTCGACCGGTTCCTGCTCGACCTCGCGCGGGCCCCGATCGACCTGAAGGCGAAGAACCGGATGATCGACCACGCCGCGGCGGCCGTCATCGCCACGTGCGAGCAGTGCTTCCAGGCGCTCGAGGCTTCGCGGCCGATCCCGGCGATCGCGCATGGAGGCGCCGGCGGCTCCTGCGGCTAGGAGCCGGTGCTAGGCACGGGATTTCCGGGCCCCGGCGTGAGCCGGGGCCCGGAACGAGCCGAGGCTAGATCTTCTTTCGCCTCCGCCACTTGGCGAAGATCGTCCCCATCCGCCGGTGGTACGTGCGCGCGCCGTCCGCCGGGCTTCGCTTGCCCTGGGCAACCTCCGCGAACATCTGCGGGATCAGGAACGTGTCGAAGATCTCGCCGATCGCGGCGTTCGCAAAGCCCGGGTAGCCGACGTTGAAGGTGTACCTCTTGCTGATCGTGTCGAGGATGACGTACTTGCCCTTCGGCGTGTTCGTGTCCCGGGCGAGGCGCTTGCGGACGTTCCGAACCGAACGCGGCCACGACGGGAAGTTGTAGAACCTCGAGTTCTCGAACGCGCCCGTGTACTTGATCTCGAGGTCGGCGAGGAACTTCTTCGCCGCCGCCTTGTTCTCGGCGAACTTCCAGATCATGTACGTGTACATGACGTGCTCAAGCCCGAGGCGCCCGTGCGGGCCTTGCGGGATCGGCAGCAGTCCGAGGTTGCCCGCGAGCTGGCGGTCCGAGAGCTCTGCCGAGCGCGTGATCGAGATCGCGTTCAGCGCCAGCGAGAGCCGCCCGGCAAGCATCGCCTGGTTATTCGACGCGGCCGTCCACGCGAAGATCTCGTTGGACATGCCGCGCTTGTAGAGGTCTCCCGCGAACTTCAGGGCATCGCGCGTGCCCTTGCTGTTGAGCGTGATCCTCCCATCGCGGTTCTGGATGAAACCGCCGAAGCACATCATCAACGCGATCAGGAACATGTTCGAGTCGATCTCGTTCGACATGCCTAGACCGACCGGATGTCCCATCGCCCGCAGGCGCGGCGCCGCCTTCGACACCCTGTCCCACGTCGTCGGCTTCGACCCGATCTGGCGCCAGAGGTCGATCCGGTAGTTGACGGGATCCGGCGCGTAGTTGTCGGAGAACCCGTGGTACTTCTTCGTCTTCGGGTTGTACGTCGACCGGTAGGCGACCTGCGCCATCTTGCCGCGCTTCTTGTTGACCTCTTGGACGATCTCCTTGTGGTTGATGACGCTGTCTTCGAACTGCGGAGCCGGAGCGAGGAGCGACACGAGGTCGTGCCCCCTGCCGGCGGCCACCTCGGCCGCTACACGCGCCGGGAGGATCGCCTGGTTGACGTGGTCGACGATCACCTCGGTGTCGTTCGCCCGTCCCCACGCCTTCGTGTAGACGTTGTCGTACCAGCGGTCGTACGCGGGCACGAAATGGCTCCACTGGAGGATCCGCAACGTGCCCTTGAGCTCCTTGTGGCGGAACTTGGGCGCCCCGGCGACCTTCGTCTTCGCCTGGGCGGTCCCGGGCACCGCCAGGATGGCTGCGCCGATGCCCGCCTTCTTGAGGAGGTCTCGCCTGGTGAGGTCGCGCGTCACCTCCTTCGGCTCTCGGCTGGACTCGTCGTGTTCCGCCATGTGGGCTCCTTTCTTCGGCGGACGTGGCTCAGCGGAAGGCTCCGCCGGTGAAGCCGGCGATGAACCGGTTGAGGAAGGCGTTGTAGAGCAGCGCGAGCGGGATGCTCGGGATCAGCGTCGCCGCCATCAGCCCCTGCCAGAAGAAGACATCGCCCCGGATCAGGTCGGTGAAGACGCCCGTCGAGATCGTCTTCTCCGGCGTCCGGCTGATGAAGGCGAGCGAGTACACGAACTCATTCACCACGAGTGAGAACGAGAAGATTACGACGGTCAAGATGCCCGGAAGCGAGATTGGGAAAACGACTCGCAGGAGCGTCGCAAGCCGCGATGCCCCGTCGACGCGCGCCGCGTCCTCGAGCTCCCGCGGGATCGTCTTGAAGAAGCCCATCAGGAGCCACGTCGAGAACGGCACCGTGAACGACGGGTAGACCAGGACGAGCGACCAGAGCGAGTCCTGGAGCCCGCGGTGCCCGCCGAGCGGGAAGTGAGAGATCACGTACGAGAGCGGGAGGAAGAGCAGCGTCGGCGGCACCAGGTAGGTGAGGAAGATGCCGACCCCGAGGCTGTGCCCGAACGTGCCCGAGAGCCGGGCGAGCGCGTAGCCCGCCGGCAGGGACAGGGCCAGCGTGATGATGACGACGGCGATCCCGACGAGGACGGTGTTCTCGACCCACTGGGGATACGCCGTGTGGTGGAAGAGGAAGGAGAAGTTCTTCGTCGTCGGCGAGCCGTTCGCGAACCCGAACGGGATGTTGTCGACGTTGTAGAGGTCCTGGTCCGTCTTGAACGCGGTCCAGAGCATCCAGTAGAACGGGAAGGCGAGGAGGATCGCGAACGGGCCGGTGACGAGGTAGGGGCCGAGCTTCGAGCGCATCAGTGCCCCTTCCAGTGATGCTGCCGCCCTTCTGGGTCGCGAGCACCAAGCCAGAGGCCGTACTCGCTCGCAGCCAAGGCTGGACGCCTTGGTAAGAGCGAGGGTGGACTCTGGCGCCGCGTGATCGCGGGCCAGAAGCCGGCAAGTATTGCTGGGAGGGGCACTAGGTCACCTCGACCTTGCGCGCGAACCAGAGCATCCCGACGGCGACGACGACGAGCACGGGCAGCAGGTAGAGCGAGATCGCGGCGCCCTCGCCGAGCGAGCCGGCATTGATCCCGGTCTGGTAGGCCCACGTCGTCAACATCTGCGTGGAGTTGAAGGGGCCCCCCTGCGTGAGGATGTAGACGACGGTCATGTCCGTCGCGGTGAAGACGATCCCGAACAGCAGCGCGACGGTCGCGATCGGCAGCTGCAGCGGCAGGGTCACGTACCAGAACTTCTTCAGGCCGGTCGCGCCGTCGACCTTGGCCGCGTCGTCGACCTCGGCCGGGATCGAGGCGAGTCCCGCCAGGAAGATGACGACCGCGAACGGGATCACCCGCCACGTGTGCACGGCGATGACCGCGCCGAGCGCGAGCGTGGGGTCGCCCAGCCACTGCGGCGGGTTGAAGGGCTCGATCGTCCACGGCGTGATCGCGTTCACGACCTTGTAGAGGTGGAGGCTCGGCCCGCCCGGGAAGATGTCGTGGATCAGCGTCCAGTTCACGACCGAGAACAGCGAGTCGTAGATCCAGAGCCACGCGATTGCGCCGAGCGGAATCGGCGCCGCCCACGGGAGGATGACGAGGAAGCGGAGGATCCACTTGCCGCGGAAGTTCTTCGTGAAGGCGTGCGCGAGCAGCCCCGCGATCACGAGGACGATGATCTGCGAGGCGATCGTGAACAGGATCGTGTTGCGGAGCGCCTTCCGGAAGACCGGGTTGTGCCAGGCCTGCGTGAAGTTGTCGAAGCCGACGAAGGGAGCGCCAAAGATCCGGCCGCCGCTCGCGTCGGTGAAGCTGAGGTAGACCGCGAGCGTTAGCGCGCCGCCGACGACCGCGAGGATGAAGATGACCGCGGGGGCGATCAGCGTGGGCGCGAGGAAGCGGCGATCCTCCAGCAGATCGAGGACACGCCGAACCCTGGGCCTTGGACTCGCGACTGCGACCAAGTGGCGGGACTCTACCCCCGTTCGTGCGGATTTACGCCCAAGGCGCCGCTTGTCGGTGCCGCCGTCAGGACGCGCGGTTCATCCGCGCGTCCGTCTGAACCGACCGGTCGACACGCTCGAATTGACCGCTGCGGCAGTAGGCTTTGTTCGGTTTTGGCCGAGATCACGCTCGAGAAGCTGACCAAGGTCTATCCGGACGGGACGAAGGCGGTCTCGTCGCTCGACCTCGAGATCGGCGACGGGGAGTTCGTCGTCTTCGTCGGTCCCTCTGGGTGCGGGAAGACGACGGCGTTGCGGATGATCGCCGGGCTCGAGGACATCACCGAGGGCACGGTCAGGATCGGCGACCAGGTCGTGAACCAGCTGCCCCCGAAGGACCGCGACATCGCGATGATCTTCCAGAACTACGCGCTCTACCCGCACATGAGCGCGTTCGACAACATGGCCTTCGGGCTCAAGCTGCGGAAGGTCGACAAGCAGCAGCGGACGCGACGCGTGAGCGGCGCCGCCGGGACGCTCGGGCTCGCCGAGGTGTTGCCGAAGAAGCCGCGCACGCTCTCCGGCGGCCAGCGCCAGCGCGTCGCGATGGGCCGCGCCATCGTTCGCGAGCCGCAGGCGTTCCTGATGGACGAGCCGCTTTCGAACCTCGACGCCAAGCTGCGCGTCGAGATGCGCGCGGAGATCGCCCGGCTCCAGCGCGACCTCGGGGTGACGACGATCTACGTCACGCACGACCAGGTCGAGGCGATGACGCTCGGCGACCGCGTGGTCGTGCTCCGCGACGGGTTCTTGCAACAGGTGGCCCGGCCGCAGGAGCTCTACGACACACCGGCCAACCTGTTCGTGGCCGAGTTCATCGGCTCGCCGGCGATGAACCTGGTCGGAGCCGACATCGAGCGCGAGAACCGCTCGCTCGTGGCCACCTTCGTCGGCGGCAAGCAGCGCCTGCGGATCGGCGAGCGAGTGCTGGCGGCCCGTCCGGCGCTGAGATCGTTCGAGGGCAAGCGCGTGATCCTCGGCATCCGGCCGGAGGACATCGAGGACTCGAGCCTCGTCGACACCGCCCGCGACGGGGGCACGCTTTCGGCGGTCGTCGACATCCGCGAGGACATGGGGTCCGAGGTGTTCGTGCACTTCGGCGTCGGCGCGCCGCCGTTGCGCGGCGCGGACGTGGCCGCCGCGGTCGGCCAGGACACGATCGAGGCAACCGCCGTGCAGGCGGAGAAGACAGGGAACGTGTTCGTCGCACGCCTCGACCGCGAGAGCCACGCGAGCGAGGGCAAGCCGATCGAGCTCGCCGTCGACACGAACCGGCTGCATTTCTTCGAGATCGCGACGGGCAACGCCATTTACGCGGATACGGGGGATCACTCGAACGAGTGACGAGCAGCGGCGGTTTGCGCTCGATGCCGAAGCGAAGCCGCGATGCTCAAGTTCCTCGCCGTCGCCGTCGCCGTTCTGCTCGTGGTCGTGGTCGTCCACGGTCGCACGAGCTCAGATGCGCTCGGGAAGTGCCTGGAGAGGAAGGGGATGACGGTCAACGACTCGAGCGAGGTCGAGAAGATGGTCCGCGAGGTCGGCGGGTCGGATCCGCAGGTCAACCTCGCCAAGGAGATCGACGACCGGAGCTTCCTGATCCGCTACGGCTCGAGCGAGGGGATCGCGTTCGTGGCCCAGAGCGACGACGACGCCAGGGAGATCTCGGACTTCTTCGGCCTCTACGTCACGGGCTTCGCCGCAGAGCGCACCGGGAAGGTCGTGGTGGCGTGGTCTTCCGGTCCCGACGAGGCGGCGTCGAGTGCGGTCAGTTCCTGCACGAGCTGACGCGATGGCCGGGAGTGAGGACTACAGCGACGACGACATCAGACGCCTCGTCCAGGGCGGCCAGACGACTCCGCCGACACAGGTCTACTA
>JBKOXJ010000010.1:0-14376 GCA_046724905.1 Actinomycetota bacterium | reverse complement strand
CGAGACGGTCGGCAAGCGGATCCGGAACGCCGAGGTCGAGAAGATCCCGTATGTGATCGTCTACGGGGACCGCGAGTCCGAGGACTCCCTCGCGATCCGCGAACGGGGCGGCGAGCAGTCTCACGCGGGCCTTGAAGACTTTCTGAAGACGCTTGCTAAGCTGAGTGCCTGACCAAAGCAGGAGCGGACCCGTTCCTCTCCCCCCGAGCGCGAGCTCCGAGGGGGTTGAACCGAGTCGGAAACGGACGAGGATTGGGCCGCTGCTTGCAGCGGCTTTTGTCATCGATGAAGGAGGAAGCAGGAGCTTGGTGAGCGCCCTTTGAGACCGAGGCGGCAGGCGAACGTCGAGCCCGTCCGCCCGGTCCCCCAGACGCGGGTCAACGAAGGCATCCGCGTGCCCCGTGTCCGCCTGGTCGACGAGAACGGGGGTCAGGTCGGGATCAAGCCGACACCGGAGGCGCTCGAGTATGCGTACTCGAAGAACCTCGACCTCGTCGAGGTGGCCGCGCAGGCCGATCCGCCCGTGGCCCGTGTCATGGACTACGGGAAGTACCGGTACGAGCAGGAGCAGAAGGCCAAGCTCGCACGGAAACACCAGCTGCAGGTCCACGTCAAGGAGATCAAGCTCCGCCCGAAAATCGGCGTTCACGACTACAACACCAAGAAGGGCCACGTCGAGCGGTTCCTCAACCAGCGGGCGAAGGTCAAGGTCACGATCATGTTCCGGGGGCGGGAGAACCTCCATCCGGAGCGGGGCCGCGACCTGCTGATGCGGCTTGCGGAGGACGTGAAGGAGATCGGCCAGATCGAGTCGCCGCCGCTCCTCGACGGGCGCAACATGGTGATGCTGCTGGGGCCGACGAAGAACGCAGGAGTGAAGAGAGATGCCGAAGCAGAAGACGCACAGCGGAGCGAAGAAGCGGTTCAAGATCACGGGCAGCGGGAAGCTGCTGCGGCGCCGCGGCCCGGCGAGCCACCTGCTCGAGAAGAAGTCGCCTAAACGGAAGCGGGGCTTCCGGCGCGACGCCCCCGTTCACGCAGCGGATCAGAAGTCGGTCAAGAAGCTCTTCGGGAGAGTGAAGTAGGTGCCGCGAGTGAAGCGATCGGTTGCCGCGCGCAAGAAGCGCCGCAAGGTCCTCGCCGCCGCACGCGGCTACTGGGGTCTCAAGCACTCGAGCTACCGCCGCGCGAAGGAGCAGGTCGACCACTCGCTCGTGTACGCGTACCGCGACCGGAAGAACCGCAAGCGCGTCTTCCGGCGGCTCTGGATCATTCGCATCAACGCCGCCGCGCGGGCGAACGGGCTCTCCTACAACCAGTTCGTCGCGGGCTGCAAGAAGGCGAACATCGACCTCGACCGCAAGGTGCTCGCAGACCTCGCGGTGAGCGACCCGGCCGCGTTCGGCCAGATCGCCGAGCAGGCCAAGGCCGCGCTGCAGTCCTGACGCCGGAGCTCGAGCAGGTCTTCCTCGCGCAGGCCGAGCAGTGCGAGCAGACGGGCTCGCCGCTTTACGCGGACGTCTGCCGCCGGCTCGCGCGAGAGCCTCTGGTCGAGGCGATCCTCGACGACGCTCGTTGGGACCGGCCGCTCCAGCTTCTGGGCGGGCTCCACTACCTCGCGCTCAGCAACGGTGTCGATCCGTGGAGTGATCCGCGGCCGGTGCTCACCGAGCGCCGGGCTTGGCTCCGGCACTTCGTCGCAGAGCACTCGGTTCAGACGAACGAAGTGCAGCGCAGCTGGATGCTGCTGCCCTGCTTCCTCGAGGTCGGGCGGAGAGGCGGCGCCGAGGTGTTCGATCTGATCGAGCTCGGCCCCAGCGCCGGGCTCAACCTGGTCTGGGACCGCTACCGCTATCGCTACGAAGCCGGCGAGTGGGGAGACGCCGACTCGTCGCTGAGGCTTGCGGGCGAGGAACGGCGCCGGGTGCCCGGAGCGCTGCTCGCGCTGAACGCGTCAGTCCGCCGGCGCGTCGGCATCGACCTCGATCCGATCGACGTGACGACCGACGACGGCGCGCTCCTTCTCAAGGCGTTTGTCTGGGCCGACCAGCATGGGCGCCTGGAGCGGATGGACCGCGCCGTCGAGGCGCTGCGGCGCGAGCCGCCCGACCTCGTCCGAGGTGACTTCGTCGATCTGCTGCCGGCCGAGCTCGAGCGCCGGTCGCCGGACGCGCTGACCGTCGTCTTCCAGACCGCCGCCCTCGGCTACGTGCCCGAGGAGCGCCGGAGGGCGGTCTACGCGGCACTCGAGGCGGCAGGTAAGGCGGGGCCGCTCGCATTCGTCTCCGCAGGCCAGCCGGCTGACGGCAGCGACCAGCACTACGGCCTTTCCGTCACCGTCTGGCCGAACGGCGAGCGCAGGATCGTCGCTCACGCCGGCTTTCACGGGCAGTGGCTGGAGTGGCTGTGATCACGTCGTCCGCGAACCCGCGCTTGCGACTGGTGCGGCGCCTGCAGTCGAGGCGCCAGCGCGAGCGGACCGGGCTGTTCGTGTGCGAAGGCGAGGATCTCGTCGAGGCGGCGCTGGACGCGGGGCTCGAGCCGGTCGAGGCGCTCGTCGACCCCGAGCGACCGGCGCTGCTCGAGCGGCTCGAGCACGCGGAGGCGGTCGAGCCGCGTCTGCTCGGCGAGGTCTCGTTGCTCGGGCATCCGCCGCGGGTGATCGCAGTCTTCCGCCGCGACGAGCTGCCTGCTGCCGAGCCGCGGCCGGTCGGGCTCGCGCTGTGGCAGGTGTCGGATCCGGGAAACGTGGGCACGCTCGTGCGGACGGCGGACGCGGTCGGCCCGGCCGCCGTGGCCCTCTCGCCTGGATGCGCGGATCCGACGGGGCCGAAGGCTCTGCGCGCCTCGGCGGGCGCGATTTTTCGCGTGCCGGTCCTCCGGTTCGACGACGCCGTCCGTCCCTGGGTTGGCCTGGTTGCAAGCGGCGGGGAGGCGCTGGGAAAGATCGAGCTGGGCGACCCGGTTACCTTCGTGCTGGGCGCCGAGCGGGAGGGACTGCCGGAGGAGGCGCTTGCGCGCTGCGACGCGCTCGCGACCATCCCGCAAGAGGAGCACGCGGAGTCGCTCAACGTCGCGGTCGCCGGGGCGATCGCGCTCTACGAGTGGAGGCGGCGGCGGTGAGCTTTGACGAGTGGCTCGACGGCTACGCGCGCGCGTGGCGCGAGCGCGACTCCGAGGCCGTCGCACGCCAGCGGACGCTCGTCGGGATCCTCTATCTGCTCTTCGACGACAACGGCCTCTGCCGCGAGCTCCGCGAGGCATGGATCGAAGAGCCCGGCCGGCGCGAGCCCTACGACGGCTGGGGCCGCTAGGGACGCCGCGCGATCCAGACGCTGTCCTCGCCGCCGCGGTACGGGCGCCAGTCGAACCAGCCGTAACACGCGTCGACCACGAAACCAGCCTGCTCGAGCAGCGCGCGCCACTGCGGCGCATCGAGCCACGCGAGCGACATCGTCGTCTGGGCGTGTTCATCGCGCACGGACAGCTCGAACGTCTGCCGCTCTGGATGCCAGTCCGCCCGCTCCCAGATGCCGGGCTCGCGCTCGATCCAGCGTCGGTCCGTGTCGGCGATGTCCTCCGCACTGGGCGCGAAGACGTCGAAGACGAGCCGGCCGCCGGGCTCGAGTAGGTCGTAGGCAGCGCGGAACGCCCGCAGCCGGTCCTCGTCGGTGCGCAGATGCAGATATGCCCGGAACGGACATGTCACGAGCGGGAACGACCCCTCGACCGGCGGTTCACAAAAGTCTCCGAGCCGCAAGTCGAGCAGCTCGGCGACGCCGGCCAGCCGCGCGCGCTCCGCGCACACCTCGAGCATCCCGGGCGAGGAGTCGATTCCAATCACACGGCAGCCCGCCGCCGCGACCGGGATCGCGATCCGGCCCGTGCCGACCCCGAGCTCGACAACGGGCGCGGGCGCGACTGCACGTGCGAGCAGGACGTAGAACTCCACGTCCTCCGTGACGCTGCGACTCCACGGGTCGAAGAGGTGCGCGATCGGGTCGTAGGCACTCACGGCTCGATTGTCTATCCTTCGCCTGTGACCACTCGCCTGTCGCCGTTTATCCAGCCCCGGCTCGAGGCCGGGGCGGCGCGCTAGCGAGCCGTCGTTCTTCCAGAGGTCTCGGCCGGGGCGCATCCCCGTCGTCGAGCTGAAAGGAGGAGCGAATGCACGAGGAGGGTACAGTCGCCGCAGTGGACGCCGAGGCGCTCGAACGAGAGGCGCTGAGCGCGATCGAAGGCGCGGCCACGCCGGCCGAGCTCGACGAGGCACGCGTCCGCTACCTCGGCCGAAAGAGCGAGCTCAAGCAGGCGTTGCGCGCCGTCCGCGACCGTGAGACCGGGATGACGCTGAACGCGCTCCGCGAGCGGCTCGAGCAAGCCGTCGACGAGCGCGAGACGGCTCTCGCCGAGCTCGAGCGCGCGCGGATGGACGAGGCGCTCGACGTCACGCTGCCCGGAGCGCGACCGCCGCTCGGCCATCTGCATCCGCTCACGCAGATCATTCGCGAGGTCGAGGACATCTTCCTCGGCCTCGGTTACGAGATCGTCGACAGCCGCGAGGTCGAGACGGTCTGGCACAACTTCGACGCCCTCAACCAGCCGCTGACGCATCCGTCGCGCTCCCACCGGGACACCTTCTACATCGACGACGACACGCTGCTGCGGGCACACACGTCGACCGGACAGATCCGGGTGATGGAATTGCGCCAGCCGCCGATCTACATCGCGACGCTCGGCCGCTGTTACCGCCGTGACACGCCGAGCCCGCGCTCGACGCCGGTCTTCCACCAGGTGGAGGCGCTCGCCGTCGACCGCAACATCACGCTCGCGGATCTCAAGGGAACGCTGATCCACTTCGTGCGAGCGCTGTTCGGCGCGGATCGCGAGGTCCGCATGCGCACGAGCTACTTCCCGTTCACGGAGCCGTCGGTCGAGTTCGACGTGACGTGCTTCCTCTGCGGCGGCGAGGGGTGCGTGTTCTGCAAATACACGGGCTGGTTCGAGATGGGCGGTGCGGGCGTCGTCGATCCGGCCGTGTTCCAGAACGTCGGCTATGACCCCGACGAGTGGTCCGGGTTCGCGTGGGGCCTCGGCCTCGACCGGATCACGGCGCAGCGCCACGGGATTCCGGACATCCGCATGCTCTGGGAGAACGACCTCCGACTGCTGGAGCAGTTCTAGTGCGCGTTCCGATCAGCTGGCTCCGCGAGTACGTCCCGATCGAGATGCCGGTCCGCGAGCTGGCCGACCGGCTCGTGATCGCGAGCTGCGAGGTTGACGGGATCGAGGAGCGCGGCGCGCAGGATCGGGACGGGAACCTCGGACTCTTCCGCGTCGCCAAGGTGCTCGAGGCGGGCAAGCATCCGAATGCCGACAGGCTCCAGCTCTGCCACGTCGACATCGGCGAGGCCGAGCCGCGCCAGATCGTGTGTGGCGCGTGGAATTTCGGCGCGGGCGCGACGGTGGCTGTCGCGCTGCCGGGCGCCGTGCTGCCGGGCGGGCAGGCGCTCGAGCGGGCGACGCTGCGCGGCGAGGTGTCGGACGGGATGATCCTGTCCGAGCGCGAGCTCGAGCTCGGCGACGACCACACCGGCATCCTCGTCCTGCCCGAGTCGTGGGAGCCCGGGACGCCGCTCGCCGACGTCCTGCCGCTTTCGGACACGGTGCTCGAGCTCGAAACGAGCCACAACCGACCGGATCTGCTGGCGGTCTACGGGATCGCGAGGGAGGTCGCCGCCATCTACGACCTCGAGCTCGCGCCGCCGCCGGGCGCGGACCCGCAGCAGGACGGCGACGAGCCGGTCGACGTACAGATCGAGGACTTCGACGGCTGCCCGCGGTACATCGGCCGGCTCTTCCGGGACGTCTCGATCGGCCCCTCGCCGTTCTGGCTGAAGGCACGTCTGCTGGCCGCCGGGATGCGGCCGATCTCCAACGTCGTGGACGTGACGAACTACGTGATGCTCGCCCTCGGCAACCCGCTACACGCCTTCGACTGGGCGAAGCTGGCCGGGCCGAAGATCGTCGTGCGACGCGCGAGGCCGGGGGAGAGGCTCCGAACGCTCGACGGCGTCGACCGCGAGCTCGAACCGACCGACCTGATGATCGCGGACGCCGAGCGCTCCGTCGCACTCGCGGGGATCATGGGCGGCGAGGAGACCGAGATCGGCGAGGGGACAACGGAGGTGCTCCTCGAGGCGGCCAACTTCGACGCGTACTCGGTCTTCCGTTCGGCCGAGCGAGTGCGCCTCCGCACCGAGGGGTCCACCCGCTGGGAGAAAGGGGTTGACCCGTACCTGGCCGAGCAGGCCGCGAAGCTCGCGACGCATCTGATCGTCGAGCTCGCCGGCGCGCGCTGGGTCGGGCACACCGACGTCCACGAAGGCCTACCCGAGCGGCCGGTGGTGCGATTCCGGCCCGAGCGAACCGACGAGGTCGTCGGGCTCACGATCCCGGCGGACGAGCAGTACGGCAGGCTCGGGCGGCTCGGCTTCGACGTCGACGGCGAGGTCGTCGTGCCGACGTGGCGTGCGCGCGACGCCACGCGCGAGATCGACGTCGTCGAGGAGACGTCGCGGTTCCGCTTGGACGACGTCCCCTCCCAGCTGCCGCTCAGGCGCGAGATGTTCGGCCGCCTGACGAAGGCGCAGCGCGTGCGCCGGCGGATCCAGGACGTGCTCGTCGGCTTCGGCTACTCCGAGGCGTACCACTGGAGCCTGCTGCCGGACGACCCGGAACCGCGTGCGATCAGGCTGATCGAGCCCCTCTCCAGCGAGCAGGCCGTCCTGCGCACGTCGCTCCTCGACGGGCTGATCGCGTCGGCGCGTCGCAACCTCGACGTCGGCGCCGAGGAGATCGCGCTCTTCGAGGTCGCGCACGTCTACCTGCCCTCGGGCGAGCAGCTGCCGCACGAGCCGTGGCACGTCGGCGGCATCGTCCGCGGGGGCTTCGCGCGGGCGAAAGGAGCGGTCGAACGCCTCTACGAGGCGCTCCACGTCGTGCCGACCTTCGAGCCCGCCTCCGGGCTGCGCCGGCCCGGCCCGGGCGCACGCACCGAGGAAGGCTGGGTCCTCGCGCTACGCGATCCGGAGCTCGAGGGCGACTGGGGTGCGTTCGAGCTCGACGTCGACATGCTGGTGGAGCGCGTCCCAGAGCTCGTCGTCTACGAGGACGTGATCACCTATCCTGCCGTGCGCCAGGATCTCGCCTTCGCCGTCGCGGAGGACGTCCCGGCCGGGCAGCTCGTTGCTGCTGCGCGCGAAGCCGCCGGCCCGGAGCTGCGCGAGATGCGGGCCTTCGACGTCTACCGCGGCGAGCAGGTCGGGCCCGGGAAGAAGTCGATCGCCTTCGCGGTCGCGTTCCAGTCGCCCGAGCGGACGCTCTCGGACGAGGATGCTGCGGAGCTCCGTCGCCGGATCGTCGACGCGCTCGCGGAGCGCTTCGGCGCCGAACTACGCGCCTGAGCCTCGAACAAACCGATCTGCGGAGAGGCCCGTACTCTGTCGCACCTGTACCTCGACGGAAGGAGCGCCAGTTGACGCGTCGCCTACGCATCGCCTCGATCGGATTCCTCGCAGTGCTGTGGTTCGCCCTGCCGGGGACCGCCCAGGCGCAGGAGCTGCAGGCGCGCGTGGGCTTGCCAACCAATGCCGATGCGTTCTCGATCGCGCTGACGAACCCCGACGGCTCTGCGGTGACGCACCTCGACCCCGGCACCTACACGATCGTCGTCCACGACTACTCCGAGATGCACGACTTCCATCTCACCGGCCCCGGCGTCAACGTCGCCACGGCCGTCGAGCGGATCGAGACGGTGACCTGGACCGTGACCTTGACCGACGGGACCTATAGGTTCGTCTGCGACCCGCACGCGAGCATCATGCGGGGGTCATTCACGGTCGGGACGCCGCCGGCGGCGCCGAAGCCGAAACGGCTGACGGCGAGCGTCGGCCCCGGGTTCACGATCTCGCTCAGGACGGCCGGCGGCGCACGAGTGAAGAACCTCGCGGCCGGCACATACCTGATCACCGTCCGCGACCGCTCGAACAGGCACAACTTCCATCTGACCGGGCCCGGCGTGAACAAGACCACCGGGGTCAAGTTCCGCGGCAGTGTCACGTGGCGCGTCACGTTTCGGAAGGGGAAGACGTACCGCTTCCGGTGCGATCCACACCGACGGACGATGAAAGGCAGCTTCCGAGCGAGCTGATGCGGCCCTAGCGGGTTCGGCGCGCGGGCCGGACGATGCCCGCGCGCGGCCCGCCGGCGGCGTGGATGTCGGCCTGCCGGTCGAGCTCCGAGTTGAGCTCCGCACCGAAGAGCAGCGCGAGCGCCGAGTAGTTCAGCCAGAGCAGGAGCACAATCGCGCCCGCGAGCGACCCGTAGGTCCTGTCGTAGGAGCTCGAGAAGCTCGTATAGAGCGCGAACAGGCCGGAGAGCGCCAGCCACAGCAGCGAGCCGACGAGCGAGCCCGGCGTGATCCACTTCCAGTTGCGGTGGTTGAGGTTCGGCGCGAGGTAGTAGACGAGCGCGAAGAAAAGCAGGATCGCGCAGAAGGCGATCGGCCAGCGCAGGAGCGCCCACGCGAGGTCGAACGCGCCGCCGAGGTGGGCCCGCTCCGCGATCGCCTCGCCGATCGGCCCGCCGAAGACGATCAGCAGGAACAGGCCTGCGAGCACGAGGCCGTTCGCGAACACGAGCAGGATCGCGATCAGGCGGGTCTTCCAGAATGGGCGGGTCTCCATCCGGTCGTACGCCCGGTTCACGGCCTTGATCACGGTCCCCATCGCGCCGCTGGCGGCCCAGACGGCGAGGAAGGCTCCGAGCACGACGGCGATCGCGGAGCCGCTGTGGTTTCCGGCGGAGCTCTTCTGGGCGATGTCGATCGCCTGGAGCACCGCCCCCGGCGCGACGGCGCCGAGGAAGTGCTTGAGCTCGTCGTAGGCGCCGATCAGGCCGATCAGACCGACGAGCAGGATCATCGCCGGGAAGAACGCAAGCAGCGAGCTGTACGCCACCTGCTGCGCGAGGCCCATGCAGTCGTCGGCGAGGAACTGCTTGCCCGTGCGCTTGACGACGTCCGCCCACTCGCGCAGCTGGAGCCGATGTGGCCCGGCAGGGACGGTCCGGGCCTCTCCGGTTTCAGCCGAGGCGCCGCTTGCGGCGCCGACCCTCAGGACGCGGGGGCTTTGCCCGCGCGTCCGTCTGAACTGACCGATCGATCGGCTTGAAGCCACCACTCACGCAACTCATCCGACAAGAGAAAACCGCCCGGCCTTCGCCTTGACGTTGCCCTCCCGACTCTTGCGGGCGATCAGGCGCATCGTCGCCCCGACGCCGCCCGCGAAGAAGAAGCCCGCCCCCAGCGCGCCGGCGGCGACGATCGGCAGCTTCGCCTGCAGCTTCGAGGTGAAGTCGCTCGCCTCGCGCAGGTCGTCCACCGCGGTGGCGAGCCGCTCGCGCTCGACCTCGATCTCGTGCCGAATCTGCTCCGGCGTTCGCCCGTTGGCCCTAGCCATCGCTCTTCAGCGCCGTCGTCGTCAACTTCGCCTCCTGGATCGCCTGCCTCGGCACCGGCGGCGTCCCGCGCTTCACGCTACGCAGCCCGATCAGAGCGATCAGGCCGGCGGTGAGCAGCAGGAATACCGCCACGAGCAGCAGCGCGAGCCAGGTCGCGAGGAACGTGGCCAGCCCCGCCGCGACCGTTGCGAGCAGGAACCCGAAGGCGTACAGCCCGAACACGGCCGCTCCGACTAGCAGCCCGATGCCGACGCCGAGCGCCCCCGCCTTCTCCTTCAGCTCGGTTGTCGCCAGCTCGAGCTCGAGCTTCGCGAGCGTGCTCGCGTGCTCCGCGACCTCCTTCGCGGCGGCGCCGAGGCCGTTTCGGTGCTCAGTCGCGTGGGTGGGCATGACTCCACCAGTCGATTGCCTTTGCGAGCAGCACGCCGGCGGCGAGAGCTGCCCCGGCGACGACGAACGGATTCGGGCCTTTGCGCTTCGGCTTCGGCCGCTCGCCCAGCTGCGGGCCGGTCGGGGAGACGGTGCCGCTGCCCGGCGGCTGGTTCGTCGGCGCCTCGCCCTTGGCGCGCCTCACCATCAGGCTCGGCTTCAGCTTGCGGAGGAACGCGGCGTCGTCGGCGAACTCCTCCGCGAGCTTCTCCTTGAGCCCGCCGTTCCCGCCCGTGCGGTCGGCGAGCTCCTGGAGGCGATCGGCGCCACGGTCGACGAGCTGGTCCGCCTTGCTCATTTCTTGGCCGGAGGCTCCTCGCCGGTAGCGATCTGCCAGACCTTGGTAGCGACTCTACGCGCGGCCATCGTCGCGCCCGCGGCGATCGAGGCGTACAGGCCTGTCCACAGCAGCTTGCGAAGCATATTCGCTGGTTTTCCGCGCTACGCTCGGTGCAAACCTTGGCTCCCACACGCCCCAGACTGGACGACGGCCGGGCTCCGCTCTCGAAGGCCGAGCGCCAGCGCCTGATCGCGAGCGTGATTGGCCGGAAGCCGATCGGAACGCAGTTCGAGCTGCTGGACGCGCTCGCCGCGGCCGGGTGCAGGGTCACCCAAGCGACCGTTTCCCGGGACATCCGCGAACTCGGGCTGGAGAAGCGGGACGACCCGGTCGGGCGCCCGCGCTACGTGCTCCCGGAGCGCGAGCGGCGGCCGGATCCGCGCGACGCACTGGCCCGGATCCTGCTGGAGTTCGGCCACAGCGCGACGGCGGCACAGAACCTCGTCGTCGTCCACTCCGAGCTCGGCTCGGCGCCGGCGGTCGCGCGGGCGCTCGACCGGGTCTCGCATCCGCAGATCGTCGGCACGATCGCCGGGGACGACACGGTGCTCGTCGTCACGCGACGCGATCGCGACGCGGCCGAGCTTGCTGCCGAGCTCGCCGATCTGCTCGCCTAGTCGCCCCGGATCTGCGTGCTCGGCGGCGGCTCCTCGTGCTCGTCGAGGCTCTCGACGGCGCTGGGGGAGAGGTCGAGCTGGACGCGCCCGTCGCTGATCTGGCGCACGCGCTCGGCCGGGACGTAGCGGGGCGGCTTGAGCAGGCCGGTCGTGACCGAGAGACCGTTGAAGATGTCCTCGCCCGAGTCGCCGACGACCTCGTGCACCTGTCCGACAGGCGTCCCGTCGGCGGCGACGACCTCCCAGCCCGGCTCGATCAGGAACCAGGAGACCGGATCGCTCATGGGGCAACTTCTGCCGCATGAGCGGGGGAGGGGACGTGTTCGCTGGGGGAACCGGGAAGTTCCCCCAGCCACTCTCGAAGGGGAGCGAGCCGGAGGCGAGCGACGCTCGTCATACGGCACGCCCGCCGACGTACCACACCGGGCCCTGCGTGTGGACCGGCTCGGTGTCGGAGAGGGCGTGCAAGATCCGTACTTCGCCGCGGATCCGTTCCTCGTCGAGACGCTCCAGGCAGCGGCGCACCATCTCGGGCGACGCCCCGTAGCCGAACCTGCGCGCGCAGCGGAAGCGGAACCCGGGCTTGCCGCCGTAACGCGCCGGGTTGACCGGCGCGAGCAGCAACGCGGCGCGCTCGAGGTAGTCAGTCGAGGTCAGCTCGATCTCGCAGTAGAGATCGCTCCAGTCGTCCGGGAGCGCGGCCACCAGCGCATCCCAGGACGCGGCCAGGGTCGAGCGACTCGTCTCCGGGACGGGCTCCGCCCGGCCGATCCCGACGAGCGTCAAGGTCCCGGTGATCCCCTCCTGGTCGAGCCGGCGGAGCAGTCGGCGCAGCTGCGGCACCGAGGGGCCGGCGCCGCGGCGTGCGACGTAGAAGCGAATCCGCTTCCCGCGCCGGCCTGGGTTGATCGGAGCGAGCAGCGCGGCAGCCCGTTCGGAGTGCGCATTGTTGTCCACCGTAAGCGCCAGGCGTGCGTCTGCCCAGCCCTCCGGCAGGCTCGCTTCGATCTGCCGCCACTGCTCGGTGAGTCGCGCCACGGCCTCGATCCTACTAGTGCATAAACTCCGGTCGAGTGGCGAAAGTCGAGAAGGAAACAGGGATTTCCGAGCAGCGCCTGCGCGACTTCCTGCGCGAGATGCTGCTGATCAGGCGCTTCGAGGAGAAGGTCGAGGAGCGCTTCCGCGCGGGCGAGCTGCCGGGCTTCCTGCACGTCGCGATCGGCCAGGAGGCGGTCGCCGTCGGCGTCTGCGCGGCGCTCGAGGAGGAGGACGTGATCGCGTCCACCCACCGCGCGCACGGGCACACGCTCGCGCGCGGGACGTCGCCGAACGAGCTAATGGCAGAGCTCTACGGGAAGCTCGAGGGCTGCTCGCGCGGCTACGGCGGGTCGATGCACCTCTACGACGTCGAGCGCGGCAACCTCGGTGCGAACGCGGTCGTCGGCGGCGGTCTGCCGGCGGTGACAGGCGCCGCGCTCGCGTTCAAGCTGCGCGGCGAGCCGCGTGTCGCGCTCGCGTTCTTAGGCGACGGCGCGACGAACATCGGCACCTTCCACGAGTCCATGAACCTCGCGCAGCTGTGGCGCGTCCCCGCCGTGTTCTGCCTCGAGAACAACCACTGGGCCGAGTCGACGCCGGCCCGTCAGCAGCTGCCGATCGAGGACCTGTCGAAGCGGGCCGACGCATACGGAATGCGCGCGATCTCCGTCGACGGGCAGGACGTGCAGGCGGTGCACGAGGCGGCGACCGAGGCGATCGAGCACGCGCGCGCGGGACGCGGGCCGGTGCTGCTCGTCTGCAACACCTATCGGCTCACCGGCCACTACGTCGGCGACCCGCAGGTCTACCGCGACAAGGACGAGGTCAAGACCCTGCGCGAGACCGAGGATCCGATCGAGAAGCTCCGCGAGAAGCTCGAGCTCTCGGAGGAGGAGTTCGATGAGCTCGACCGCGAGGTGATGGAGATCGTCGAGGCCTCGGTCGAGTTCGCCAAGGCGGGGACCGATCCGAACCCCGAGGACGCGCTGAAGAACGTGTATGCCTGAGCTGAGCTACCGCGAGGCCGTCCGCGACGCGCTGGCGCGGGTGATGCGGCAGGACGACGACGTCTTCATCATGGGCGAGGACATCGCCGAGATGGGCGGCTCGATGGCCGTCACGCAGGGGCTGCTCGACGAGTTCGGCTCCGAGCGCGTGCGCAACACGCCGATCTCGGAAGCCGCGATCCTCGGAGCGGGGATCGGCGCCGCGATCCAGGGCATGCGCCCGGTCGTCGAGATCATGTACGAGGACTTCCTCACGCTCGCGTGCGAGCAGCTCGTCAACCAGGCCGCCAAGCATCGGTACATGTCCGGCGGCCAGGTGACCGTGCCGCTCACCGTCCGGACGCAGGGCGGCGCGGGCTGGTCGCCGGGAGCGCAGCACGCGCAGCAGCTCGAGGCGTGGTTCGTGCACATCCCGGGCCTCAAGGTCGTGTTCGCCTCGACGCCGACGGACGTCCGCGGCCTGCTCTGGTCGGCGATCTACGACGACAACCCGGTTGTGTTCTTCGAGCACCGGACGCTCTACGGGATCAAGGAGAACGTGCCCGAGGAGCTCGAGCCGATCCCGATCGGCCAGGCGCGTGTCATGCGCGAGGGCGAGGACGTCACGGTGATCGCCACCGGCCGGCTCGTCCACGAGGCGCTCGCCGCCGCCGCCGAGGCGGAGCAGGAGAGCATCTCGGTCGAGGTCGTCGACCCGCGCACGCTCCAGCCGCTCGACGAGACGACCCTCGTCGAGTCCGTCAAGAAGACGAACCGGGCCGTCGTCGCGCACGAGGCGGTCACGCGGATGGGCTTCGGCGCCGAGATCGCGGCCGTGCTCCAGCACCAGGCCTTCGACTGGCTCGACGCGCCGATCGAGCGCGTTGGTGCGAAGTTCACGCCGCTCCCGTTCGCGCCCGTGATGGAGGAGTGGGTCGTGCCGCATGCGAACGACGTGCTCGAGGCGATCCGGCGAACCGTGGGGCGCGCATGACCCGCCCGGCCCCATCCTCCGCGCTCCTGGCGCGCGAACACGCGGCGCCAGGAGCGCGGCAATGGAACCGGGCGGGTCATGGCAACTGAGGTCAAGCTCCCGCGGCTCGGGCAGGGCATGGAGTCCGGGACGATCGTCAAGTGGCTGAAGTCCGAGGGCGAGAAGGTCGAGAAGGGCGAGCCGCTCTACGAGCTCGACACCGACAAGGTCACGCAGGAGGTCGAGGCGGAGGCCTCTGGCGTCCTGCTGCAGATCGCCGTGCAGGAAGGCGCGGTCGAGGTCGGGCGGACGATCGCGGTGATCGGCGAGGAAGGCGAGTCCGTGCCGGAGCCGTCGGGGAACGGCGCGAGCGCTGCGCAGACGGCCGAGGCGACGGAGGCCGAGGAAGGCTCGCCGGCCCCGGCGCGCGAGGAGGAGCGCGAGCGCGGCCGGGCGGCGTCGGCCGAGCCC
>JBKOXJ010000048.1:0-12697 GCA_046724905.1 Actinomycetota bacterium | reverse complement strand
GTGAGAGTCTCGTGGGCTCGGAGATGTGTATAAGAGACAGGTTGAAGGGCGAGATCGCGACCACGACGCCGCAGGGCTGCCGGATCGTGAAGCCGAACTTGTCCTCGGCGCCTGCGGCCGCGTCGAGCGGCAGCGTCTCGCCGTGCAAGCGTGCCCCCTCGCTCGCCGCGAGCCGGAAGAGAGCCGGCGTCCGCCGCGCCTCGCCGGCCGCCTCGGCCAGAGGCTTCCCTTCCTCGGCGCTGATCGTGCGCGCGAGCTCGTGGCACGCGCCCTCGATCAGGTCGGCGGCGCGGTTGAGGATCTCCGAGCGGTCGTAGGCGGAGAGACGCCGCATCTCAGCCGCGCCGTTCACCGCTGCGGCCAGCACTCGCTCGGCGTCGTCCGCATCTGCGCGAGGCACGGTGTCGAGGAGCTCGCCGGACCAGGGATTGCGGATCTCGTCCTCCGCCGCGGACCCACACCACTCGCCGGCGACGTACATCCGCATCGCGGCGCTTAGCCTACTCCCGGAATGGCTCTGTCACGCGCGAGTCGGCCTGACCGCGCTTGAAAGGCACGAAGAGGTTTGAGATCGTCGCGCAGCAATGGCTCGCGACGCGATCGGCGTGGGCTTCGTCGGCTACGGCTGGATCAGTCGCGCCCACGCGCACGCGCTTCACACCCTCGGCCACGTCGACCCACTGCCGAAGCGGATCCGACTCGTCTCCATCGCCGGCGGTCGCGAGGAGCCGCTCGAAGCCTCCGCTCGCGAGCTCGGCTTCGACCGGTGGACGACGAGCGTCGACGAGTTGCTCGAGGACCCCGAGGTCGACGTGGTCGCCAACCTGGCCGCCGCAGAGGGGCACGCGGGACCGACCATCGCCGCCTGTGAGCGCGGCAAGCACGTCCTCTGCGAGAAGCCGCTCGGGATGGACGCGGCGGAGGCACGGGCGATGCTGGACGCCGCCGAGGACGAAGGCGTCACGCATGCGTGCGGGTTCAACTACCGCTACGTCCCCGCGATCGCGCTCGCGCGCCGGCTCCTCGACGAGGGACGGCTCGGCGGCATCCGCCACTTTCGGGCGCTCTACCTGCAGGACTACGCCACGGCAGGCGGCCAGCCGCGCTCGTCCGGCGGCGCTGGGGCGGTTCTCGACTACTCGCACCTGGTCGACCTGCTCCGCTTTCTCGGCGGCGAGCCGCTCGCGGTCCAGGCGCAGACGGCCGCCTTCGTGTCCGATCGCGATGACGCATTCGCGGCGATGCTCGAGCTCCCGAGCGGCGCGACGGCGACACTCGACGCCTCCCGGGTCGCAACCGGTTGGAAGGGCCGCCAGCGGATCGAGGTCAACGGCAGCGACGGGTCGTTCTGGTGGGACATGGAGGACCTCAACCGTCTCCACGTCTTCTTCACGGCGGACGAGCAGGAGGGAGTCGGCGGCTTCCGGTCGATCCTCGTCACGCAGCCGGACCACCCGTACCTCCGGCAATGGTGGCCCCCGGGGCACGTGATCGGCTGGGAGCACACATTCGTGCACGAATGGCGTGACTTCCTCGAGGCCGTGCTCGAGGGAGGCCCTGTGCCGGAACGACAAGCGAGCTTCGAGGACGGGTACCGCGCGGCCGTCCTCTGCGAAGCGATCCACACCGCCGCGCGGGAAGGGAGGCGCCTCGACATCGCACAGTCAGCCCTAGGGGTCACGGGCGCCTAACCGCGCAAGCGAACGAAGGGATGGGAATGAGCGAGAAGAACGACGAACGCACGGACGAGCAGGAGGATCTGCTCGAGTCCGTGGCAAACACTTCGATCTCGCGACGAACCCTGCTCCGCCGTACCGCCGCCGGAGGCGCAGCCCTCGGCGTTTCCTCGATGCTCGCCGGCTGCTTCGGCGGCGGCGACAACGAGGAGGCGGCCACGACCACGGCCGCGAACACGTCTGCCGGAGGGAAGCGCTACACCTTCTACTCGGTCACGCACGGCGAGTCGGGCAACGTCTTCTGGGCGATCTACCGAAACGGCATCCGCGACGCGTCGAAGCTCTACAACTGCACGGTCAAGGACCTGCCGCTGGAGACATTCTCAGTCGCCGGCTACGTCGACCTGCTCAACCAGGCGATCGCGGCGAAGCCGGACGGGATCTACTGCACGATCGTCGACCAGGAAGCGGTCGACGGCCCGCTCCGCCGTGCGATCAAGAGCGGGATCCCCATCGTCGCGGTCAACGTGCCCGACACGCGACCGCTGGCCCAACGGATCCCGTACCTCTTCTACGTGGGCGGAGACGAGGAGGCCGGAGGCCGGCTGACCGCGCAGCGGCAGATGAAGGAGAAGTCCAGCCTCAAGCACGCCGTCTGCATCATCCACGAGCCCGGGCACACGGGCCTCGAAGCAAGGTGCCGCGGCTACAACGCAGAGCTCACGAAGGCCGGCACGAAGGTCGACAAGCTCCCGAGCACGAAGGACGCCACGCAGGCGACGGAGCAGATCAAGGGCTACCTCCAGAAGAACACGGACGTCGACGCGATCTTCGGAGTCGGGCCGCAGCCGGCGACCTTCGCGCTCCAGGCGCTGGACGAGCTCGGCAAGAAAGGCAAGGTCCTCGTGTCGGCGTACGACATGACGTCCGACCTGCTGGACGAGATCGACGCGAACAACCTCGTGTCGACGATCGACCAGCAGCAGTACCTCCAGGGGGCCGAGCCGGTCCACTGGCTGAGGCAACACATCGAGCACGGCTTTGTCCTCGCGCCGGGTCTCGACATGAAGACCGGCCCCGCGCTCGTCGACAAGTCGAACTCCGGGAAGGTGGCAGCCGGAGTGAAGGCGGGCTTCCGCTAGATGGCCGTCGAGGAGCAGCAGAAGGCACCGCTCGCGGAGCGCGGCGCTGCTCCCACCGCTCGGGGCGGCCGGCTGTGGACCGTCACCCGCGGTCTGCTGATCGGCCGCCCCGAATCGGGCGCCCTGTTCGGGGCGGCCGTGATGTTCGTGATCTTCGCGTTCATCGCGCCGTCCTCGGATCTCTTCAGGTCACGGGTCGCGCTCGCGGGAATGCTGAGCATCACCGCGGAGCTCGGCATCGTGGCGATGGCGGTCACGTTGCTGATGATCGCCGGCCACTTCGACCTCTCCGTCGGCTCGGTCCTCGGCTTCGCCTCCTTCATCGTCCCCTACCTGATGCTCGAGTACGGCTACTCGGTCTGGGTCGCCGCGCTCGTGGCGCTCGTCGTAGCCGCGTCGATCGGCCTCGTCAACGGCGCTGTCGTCGTCACGACGCGGATTCCGTCCTTCATCGTCACGCTCGGCACGCTGCTGATCTGGCGTGGCGTGCTGCTCGGGATCTCCGGGGGAGAGCCCGCCCACGTCGAGAAGCAGAGCCTGCTGTTCAAGATCTTCTCGTACCGGATCGAGAGCGGCCCCTTCCGTGGCTACCAGGTCTCGGTGCTGTGGTTTCTCGGTGTCATGGTGGTGCTCTCGTTCGTGCTCCTCCGGACGCGCTTCGGCAACTGGATCTTCGCCTCGGGCGGCAACGAGCGCTCCGCGCGCTCGATGGGTGTCCCCGTCGACCGTGTCTGGCTCGTCCTGTTCGTGGTCACCGCGCTGGCCGCGCTCCTCAGCGGCCTGATCCAGGTCGGGCGCTTCAACGTCGTCGAGGCGACGCGGGGGCAGAACTACGAGCTCCAGGCGATCGCCGCCGCCGTCATCGGCGGCGCCCGGCTGACCGGTGGCTACGGATCCGTGCTGGGCGCCGGCCTCGGCGCGCTCATGATCGCGATGATCCAGCAGGGGCTCGTCCTTTCCGGCGTCGCCTCGTACTGGTTGCAAGTCGCGATCGGGGCGTTGATCATCGGCGCCGTGGTCGTGAACCAGATCCTCGGCCGCTCGAGGCCACAGTTGTGAGCACGAACGGCGATCGTCCGCTGGTCGAGGCGAAGGGGATCTCCAAGAGCTTCGGCCGGATCGAGGCGCTCCGGCGCGTCGACTTCACGCTCGGCCGCGCGGAGGTGCTCGGCCTCCTCGGCGACAACGGCGCCGGCAAGTCGACGCTGATCAAGATCCTCACCGGGCTCTTTCCGCCGGACAAGGGGGAGATCCTCTGGGAGGGCTCCGCGGTGCGGTTCCACTCGCCTCGCGACGCCTACGAGAAGGGCGTCGCGACCGTGTACCAGGATCTCGCGATCGTCGATCTGATGGCGATCTATCGCAACGTCTTCCTCGGTCGCGAGAGCGCGATCACGAAGGGCTTCGGCCCGTTCCGCTGGATCGACCGCAAGAAGGCGCACTCCCAAGCGCGCAAGGCGATCGCCGACATCGGCATCACAATCCGCGATCCGGAGGAGGCGATCGCGCGGATGTCGGGCGGGGAGCGCCAGTCGGTCGCGATCGCCCGCGCCGCGTACTTCAGCCCGAAGCTGCTGATCCTCGACGAGCCGACATCGGCCCTCTCGCTACGTCAGACCGAGCGCGTGCTGAAGTCGGTCGAGGAAGCCCGGAACAAGGGCATCTCGATCATCTTCATCACGCACAACGTCTACCACGTGTATCCGATCGCGGACCGATTCGTGATCCTGTCGCACGGCGAGTCGATCGCGGAGTTCCCGAAGGGCAAGCACTCGCGGGACGAGGTGGCCGAGCTGATCGTCACCGGGAAGGAGCACGCCCGCAAGCTCGGCTACGGCTCGGAGTGAGAGCCGCCGTCCTGGCGGACGTCGGGACGCTCCGCATCGAGGAGCGGGCGGAGCCGCACGTCGCGGACGCCGACGAGGTCCTGATCGACGTCGAGGCCTGCGGGATCTGCGGGACCGACCTGCACATCCTCAGCCGCCCGCCGTCGCATCCCGCCAACGTCGGCGTCGTGCTGGGCCACGAGTTCACCGGGAGAGTTGCCGACAAGGGTCCGAGCGTCACCGGCGTCTCGCCTGGAGACCGCGTCGTCGTGGCGCCGAACCTCTGGTGCGGCGAGTGCCGCTACTGCCGCCAGGGGCGGCGCAACCAATGCGAGCAGGGGACGACCTACGGCATCTTCATCGACGGCGGCCTCGCGCCCCGCGTGGCCGTCAAGTCTCGCGCTTGCTACCCGATCTCCGGGGAGCTGCCGGCGCACGTTGCGGCTCTCGCCGAGCCGCTCTCTACGGTCGTGCACGGCGTGCGCCAGGCGGCCGTCTTTCCCGGCGAGACGGCGCTCGTGATCGGGGCGGGGCCGATCGGAGTCCTCTTCTGCGCCCTCCTCTCGGCCGCCGGAGCCACGGTGACCGTCGCCGAGCCGACACCGGAGCGCGCCCAGCACGCCCGCCGGCTCGGCGCCGCGGCCGTGGTCGCGCCCGGCGAGACGGCCGGCTTCGAGGCGGACGTCGTCGTCGACGCCGTGGGCTCCCAGCTTCCTGCCGCGCTCGACGCGGTGCGGAAGGGAGGCCGTGTCCTGCTCTTCGGCATGAACGAGCAGGCTCGCGCGGAGATCGCACAGTCCCGCATCACCCGCGACGAGCTCACCCTCGTCGGCTCGTACGTCGGCCAGGACGTCTTCCCCGACGCGGCGAGGCTGCTCGAACAGGGCCGGGTCGACTTCCCCGCGCTCGTCACCCACCGCGTCGAGGTGGACGAGCTGCCGCAGGCAATCGACGAGCTGCGCGCCGGCCGGGCGCTCAAGGTCGTGGTCGAGTTTTGATCGAGGCGGCCGTGCTGGGCCGAGTCGGGGTCGACCTCTACCCGAACGAGCTCGAGACGCCGCTGCGGGCAGTCCGCACCTTCACGCGCTACGTCGGCGGCTTCGCGGGCAACGTCTCGACGGGTCTCGCGCGCCTCGGGGTGCAGACGGCGATCGTCGCGCGCGTCGGCGATGAGGGTCACGGCGAGTTCGTCCGTGACTTCCTCGAGCGGGAGGGCGTGGACACGCGCTTCCTCGCCGTCGACCCGTACTGGCAGACGCCGCCGACGTTCTGCGAGGTGTGGCCGCCCGACCGCTTCCCGATCACCTTCTACCGCAAGCCGACCGCGCCCGACTGGCAGCTGTCGCCGCAGGACTTCGACGCCGGCCAGGTGGCCTCGGCGCGGCTGCTCTACGCGACCGGGACCGGCCTCGCGCAGTCGCCGAGCCGCGAGACGACGCTCGAGGCGATGCGCTCGCACGGCGGGACGACGATCTTCGATCTGGACTGGCGGCCGACGCTCTGGGACGAGCCCGGCGAGTATCCGCCGCAGGCACGCGCCGCCGTCGTCGCCGCCGACCTGGTGGTCGGAAACGAGGAGGAGCTGGAGGCCGCCGGGCTGCCGGAGCGGCCGGAGCGGCTCGTGCTCAAGCGCGGCGAGCGCGGAGCCACGGTCTACGAGGCCGGCGAGGAGACCGACGTGCCGGGGCACCCCGTCGACGTCGTCAACGGCCTCGGCGCGGGCGATGCGTTCGCGGCGGCCCTCGGCCACGCGCTCCTTAGCGGGCTGCCGCTCGTCGACGGAGTGCGGCGAGCCACGGTCGCCGGCGCGCTCGTCGCAGCGCAGCTCGCATGCTCCGAGGCGATGCCGCGGCTGGAGGAGCTGGAGGCCGCGCTCGTATGACGGACCTGTTCCGTCCGGCAGGAAGCTGGAGCCGGATCACGCCCTCCGACGCGGGCTGGCGCTACCTCACCTTCGGCGTCGAGCGGCTCGACGGCGCGGTCGAAGGTGAGAGTGGGGGCGAGGAGACGGCGATCGTCCTGCTCGAGGGCGCCTGTCGCGTCTCGGTGGACGGCTCGGAGTACGAACTGGGGCCGCGCGCCGGCGTCTTCGACAGTCTGCCGTGGACGCTCTACCTTCCCCGCGATACTCGGTATCGGCTTGAAGGCGAGGCTCAGGTCGCGGTCGCGAGCGCGCCGGCCGACCGTCGCCGCGAGCCGGTCCTCCAACGACCGAACGAGGTCGACGTCGAGATCCGCGGTGCCGGCAACGCCACGCGCCAGATCAACAACATGATCCAACCGGGCTTCCCCGCGGACCGGATCCTCGTCGTCGAGGTCCTGACGCCGGCCGGCAACTGGTCGAGCTACCCGCCGCACAAGCACGACGAGGAGCGCGGCGACGACGAGACGGTGCTCGAGGAGATCTACTACTACCGGGCCCCCGCGGCCGAGGCCTTCGGCCTGCAGCGGCTTTACCGGGCCGACCGCGGCCTCGACCAGACGTGGACGGTGCGCGACGGCGACCTCGTCCTCGTGCCCTACGGCTACCACCCGTTCGCCGCCGCCCCCGGCTACGACTTCTACTACCTGAACGCGCTGGCCGGCGACCGTCACTCGATGGCGAACTCCGACGACCCCGAGCTGGCCTGGATCCGCGACTCGTGGGCCGAGATGGAGAGGGACCCGCGCGTCCCCTTGGTCTCTCGATGACCCTGCGGGTCGGGAACGCTCCGCTCTCCTACGGCGCCTTCGAGGTCACGGTCGGCGTCTACCCGAACGTCCCGGGCCCGGACGAGCTGCTCGAGGCGATCGCCTCGGCCGGCTACGAGGGCACGGAGCTCGGCCCGCCCGGGTACCTCGGCGCAGGCGACGAGCTCCGGGTCCGCCTCGAGCGCCACGGCCTCGAGCTGACGGGCGGCTGGTGCCCGGTCCGGTTCAGCGAGCCGGACGCGCTCCAGCAAGACCTGACTCAGCTCTCGCAGACCCTCGACCTCTTCGACGGCGCGGACGCGAACGGCGCGCATCCTGTCTTCGGTGACGGCGGCTCGGACGAGCGGCGCGCGAACCCTGGCCGCGGGGCGCCGAGTCTCGACGAGGGCGGCTGGCGACGCTGGGCCGACGGCGTCGCGCGCGCTCAGGAGCTCGCGCACGAGCGGGGCTACGAGCCGACGCTACACCCGCACATTTCGACGTACGTCGAATCGCCGGCGGAGATCGAGCGCGCGCTCGAGCTCACGGACGTCGGCGTCCTCCTCGACACGGGACACCTGCTGCTCGGGGGCGGCGACCCGATCGAGGCGCTTCGGGACTGGGGCCCGCGCGTCAACTACGTGCACGTCAAGGACGTCCGCCTCGACGTCGTCCGCGGAGTCGTCGAGGAGCGCGCCGACGTCCTCGAAGGCTGGCGCCGCGGCATGTTCTGCGAGCTGGGGCAGGGCGACGTGGACCTGCCGGGGTTCTTCCACGCCCTCCGAGACGCCGGCTACGACGGGTGGATTGTCGTCGAGCAGGATCGGATTCCGCGGGAGGACGAGCCGCTGTCCGAGGCGGCGGCCGCGCAGGTCCGGAACCGCGAATGGCTGCGAGAGCACGTGGGCGTGTGATGGAGCAGCCGAGCTTCGATCTGACCGGGAACGTCGCGCTCGTCACCGGCGCGAGCCGCGGGATCGGCCACGACCTCGCGCTGGCGCTCGCGGGCGCCGGCGCGACCGTCGTCTCGGGCGTTCGCTCCGGCGTCGGGCCGACCGAGTCGGTCCAGCTCGACCTCCGCGACCTCGGCTCGATTCGGCGGGCTGTCGACGAGGTCGTCCAGAGGCACGGGCAGCTGGACATCCTCGTCAACAGCGCCGGGCTGGGGACGAACCACAACGCGCTCGACGCAACCGAGGAGGAGTGGGACGAGCTCCTCGACGTCAACCTGAAGGGACTGTTCTTCGCCTGCCAGGCGGCGGGCCGCCACATGGTCGCGCGCGGCTACGGGCGGATCGTGAACATGAGCTCGCAGGCCGGCCACGTTGGCATCCGCAGGCACGCGGCCTACTCCGCGTCGAAGGGCGGCGTGGAGCTGCTCACGAAGGTCCTTGCCCTCGAGTGGGGCCCGCACGGCGTGACCGTCAACGCGCTCGCCCCGACGTTCATCCGCACCCCCGGCACCGCGGAGCGGCTCGATCAACCGGACTTCCTGGCAGACGTGCTCGCGCGCATCCCCGTCGGCCGCATCGGCACGACGACGGACGTCGCGACCGCTCTGCTCTTCCTCGCCTCGCCGAGCGCGGGGCTCGTCAACGGCACCAGCGTCCTCGTCGACGGGGGTTGGACAGCACAATGAAGACAAGCCTGGGCATCTCCCGGCAAGGCGGAGAGCGAGGTCGAAAGAACGCGGGTTTCTCGTGCCGGCCGACTTCGTCTGTCTCATTCCGGAAGGGGGGCTAGCGATGAAGACGAGTCTGGGAATCTGGGCGTTCGGGCCGATGGTGACCCGGTTCGTGCCGGCGGGATACCAGCCGGAGCACCGGGACGAGACGACGGCGCAGCGCGTGCGCCGCGCAGTCGAGGGCCTCGGCGACCTGATCGACGGCTACGAGTTCCACTACCCGCAGGAGCTGTCGGCGGAGAACCTCGACGAGGTCCGCGACGCGCTCGACGGCCACGACGTCTACACGATCTGCACCGGGCTCCACCTCGACGCGCGCTTCGGGAAGGGTGGGCTTTCCTCGCCGGACGAGGCGACGCGGCGCGAGGCGGTCAGTCGCACGCTGGACGCGGTCGACTTCGCGGGCGAGCTCGGCGCCCAGTTCGTGCTCTGGCCCGGGATCGAGGGGTACAACTACCCCTTCCAGACTCCCTACGCCGACAGCTGGGCCTGGTTCGTCGACGGCGTGGGGGCGGTGGCCGAGCGGGCGAAGGGGCACGGGATCAAGGTGTTCCTCGAGCACAAGAACTCGGAGCCCGCGATGAAGATCCTGATGCGGAACGTCGGGATGACGCTGCACGTGATCCACAAGCTGCGTGCGCGAGGGCTCGACAACGTCCAGGTCAACATGGACTGGCAGCACCTGCTGATGAACGGCGAGAACCTCGCGGAGTACGCGGCGATGCTCGCCGCGGAGGGCCTGCTCGGTCACCAGCACGCGAACTCCGGCTGGGGCACGTTCGACGACGACAACATGGTCGGGACGACCGCCTTCATGGAGACGCTCGAGCTCGCCGTGGAGCTGCGCCGCGCGGGGTACGGCGAGAACGGCGAGCGGCTCGGCTTCGATCTCTACCCGTACACGGAGGACGCGGTCGCAGCGGTCCGGCGCAGCGTCGTGCACTGGCGGTTCATCTGGTCCGTCGCGGAGCGGATCGACGACGCGGCCCTCCGCGAGGCCCAGTCCCGGAAGGACGCGGTGCGGGCCTACGAGCTCGTCTACCAGGCGCTCGGCGCTTGAAGCCCACTCTGGTCGGGGTGGACGTCGGGACGACCGGGGTCAAGGCCGTCGCGATCACGCCTGACGGCGCCGTCGTCGCAAGGGCCGAGGAGGCCTATCCGCTCTCGACGCCTCAACCGGGCTGGGCCGAGCAGGATCCGGAGGACTGGTGGCGCGCCACGGAGCGCGCCCTGGCCACACTCGGCGCGGAGCCTGCCGGAATCGGCCTGTCCGGCCAGATGCACGGCCTGGTCGCGCTCGACGCGCGGGAACGCGTCCTCCGGCCGGCGATCCTCTGGAATGACCAGCGCACGGCCGCCGAGTGCGCTGAGATCGAGGAGCGCGTTGGGCTCGAGCGGCTCGTCGCTCTGACCGGCAATAGGGCGCTGACCGGGTTCACGGCCCCGAAGCTGCTGTGGTTGCGGCGGCACGAGCCGCACGTCTACGAGCAGATCGCCGCCATCGTGCTCCCGAAGGACTACGTCCGCCTCCGCCTGACGGGCGCGCGGGCGATCGACGCGGCCGACGCGTCCGGAACGCTGCTCTTCGACGTCGCCAATCGCCGCTGGAGCGACGAGGTCCTCGCGGCGCTCGAGCTCCCCGCCGTGTGGCTCCCGCCGGCGTACGAGTCGCCGGAGGTGCCCGGCGCGCCGGGAGCGGGCGACCAGGCGGCGGGAGCGCTCGGCGTGGGTGTCGCGCGGCCCGGGCCGATCTCCGTCGTGCTCGGCACGTCGGGGGTCGTCTTCGCCGCGCTGCCCGCATTCGCCGCCGACCCCGAGGCCCGCGTGCACGCGTTCTGCCACGCCGTCCCCGGCGGATGGCACGCGATGGGAGTCATGCTCTCGGCCGCCGGCTCGCTGCGTTGGCTTCGGGACGCGGTGGCCGGCGAGTCCTACGACGAGCTCGTCGGAGAGGCCAAAAGCTGGCCGCCGGGAGCCGAGGGCCTGCTCTTTCAGCCTTATCTCGCCGGGGAACGCACTCCGCACGCCGATCCGGCCGCGCGCGGCGCCTTCGTCGGCCTCGGCCTCCGACACGACCGCGGCGCGCTGGTGCGCGCGGTGCTCGAGGGTGTCGCGTACGGGCTGCGCGACTCGCTCGAGCTCCTGAGCGGGCTCGGCGTCGAGGCGGCCGTCGGCCGTGCGTCCGGCGGGGGCGCGCGAAGTCTGACGTGGCTGCGCATCGTCGCGTCCGTCCTCGGGATTCCGCTCGAGCGGACCGTCGTCGAGGAGGGTGCTGCGTACGGCGCGGCGCTGCTGGCCGGCGTGGCGGCCGGCATCTATGCGGACGTCGACGAAGCCGTCGCGCGAACCGTGCAGGTGCGAGACACGGTCGAGCCCGACCCCGCTTGGCGGGAGGTCTACGAGGAGGGTTACGCACGCTTTCGGATGCTCTACCCGGCCCTACGACCACTGGAGGGGACATGACTACGCTGGCAGGGAAGGTCGGGCTCGTCACGGGCGCGAGCCGCGGCATCGGCGCGGCGGTCGCCCGCAAGCTGCACGAGCGCGACGTCCAGGTCGGTCTGGCGTCACGCAGCGGCGACGATCTGGGGATCGGCCTCGGCCTTCGGTGCGACGCGCGCAAGCTCGAAGACGTCGAATCTGCCGTGGCGCGCACGGTCGACGAGTTCGGCCGGCTCGACATCCTCGTCGCAAACGCCGGCGTCGGCTCCTACCACCCATTCCTCGAGACGCCGCTGGAGCACATCGAGGAGATGATCGACCTGAACCTGAAGGGCACGATCTACGCGGTGCGGGCGGCGCTCCCGCACCTGCTGGAGAGCGGCGAGGCGGACATCGTCACCCTGGCCTCGGAGGCGGGTCGCCGCGGTCTGCCGGGCGAGGCCGTCTACTGCGCGTCCAAGTTCGGCCAGGTCGGGTTCACGCGGGCGCTCGATCACGAGGTCAGAGAGCGGGGCGTGAGGTGCACGAACGTCTGCCCCGGCGGGGTTGCGACGGACTTCGCCCTTGCGGAGGGATACGGGCGCTCGCAGGACGTGCTGCCGGGGATGATGAGCGCCGACGACGTCGCCGAGGTCGTCGTGTTCGTGCTTACGCGGCCGCGGAGCCACCGCATCCTCGAGACGGCGTTCAGGCCGATGGGGGAGATGTCGTGGGGCTGAAACTCGGGTTTCTCTCTACGGCCCGGATCAACGAGCCGGTCCTCGCCGGCCTGCGCAAATCGGACCGTGTCGAGGCCGTCGCCGTCGCCAGTCGCGACCGCGCGCGGGCCGAGGCGTACGCGAGCGAGCACGGCTTCTCGCGCGCGCACGGGAGCTACGAGTCGCTGCTCGCGGACACCGCCGTCGAGGCCGTCTACATCTCGCTTCCAAACTCCCTCCACGTGGAGTGGTCGCTGCGGGCGCTCGAGGCAGGCAAGCACGTGCTGTGCGAGAAGCCGCTGACGCGCCGGCCGGAGGACGCCGAGCGTGTGTTCGACGCCGCCAAGCGCGCGGGTCTCGTGCTGATGGAGGCGTTCATGTTCCGCCACCACCCGCAGACGAAGCGGGTGGCGGAGCTGGTCGCCGGCGGGGCGATCGGCGAGCTGCGGCTCGTGCGCTCAGCCTTCTCGTTCATGCTCGAGCGGGCGAACGACGTCCGGCTCTCGGCCGAGCTTGAGGGCGGTGCTCTGATGGACGTCGGCTGCTACTGCGTCAACGC
>JBKOXJ010000169.1:0-5454 GCA_046724905.1 Actinomycetota bacterium | reverse complement strand
CTCTTGCGCACGCCCCTCGCCCTCTTCCGCGGCACCTACAAGGGAGAGACCGGCGGGTGGCTCGACCCTACGCCCGAGGAGCGAAGAGAACGTTGACGAGGCCCGGAACCTCGAGCACCGGTCCCGGCTCGTAGCCGCGCTCGGCGAGGATGCGCCCCGCCTCGGCGGCCGTCTCCGGGCCGACCTCGACGAGCAGGCGAGGACGGCGCTCGAGCGTCCGTTCCATCCCGGCGAGGACGTCGAGCTCCGCGCCCTCGACGTCGATCTTCACGAGCACGGGCGCCAGGCTTGCGGACTCGACCTCCTCGTCGACCGTCGTCGTCTCGACCTCCACCGGCTCTCCCTCCGCAAACCGGCCGGCCTGGAGGCTCGAGAACGACGGGTCCGGCGTCTCGGGCACGTGCAGCACGCCGTGCCCGCGCGCCGCAGCGGCCGCGCGCGGGACGACGACGACGTTCGTGCAGCCGTTCAGCCGCAGGTTCTCCTCCAGCTGCCGCCGTGCAGCCGGGTTCGGCTCCAGCGCGAGCACGCGCCCGCTCTCTGCCAGCGCCCGAGCCGCGGTGACCGTGTACATGCCCACGTGGGCGCCGACGTCCACGAAGTCGCCGCCGCCCCGAAGAAGCTCGCGCACGAGCCGCAGCTCGCGCCGGTCGTAGACCCCCAGGTACCAGTCGCGCTGGATCGACTCGCGCAGGTCGAGCCGGAGCCGTAGCCCGCCCGGGAAGCCTGCCTCCCGCACCCCCTCGGTAGGGACGCGCAGCACGTGTCGCAGCCTTGCGACCCCCGGGACCGGCACGCGCCGGAGCAGCGCGTAGAGCATGCGCGCGGAACCTAACCGCTAGCCTCTTCGCCCGTGACCGGGGTGCTCTTCACCTGCGCCGGCATGCGCGTGGACATCGTCACCGCGTTCGGCCGGGCGGGCGCGACGACGATCGCCGTGGACGTCGATCCGCTGGCGCCGACGCTGAACCAGGCCCACCGCTACGCGCTCGTTCCCCGCGTCGACGACCCCGAGTACCTGCCGGCGCTGCGAGACCTGGTCCGCGCGCACGACGTGCGGCTGATCGTGCCGCTCTCGGACATCGACCATCTGCTGCTCGCGCGCCGCCGCGACGAGGTCAAGCCGGCCATCGTCCTGCTCCCGGACGCCGATGTGGTGGAGCGGATCGGCGACAAGTATTTCACCCACGGCGTGCTCGAGGAGCTCGGCTTCGCCTCGCCCGGGACGTGGCTCCCCGATGAGCTTCCCGATCGAATCGACTTCCCGGTCCTCGTCAAGGCCCGCCACGGCTTCGGCTCGCGCAACATCTACCGGGCGACCACCCGCGAGGAGCTCGACTTCCATCTCGCGCGCACGCCGGTCGACTCGATGGTGCAGGAGGTCTGCCCGGGCGAAGAGTTCTCCGTCGACGCCTTCTCGGACCTCGAGGGGCGCTGCCTGAACGCGATCCCGCGCACGATGATCGAGTCGCGCGGCGGCGAGTCGATCAAGGGCATGACGATCCGCGACTCCGAGCTGATCGAGCTCGGGCGCGCCGTCGCCGAGGCGCTGCCACTGCGGGGGCCGGCCAACATCCAGTGCTTTCGCGGGCCCGACGGTGTCTGCCGCGTGACCGACATCAACCCGCGCTTCGGCGGCGCGTTTCCGCTGCCGCTGGCCGCCGGGAGCCGGTACCCCGAGCTCGCGATCGCGCTGGCGAACGGCGAGCGGCCCGAGCCGCGCGTGGGCGACTTTCGTGAAGGCGTCGTGATGACGCGCTTCCTGTCGCACCTGACGTTGACGGCCGAGGCCGACGGTACCCTCGTTCCGTTCGCCGGGGACGTCGTAGAGCCGATCGCGAGCGAGCCGGGCCGAGCCTGATCCGCCGGTCTGCAGTGCTGCTCGCCCTCGTAGGTCTGGCCGCAGGCTGCGGTCAGGCGCGGTCCGACGACCCCGGGCTGCGCGCGCCCGCGATGAAGCGGATCGCCGGGACGAAGGAGACCTGGCTCGAAGTCTGCAAGCGGTCGATCCTCGTCGTCACCGTCGTTGACGGCGACAGCTACCGCCGCCTCCGCGGTGCGCGCGTCCGAATGGGCAGCCGCGCGGGCTACACGAACGGGCGCGGCGTGGCCGAGATCCCGGTCCGTTGCCGCCGCCGCACCCTCACGGTGCGCGTACACGCTCCCGGACACGCTCCGAAGGCGGAGCGCAAGTGGTTCGTGCGCCGCCGCAAAGTCACCGTCCGGGTCTACCGGCGCGAGCTCCAGTGGCCGATGTACGGCGTCACTCCGGCGCGGACGCAGGCGCAGGACGCGATCCGGATCCGGCCCCCGTTCCGCATCGTCTGGACGCGTGGCATGGGCGGGCTGATCGAGTTCCCGGCCGTCGTCTCGAACGGCGTCGCGTACGTCGGCAACGCGCGCGGCACCGTGCGCGCGGTCTCGATGCAGACCGGCAAGGTCGCGTGGCGGCGCGACGTCCGCCACGGGAAGATGGCCGCCTCGCCCGCGGTCGTCGGCAAGAAGCTCGTCTTCCACGGGATGGACGGTCACGTCTGGGTCCGCGACCGCTCGAACGGACGGCTGCTGTGGGGCTACACCGTCGGGTCGCCGATCGAGTCCTCGCCGCTCGTCGTCGGCGGGGTCGACTACTTCGGCGCGCACAACGGGAACGTCTACGCGCTCGACCTCCGCACCCGCCGGCCGCGCTGGGTCTTCGGGGGCGGCTACAAGATCACGTCCAGCGTCGCGATGGCCGGCCGGACGCTGTTCGTGGGCGACTACGGCGGGCGGCTGCTCGCGCTCGCGGCGCGCACGGGCAGGCTGCGCTGGGCGCGCTCCGTCAACGGGCGCATCTACGGCACCGCGGCGGTCTCCGGCGGCCGCGTCTTCGTGCCGTCCTCGACCGGCGGCTCGCTGAGTGCGTTCACGACCGGCGGGCGCGTCCTCTGGCGCGTCCACACCGGGTCCTACGTCTACTCGTCGCCGGCGGTCTGGCGCGGTCGCGTCTTCTTCGGCTCGTACAACGGCCGGCTGTACGCGGTCTCCGCGGCGAACGGACGCGTGCTCTGGAGCATCGGCGCCGGAGGCCGGATCTCCGGGGCCGCGACGGTGGTGGACGGCGTCGTGTACGCCGGCACGGGAGGCCGGATCGTCGGAGCGGACGCGCGCACAGGCCGGGTACTGCTGCGGTTCGGACACGGCGAGTACGTGCCGGTCTCGGGCAACGGCCGGCTGCTTCTGCTCCACGGCTTCTCACGGCTGTTCGCGGTTGCGCCGCGTGGGCGCCGGTAGAGTCGGCGCGCAATGTCAGAGCCGGCGCCGCGGCGCATCCGAGAGTTGGACGCCGAGGAGGAGATCGATCTCGGCCGCTACTGGGACGCATTGGTCGTGCGCTGGTGGCTCCCGGTCGTCGGGCTGGTCGTCGGCGTCGCGGTCGGTCTTCTGCTCGCGGCCGGGGGAGAGCAAGTCTGGCGCGCACGCTCGGTCGTCTACCTCGGGCAGCCGCTGACGCCGAGCGGCGCGCAGGTGCAGAGCCTCGCGACGAACCCGAGCACCGTGAAGGAAATCATTCGATCGGACTTCACGCTCAACCGCGTGGCCCGCGAGACGGGCCTGCCGCGCTCCGAGCTCTCGGGCAACGTCACGAGCCAGCCGGTCAAGGGCAACCTGACGAAGCTCGGGCAGACGCCGCTGGTTGCGATCATCGTGACCGGCAAGGCGCGCGGGAAGGTCGGTCACGCCTCGAATCTCCTCGCGACGATGGTCGTCGACCAGGTCTCGGACTACGCCGACGCGAAGGCGAAGGCGCTCGAGGAGCAGGTTGCGCAGGACAAGCAGGAGGTCGCACGGATCGACGCGCGGACGCAGCAGATCGAGCGGAGCGCGCGGTCGCTCTCGCCGGCCGACCGGATCGCGGCGTTGTCGACACTCGGCTTCATGGAGCAGAGGCGCGGGATCGTGAGCCAGGACCTGCGCGAGGCTCAGCAGCTGCTCGTGCTGGCGCAGAACGTCGAGCGGGCGCGGATCGTCGAGCCCGGGGTCACGCGGAAGGCGACCGCTCGGAGCCGGCGGAACTCGGTCATCGTCGGCGGCGCCCTCGGGCTGCTGCTCGGGACCATCGCGGCCCTGGTCTGGGATCCGCTTGCCCGCCGCCGGGCTGCCACGTCGCAATAAGGTGCGCCGTCCCGCGCTCGTCGCGGTCGCCGTCCTCGTCACCGTCGTCTTCGGCTACCTGGCCGTTCGCGGCGTCCATCCTGCAGTGGCCTGGGAGGCGCTCAAGTCCGCGCAGCTCTGGTGGCTTCTCCCCTCGTTCGCGCTGCTCGCGCTTGGGATCTTCATTCGGGCGGTGCGCTGGCACTCGCTCTTCGCGCCGGAGACGCGGCCGCGCCTGCCGCCGGTGGTCGGAGCGTTGCTCGTCGGGCAGCTCTTCAACAACGTCCTGCCCCTGCGCGCGGGAGAGCCGGCCCGCATCGTGGCGCTCAACCGCCGCACGGCCGTCCCGATGGCCGAGGCGCTCGGGACAGCTGCCGTCGAGCGGGCCTTCGACGTGCTGTCGCTTCTCATGCTCCTCTTCGTGGTGTCGCCCTGGCTGCCGGCGGTCACCTGGCTTCGCGCCGCGGCGGTCCTCGCGGCCATGCTCGCGGCCGGACTGCTCGTCGTTGTCGCAATCCTCGCCGTGTACGGAGAGCGTCCCATTGCGTCTCTTGCACGGCTGGCGGCCCGGTTGCCCTACCTGCCGGCGGAGGCGCTCGAGCGCGCCGCCGCCAACCTGACCCACGGGCTCGCGGGCCTGCGCCGACTGAGGCTCGCCGTGGCCGGGTTCGCCTGGACGACGCTCGGCTGGGTGGTGATCAGCTTCTCGTTCTGGTGCGTCCTGGAGGCGTTCGAGCTCGGGTTGTCGCCGGTCGCGGGCGTGCTCGTGCTCGCGGCCACCGGGCTCGCGCTGATCCTGCCGGCCGGGCCCTCGTCGGTCGGAGTGTTCGAGGCCGCTGTGGTCGTCGCTCTCCGCGCCTACGACGTCCCGGAGTCGGAGGCGCTCCCGTGCGCCGTCGTGCTGCACGCCGTCAACTTCGTCGCGGCCGTCGTGCCCGGCATCCCGGCAGTGCACTGGGCGCGGCTGAAGGTTCGCCCGACACGCCCGATAACGTCAGTCGCGGAATGATCGAGGGCAAGCGGGTCGCGGTCGTCATCCCGGCCTACGACGAGGAGCGGCTGCTCCCGGAGACGATCGCCGGCGTCCCGGCTTTCGTCGATCGGATCATCGTCGTGGACGACGCGTCGCGCGACGCGACCGCCGAGCGGGCCCGCGCCGTCGGCGACCCGCGCGTCGACGTGATCGAACACGAACGGAACCAGGGCGTGGGCGCCGCGATCGTGACCGGCTACAAGCGCGCGATCGACGAGGCGATCGACGTCACCGCCGTGATGGCCGCAGACAACCAGATGGACCCTGACGACCTCGAGACCCTCTGC
>JBKOXJ010000094.1:0-6594 GCA_046724905.1 Actinomycetota bacterium | reverse complement strand
GCCTGGAGTCGCTCGAGCAGGTAGGGCAGGAAGATCGGGGTTTCGACGAGCGGCACGGTCATGACCCAGCCGTCCGGGCAGCCGGGCGGGAGCTCGTCGGGGCGGCAGCGCCTCCCGCCGGCTGCCTCCTGCCACGCATCGCCGTCGCCGCGCACGACATCGACGCCCGCCGCGATCGAGACGCCGCTCGCCGGATCCGGCGCGAGCTCGGCGTAGACCTCGCGCGATCGAGCCGCCCAGGCGAGCACACGCTCGCGCGGAAAGGCGTGGTACGCGTACCAGACCGCGGCCGCGACGGCCGACGTCGTCCGCTCCGGCGGCTCGGCCGCCCAGACGCGCACGCGAAAGCCGGCCTCCTGGAGCCGGAGCGCGCTCGTGAGCCCGATTACGCCGCAGCCGATGACGGTCACATCCACGGGCGGATCCTCGCGCACCGCGGATAGATTCGCCGAGTGCGCGCTCTCCCAGCGGCATTGACGCCTGCGCAGTGGGCGATCTCGACGGCCGAGGCCGCGCGGGTCGCGGGGATCGCTCCCGAGAAGGTTCTGCGCTTCGACGGCAACACGTCGCCGCGCCCGCCGTCGGTCGCGCGGCCCGACACGGTCGCGGCGGCTCTCGCCACGGTCAACTCCTATGCGCACGGCGGCCTGACCAACCTGCTGGCGGCGATCGCGCGCTACGCCGACGTCGCGCCCGAGCAGATCGTCCTCGGCGCAGGGGCCGACGACCTGCTGCTCCTCTGCGGCCGTGCGTTCGCGGGACCCGGTGATCGCGTCGCCGTGCTCGACCAGCCGACCTACCCGCTGCTGCCGCTCGCAGGCTGGCTCGCCGGGGCGGAGATCGGCGACGCCGACCCAGTGGTGACGTTCTGCTGCCGCCCGCACAATCCGACCGGAGCGCTCGGTCCGATCCCGGACGCGCGGCCGCTCGTCGTGGACGAGGCGTACTTCGAGTACGCGGGCGACTCGGCAGCGCGCCTCCTGGAGGACGGAGTCGTCGTCATCCGGACGTTCTCCAAGGCCTTCGGGCTCGCTGCGGCCCGCGTCGGCTACGCGCTTGCCGACACGGAGACGGCGGCCGAGCTCCGCGCCCGCCAGGCGCCGGTGCAGGTCTCGACGCTCTCAGCCGCGCTCGCCGTCGCGGCGCTCGCGCGGCCGCCCGACGTCGGGCCGGTGGTCGAGGAACGCGAGCGGCTCGCCGACCGGCTTCGCGGGCTCGGGCTCGACCCGCCGCCCTCGAGCGGGAACTTCCTCTACCTCCCGCTCGCGGATGCGACCCATGCGTACGACGCCCTGCTCGCGCGAGGCCTGATCGTGCGGCCGCTCGCGGACGCGATTCGCGTCACCGTCCGGCTTCCGGACGAGGACGACCGCCTCGTCCAGGCGCTCGAGGAGGTGCTTGAGGCGTGATCGTCGAGACTGTCGCCGCCGCCGCGCTGATCTGCCTCGATCCCGGGCACGGCACGGACTCAGCTGTAGCGTCGCAGCGCGAGCCGATCGGCCCCGGCTCGCACGTGCTCAAGATCAAGGACTCGGGCGGGACGGCGGGCGAGGAGCGGGTCGTGATCGCGATCGCACGGCGGACACGGGCGCTGCTGCTTCGGCGTGGGTTCCGCGTCGCGATGACCCGCAACGGGCCCGGCTACGAGGGAGGGAACATCTCGCGCGCGCAGTTCTGCAACGCCCGCAAGGCGGCCCTGATGCTGCGCATCCACGCCGACGGCTCGAGCAATCGCTCCGAGCACGGCGCCAAGACGCTCTATCCCGCGTGGCACCGCGGCTGGACCGACGACGTCTACCGGCCGAGCCTGCGCGCGGCCCGGCTCGTCCAACGCTCCCTCGTCCGCGCGACGGGCGCCCGGGACCTCGGCCTCGTGCAGCGCTCGGACCTCACGGGCTTCAACTGGGCCAACGTGCCCGTCGTGCTCGTCGAGACCGGCTTCCTCACGAATCCGGCGGAGGGGCGTGCGCTCCGCTCGGCGCGGTACCAGCAGCGCGTCGCCGCGGGCCTCGCCGCCGGCGCGACGGCGTTTGTCTAGCCCTCGTCGGTGTAGCTCCGCATCCGGTCGAGCGCCGCCTGTCCGCGCTCGTGGACGTGCCGGCGCCGTTCGTCGAGCTCGCCCGGATCGGCCTGGTCGACCGCCGTCTCGGCCGACTCGAACTCCTCGCGCTCCTCCACCACCGTGCGCGACTCCTCGATGCGGTCGCGAAGCGCCTCCGCACGCGGGTCGGGCGCGGGCCCCGGCGGCGCCGGATGCTCGCGCTTCGGCTTCAGCGCGCGGTAAACGACTGCCGTCGCGACGCCGATCCCGCCGGCAACCCACGCGAGCCTGCCCCTCACGCGGCCGATGCTACACTCCGCCGGCTTCCTGCCCCGCCTCGCGCCGTCGTCCCGAGCGGCGCCTGCCGGCTGGGCCGCCTGAGACCGAAGGAAGGAGGGACGTCGGGAACGTGACTGCGTACGAGATCCTGCTCATGCTCGACCCGGAGCTCCCGGACGAGCGCCAGAACGCGATCGTCGGCCGGGTGCGCGAGCTCGTGGAGCGCAACGGCGGCAGCTGGGACGCCCACGCCCCGTGGGGACGACGCCGGCTCGCCTACGAGATCCAGCACAAGGGCGAAGGCGCGTACCACCTGCTCACGTTCGAGTGCGACGCGGCGACGCTCGACGAGATCTCGCGCGTCCTCAAGATCACGGACGGCGTCATGCGCCATCTCGCCGTCCGCCGCGTCCAGGGCGCGGCCGCGACGCCGCCGCCCCCGCCGGTCGCCGCCGAGGAGTCCGTCCAGCCGGCCGAGTAAGCTTACGAACAATCGTTTTCTAGGGAGGCAACATGGCCAACATCAACCGCGTCGTGCTCGTCGGAAACCTGACCAAGGATCCGGAGCTGCGGCACACCCCGAACGGCACCGCCGTCTGCAAGCTCCGCATCGCCGTGAACACGCGCCAGAAGGACGCGCAGACCGGCGAGTGGGGCGACAAGCCGAACTACTTCGACGTGACCGTGTGGGGCAATCAGGGCGAGAGCTGCGCGCAGTTCCTGAGCAAGGGTCGCCCGGTTGCGGTCGACGGCCGGCTCGACTGGCGCGAGTGGGAGGCGCAGGACGGCTCCAAGCGGCAGGCAGTCGAGATCATCGCCGACACGGTCCAGTTCCTCGGCAGCCGCGCCGACGCCGAGGGCGGCGAGCGCCAGTTCGTCCCGGCCGGTGCGGGCGGCCAGGACGCCGACTTCGGCCAGGGCGGCGCCGACGACGACATCCCGTTCTAGGGGACGCCGATGGCCCAGAAGGACAGACAGCGCAGACGCCAGGCTCCTTCGACCGGCCCTTCGCGGCGGAAGAGCTGCTTCTTCTGCAAGGAAAAGGTCGAGGAGGTCGACTACAAGAACGCCAACCAGCTCCGACGCTACATCTCGGAGAAGGGCAAGATCCGGTCGCGCCGGATCACGGGCGCGTGCCGCCGGCACCAGAACCAGGTCGCGATCGCCGTCAAGCGGGCGCGCGAGATGGCGCTGCTCCCGTACGTCGCGGAGGACCGCCGCTAGTGGACGTGATCCTGCTGCAGGACGTCGACAAGCTCGGCCTCCGGGGCGACGTCGTCAGCGTCGCACGCGGCTACGCACGCAACTACCTGTTGCCGCGTCGCCTCGCCGAGGAGGCCTCGCCGGGGCGCGTCGCCGAGCTGCAGAAGCGAGAGGAGCGGCTCGCGCGCCAGCAGGCCGAAAGCTTCGAGCAGGCGCAGCAGATTGCCGACCGGCTCGCCGGCGCCGAGCTCCGCTTCGACGTCAAGGCCGGCCCAACCGGCTCGCTCTTCGGCTCGGTGACGGCGACCGACGTCGCCGATGCGCTCTGGAATACGCACAAGGTGCGCGTCGACCGGCGGAAGGTCGACCTCCACGAGCCGATCAAGCGGATCGGGCGCCACACGGTGCCGGTGGAGCTCTTCACCGACGTGACGGTCGAGCTGCGAACGCTCGTCGTTCCCGAAGGCGGCGAGCTGCCGCCCGAGGAGGAGCTCCAGGCGCTGGAGGCGGCCGAGCAGGCGGCGGAGCAGGCCGAGGCCGAGGCGGCAGAGGCTGCGCACGCCGAGGCAGAGGCGGCCGTGGAGGCCGAGCTCGAGGAGCCCGAGCCCGAAGAGGGCGAGGAAGGGGGAGCGGAGACGCCCTCGGAGAGTCCGGCCGTCGCCGAGCGCGCGGAGGGCTAAGGGCCCAGTCACCGCCGGGATCCACAGACCCGCGCCGGGCTGTGGAAGCGGCATCTGAATTTCACGCTTGGAGCGCGAAATTCAGCGTGTGGCTGTCTGGATGAGACGGTGGACAACCACGTGATTCGTGTGGATAATCCTACGAACGTATGTTCGTATTACCTGCATATCGCGACTTCCGGCCGCTGCGGACGCCGCTCTTTCCACCCCCTTGAAGGACGCCGGAAGAGACGCGTTGAATGCGGCTGTGGCTCAGGTCGCCCAGTCCTCGTCGACCGCCCCGGTGCCGCCGCAAAACCTCGAGGCCGAGGAGTCGGTCCTCGGGGCGATGCTCCTCTCCCCAGGCGCGATCGGGGCTGTCAGCGAGATCCTCGATGCGGGCGATTACTACCGTGAGAGCCACGCGAGGATCTACCTCGCGGCGGTAGGCCTATACGCCCGCGGCGAGCCCGTCGACGCGATTACCCTCGTCGACGAGCTCGAAGAGCGCGGCGAGCTCGAGGAGGTCGGTGGCCGCAGCCGGATCCACGAGCTCGCCGCTCTCGTCCCCGCAACCGCGAACGCGTCGCACTACGCCCGGATCGTGCGGGAAATGGCGACGCTCCGCGGCCTGATCCGGACCGGCGCCGAGATCGCGCGTCTCGGCTGGGAGCGGCCGGGCCCAACCGAGGAGCTCGTCGACCGCGCCGAGCAGGTGCTGTTCGAGCTCTCCCAGAGCCGGGTCACGAGCGAGTTCAGCCACATCGAGGAGCTGCTCAAGGACAGCTTCGAGCGGATCACCGCCCTCTACGAGGCAGGCGCCGACGTCACCGGCGTGGCGTCGGGCTTCCGCGACCTCGACCGGCTGACCTCCGGCTTCCAGCCCGGGAACCTCGTGATCGTCGCGGCCCGGCCGAGCATGGGGAAGTCGGCGCTCGGCCTCTGCATCGCGGCGAACCTGGCCGTACGCCACGAGGTGCCGGTCGCGCTGTTCACGCTCGAGATGTCGAAGGCCGAGGTCACGCAGCGCCTGATGTGCAGCGAGGCGAAGGTCGAATCGCAGCGGCTGCGAACCGGGAAGCTCGCGGCCGAGGACTGGCCGCGGCTGACCGCGGCGTGCGACAAGCTCGCGAAGGCCCCGGTCTACGTCGACGACACGGGCTCGATCACGATGATGGAGATCCGGGCCAAGGCGCGGCGGCTCAAGTCGCGGGAGCCGAACCTCGGCCTGATCGTCGTCGACTACCTCCAGCTGATGACGTCCGGCTCGACCGTCGAGAACCGGGTCCAGGAGGTGTCGCAGATCTCGCGCAACCTCAAAGTCCTCGCGCGCGACCTCGACGTGCCGATCCTCGCGATGTCGCAGCTCTCCCGGGCCGTGGAGCAGCGGCACGACAAGCGCCCGATCCTCTCCGACCTGCGTGAGAGCGGCAGCATCGAGCAGGACGCGGACCTCGTCCTCTTCATCTACCGCGACGAGTACTACAACGAGGACTCGGACCAGCAGGGGCTCGCCGAGATCCACCTCGCGAAGCACCGGAACGGCCCGACCGACTCGATCAAGTTGTCCTTTCTCAAGCGCTACGCGAAGTTCGCCGACCTCGCATCCGCACCACAAGCAGCATAGGAGTCGCCCATGTACGAGCAGACGATCTGCATTCCGCCCCGGGCTACGTCGTTCATCGCCGTGTGCGAGGCCTGCGCCGAGCGCTCGCTGCCGAGCCGCGGCTACCTGGGCTCGACCGTGGAAGGGACCCTGCAGCTCGAGAGCGACCACGGCAGGGTCACCTGCCGCCGTGGCCACGCGATCCGCGTGCTCCGCGCGATCCCGACGAGCGCGATCCGTTAGCCGACACCCCGCTCAGGCACACTTTCCTCCCGTGCCCGCGACCGTGATTGTCGGTGCCCAGTGGGGCGACGAGGGCAAGGGGAAGATCGTCGACCTCCTGAGCCAGCACGCCGACCTCGTCTGCCGGTACCAGGGCGGACCGAACGCCGGCCACACGATCGTCGCCAACGGCGAGACGTTCAAGTTCCGCCATGTCCCCTCAGGCGTCGTCGCGGGCAAGGAGTGCGTGCTCGGCGCGGGGTGCGTCGTCGACCCCGAGGTGTTCGTCGCCGAGCTCGACGACCTCGAGGGCCGCGGGATCTCGACCGAGCTGATCCGCGTCTCCGGGAACGCCCACCTCGTGATGCCGTGGCACGTCGCACTCGACCAGGCCAGCGAGCGTCGCCTCGGGCGCCTCCAGATCGGCACCACGCGGCGCGGAATCGGCCCGGCTTACGCCGACAAGGCGTCGCGTCTCGGCATCCGCGTCCAGGACCTGCTCGAACCGAAGATCCTCCGCCAGAAGATCGAGGTCGCGCTCGCAGAGAAGAACGTCTGGCTCGAGCGAGTCTACGGCGTGGAAC
>JBKOXJ010000079.1:0-22764 GCA_046724905.1 Actinomycetota bacterium | reverse complement strand
GTGTCGCTGACGGCGAGCAGGACGTAATCGCCCGGAGGCATGACCACCGCGCGCTCGGCGTACGGGCGGTCTAGGGTGACGTTGCGCGTCTCGATCTCGAGCCGCCCGCCGTTCTGCATCGCGTCGCGCGCGTTGATCACGAGATTCATCAGCACCTGCGTGAGCTGGCCGGGGTCCGCCTCGACCGCGCCGAGCTCGAGGTCGAGCTTCGTCACGAACTCGATGTGCGAGCCGATCAGCCGGCGGAGCAGCTCGTCGTGCTCGGCGACGACCTCGTTCAGGTCGAGCACCTTCGGCTGCAGCACCTGTCGCCGGCTGAAGGCCAGGAGCTGCCGGATCAGCGATCGCGCGCTCTCGGCGGCGCGGTGGATCTCCTCGGCCTGGCGCTGACCGTCCTCGTCCAGCTCGGTGTGGCCCCGGAGGAACTCGGCGTAGCTGAGGATCACCATCAGCAGGTTGTTCATGTCGTGGGCGATGCCGCCCGCGAGCTGGCCGACCGCCTCCATCTTCTGTCCCTGGCGCAGTCGCTCCTGGCTCTGGATCAGCTCGGTCTGGTCGATCGCGAAGCCCGCCGTGCCGACGACGGCGCCGGTCACGTCGCGGAGCGGCTCGACGTGTCCGTTGAAGCGCCGGCCGCGCCAGGTGACCTCAAAGTGTCCCGGCTCGCCGCCGAGCGCGCGGCGAATCGTCGTCAGCGCTGCTTCCTCGGCATCCGACAGAGCCGGCAGCGGCAGGCCGAGCAGCTGGCCGGGCCGGAGCCCGAGCTGCTCCAGCGCGGCGCCTTCGATGAACGTGAAGCGCAGGTCGGCGTCGGTCGTCCACACGACCGCGGGCAGGCGGCCGATCAGCCGGCCGAGGAACTCCTCGCGGCCCAGCACGGGCTCGCGCCGGAAGCCGGTCTTGGCGGCGGTCTGCATGTCGGTCACGGTCGGCGGCTCTCCTCGACTACTGTCGGCACCGGGCGTCGTTGACATGAGTCCCGGACGCGCTGCCGCGCGCTGAGCGCCATTCCCTCGTTCGAGGGAGTGCGGCGAGGGCGTGGAGCGACCAACGTGAGAGTGGAAGTCGCAATGCCGGGCCGCGCCTACGAAGAGCCGCTTCGCATCCTCGTCGTCGACGACGAGCCGGAGATCTGCGAGATGCTGGACGCCGTCCTCAGCGCCGAAGGCTGGGACGTCGAGCAGGCCGGCTCGGCGGAGGAGGCCCTCATTCGGTGTGACGAGGAGCTGTTCGACCTCGTCGTCCTCGATCACAACATGCCGCGCACGACGGGGCTCGTGGCTGCGCACCGGCTGCTCGAGCAGGGCGCCGAGGTGCGCTCGATCGTCCTCTTCTCCGCGTATCTGACGCCGCTACTGGCGGCCGAGTGCAACTCGCTCCGCGTCGTGCCGGTCGACAAGACGAACTGGCAGATGCTCGTCCACGTATGCCGGCTCGTCGAGCAGGGCCGCGGCGCCCCGGCCGCCACTCACTGATCCGGGATAGCCTCGGCGCTCGAATGAGCGCCGACCTTCGTTCCGAGCTGCTGTCGCTGATCGGGGACGAGTTCCGCGTCAGCGTGAGCGACTCGGTGCTCGACGAGCACGGACACGACCTCACGCACCACGCGGCCCACCGGCCCGACGTGGTCGTCTTCGCCGCCTCGACCGAGGAGGTTGCAGCGGTCCTCCGGCTCGCGAGCCGCGAGCGCGTCCCGGTCGTGCCCTACGGCACCGGCACGAGTCTCGAGGGCCACGTGATCCCGGTGCGCGGAGGCATCTCGCTCGACCTCACGCGCATGGACCGGATCGTCGAGGTGCGGCCGGAGGATTTCTATGCCATCGTCGAGCCCGGCGTCCTGCGCAGCGCGCTCAATGCCGCCGCGGGCCGCGAGGGCCTGTGGTTCCCCGTCGATCCGGGCGCCGACGCGTCACTCGGCGGCATGGCCGCGACCAACGCGAGCGGGACGACCACCGTCCGCTACGGCGGCATGCGGTCGAACGTGCTCGCGCTCGAGGTGGTGCTCGCAGACGGGACGGTGATCCGGCCCGGCAGCCGCACGGCCAAGACCTCGGCGGGCTACGACCTGCGGGCGCTGTTCATCGGCTCGGAGGGCACGCTCGGCGTGATCACCGAGCTGACGCTGCGGCTGTACGGGATCCCGGAGCACGTGATAGCGGCTCGGGCGCCGTTCCCGTCGCTCGAGGCCGCCTGCCGGTGCGCTGCTGCGATCGCCGGGGCCGGCGTCGGAGTCACGCGGCTCGAGCTGCTCGACGGGCCGACGATCGCCGCGGTCAACGCCTTCAAGGGCACGGCCTACGAGGAGGCGGCGAGCCTCTTCCTCGAGCTGGCGGGCTCGGAGGCGGGCGTCGCGGGCGACCTCGAGGCCGCGCAGGAGCTCGCCGCCGCGGAAGGCTGTACCGAGATCCAGGTCGAGCGGGAGGCCGAGGCGCGGACGCGGCTCTGGGAGGCGCGGCACCACGTCCTGTTCGCGCTCCTGCACGGCTCGGTCGGCAAGGAGCACAAGTCGACCGACGTCTGCGTGCCGGTCTCGGAGCTGCCCGGCGCGGTCGCGCACGCGCGCGGTCTGGTCGAGGAGCTCGGCCTCGACGCCGCGATCGTCGCGCACGCCGGTGACGGCAACTACCACGTGCTGTTCATGCTCGATCCCGGCGACCCGAGCGAGCTCGAGCGCGCGGAGCGCCTCAACGCGGCGATCGTAGACTGGGCGCTCGAGCGCGGCGGCACCTGCACGGGCGAGCACGGGATCGGGATCGGCAAGCTCGGCTACCTGGAGCGCGAGCACGGCGACCTCGTCCCTTGGCTGCGCGTGCTGAAGCAGGCCTTCGATCCGCTGGGGATCCTCAACCCGGGGAAGGCGGTGCCGGCTTAGGCGACGCTTGCGGCGCCGCCCATCAGGACGTGCGGGCTTTGCCCGTGCGTCCGTCTGAACTGACCGGTCGAACCGCTCGAGTTCGTTCCAACCGCCTCTACGCCCGACGGCCGATTCGGACCTGACTGCCCGTCTCGAGCGGGAGGCCGGCTTCCCGCCACTCGCGCTTGCCGCCCGCGAAGTGGAGGACGTTCCTGTAGCCGAGCTCGCGCAGCCGCTCCGCCGTCTCCACGGACGCGTCGCAGTCGTGGCTCATGCAGTAGACGACGACCTCGGCGGCTCGGTCCGGAATCCGGCGTGGTGCCAGCTCGTCGACGCGCTCCGGTGGGATGTTGACGGCGCCGGGCAAGCGGGAGTGCGCGAACGACAGCGGCGAGAGCGCGTCCACGATCACGAGCTCGTCGCCGTTGTCAAGTCGGCGCCGGAGCTCGTCGCAGGTGACCTCCGGGATCTCCATGGCGTTCAGTATCGAGAACCAGGATCGCTCTGTGCAGCGCTTCGAGGCTGTCCTTCGGCGGGGCGAGCGCGGCGGGCATCTGGTCGAGGTTCCGCTCGACGTGCCGGCGGTCTTCGGGGAGGCGCGAGCGCCCGTGCGCGGGACCGTGAACGGTCACCCCTTCCGGAGCCGGATCGCGAAGTACGGGGAGACGTACTACCTCGGCTTCAACCGCCAGCAGCGCGACGCGGCAGGGATCGGCGACGGGGACACCCTCACGATCGAGCTCGAACGCGACGAGGAGTCGCGCGAGGTCGACGTGCCCGCCGAGCTCCACGAGGCGCTCGCCGCGGCGGGGCTCGGGCCGAGCTTCGAAGCGCTCTCGTTCACGCACCGCAAGGAGTACGCGCGCTGGGTCGCCGAGGCCAAGCGCGAGGAGACGCGCCGGCGCCGCGTCGAGAAGGCGATCGAGATGCTGCGGGCCGGCGTGAAGACGCCCGGCTAGCCGAGAAAAAGCCTGCTACCCTGCCGCGCGCCGGCGAGGGGAGTCGGCTCCGCCGAGGTGTCTCGGCGTCGAGGGAGGGATCGAGACAAGGGGTCTGAATGCTGCTGCGAACGAGCTTTGCCCGCCGGCTGGGCGTCGCGGTCACCGCGATCGTCTTGACCGTGCTGGGCCTCGCCGCCTCGGTGGGTACCGCTGGGACCGAGCCGGAGACGGTGATCAACAACTACGACATCTACGACGACAACGCCGACTTCTGGTTCATCTCGGACGTCGCGGACGCGACGTTCCAGTGCCGGCTCGACACCGAGGAGTTCGCGGCGTGCGTCTCGCCGGTCAACTACCGCGGCCTGCCGGCGGGGACGCACACGTTCGAGGTTCGCGCTGTCGACTCGACCGGCGCCGTCGACTCGACGCCGGCGAACCTGACCTTCACGTCGGCGCCGAAGCCTCCACCGCCGCCTCCCGCGCCCGCGAACGACGGCTGGTACGGCGCACAGCCGCTCTCCGGCACGAGCGGGAGCGTCACCGGCACGAACGTGAACGCCACGACGCAGTGGGACGAGCCGTACAACCCCAACGGGGCCGAGCACACCGTCTGGTACTCCTGGACGGCCGGCCGGTCGGCGAACGTGACGTTCACGGCCGTCGGCGAGGGCTTCACGCCTCGCGTCTCGATCTTCACCGGGACGGAGACGAGCAATGCCTTCATGGTCTCGTCCGGCGTCGGCTCGTCGAGCATCCAGACCTACCAGGGGAGCGAGTACCGCGTCTCGGTCGACGGCGTCGGCGGCGGCACCGGGCCGTTCACGCTCTCGTGGGCGTACGACGCGACCGGGCCCTCGAACGACTACATCGCCGAGGCGGAGACGATCTCGGGCGAGTCCGGGAGCCTGACGGCGTCCACGGTCGGCGCGACGGTCGAGCCCAACGAGCCGAACCACGACGGCTCGGGCGGCGCGAACACCGGCGGCCACTCGATCTGGTACAGCTGGACGGCGCCTGCGGCCGGGACGGCGATCTTCACGACGCAGGGCAGCTCCTTCGACACGTCGCTGCGGGCGTACACGGAGTACGCGGGTCAGTTCTACGGGCACGGGTGGTATCTGCCGAATCTCAACCCGTGGACGACCTGGAGCCGGCTCGAGCTCCAGGTGAAGCCTGGTGAGACCTACCTCATCGCCGTCGACGGCCAGAACGGGGAGTACGGCGACGTCCAGCTCAGCTGGCGGACCGCGGTCGACACCGGCGACGTCACCTCGCCGAGCGTGACGATGTGGTCGCCGGAGCCCGGCGCGCAGGTGACGGGCACTGTGACGTTCATGTCCGACGCGTCCGACGACGAGGCTGTCGACCGGGTCGTCTACAGGATCGAGCCGAACGACCCCAGCGGTGTCGAGCCGTCGTTCATCGGCGAGTCGCAGGCGCCTCCGTACGACGTGACGCTCGACACCTCGGTACTGGAGCCGGGCGTGTACTACGTCGACGCGACGGCCTACGACGCCTCCGGGAACAGCGCCGCGCACGGGTTCACGATCACGGTCGGGAGCATCCCGCCGCCGACGCTGATGCTGCCGGCGAGCATCACGGCCGAGGCCACGCGTCCGACCGGGGCGCTCGTGAAGTGGAGCGCGACGGCGACCGACTACAACGGGACGCCGCTGCCGGTGTCCTGCACGCCGAAGTCGGGCAGCTTGTTCCCGCTCGGAACGACGAAGGTGATCTGCTCGACGAGCGACTCCTACGGCAACCGGGTCACGAAGGGCTTCGTGGTCAGGGTCGTCGACACGACGGCGCCGGACCTCAGCGTTCCGGCGACGATCGTCGTCGACGCCGTTGCACCCACGGGTGTGAGCGTGACGTACTCGGCGACGGCGACCGACCGGGTCAGCGGCGAGATCGCGCCGCAGTGCACGCCGGCGTCAGGCTCGACCTTCGCGATCGGCGACACGACCGTGACCTGCAGCGCCACGGACAACGCCGGGAACACGGGCACCGCGACCTTCGGCGTCCACGTCAAGGGCCCTGACGAGCAGCTCGTCGACCTCCGCGCTCTCGTGGACTCGCTGAGCATCGACGACACGCTGAAGACGCGGCTGCTCGCCCAGGTCGACGACACGCGCAAGCAGCTCGCCACGGATCGGACGAACGCCGTCTGCGGCGGCCTCGCCGACTTCATCTCGGCCGTCTCGAAGGAGAGCGGCAAGCGGCTGACGGCCGAGCAGGCCGACCGGCTCGTCGCGGACGGCACGCGCATTCGCGGCGTCCTCGGCTGCTAAGGCGGCCGCAAAGCGGGGGAGGGAGACCAGGGGCGCCGTCGCCGCAGCGGCGCCCCTCGGTCATTCCGGAACGTACGATGGCGCCTTGAGCGCCTTCGGCGACCTCGCGGACATGGCTCCGCAGCAGATCTGGGACCGGATCGCGTCCCGCTCCGTCCACGGCGAGCGGCTCACGATGAGCATCGTCGAGCTCGACCCTGGCGCGGTCGTCGCCGACCACCAGCACGAGAACGAGCAGCTCGGCATCGTCCTGCGCGGTTCGATGGACTTCCGGGTCGGGGATGAACGCCGCGAGCTCGGTCCGGGCGGGACGTGGCGGATCCCGGCGAACACCTCGCACGAGGCGGTCGCCGGGCCCGACGGTGCGGTCGTGATCGACGTCTTCGCGCCGATCCGGGACGACTGGCGGGGCCTCGAGAGCCTCGAGCCGAGATCTCCGCTCTGGCCCTAGACGCGATGCGGATCGGCGTTCTCGGGACGGGCATGGTCGGTAACTCGATCGCGACGAAGCTCGCGGAGCTCGGTCACGCGGTCTTTATGGGGGCGCGGGATGCCGCGAACGAGAAGGCGGCCGAGTGGGCGTCGCGCGGGGGCGAGCGGCGGCACGGGACCTTCGCCGACGCCGCGGAGTTCGGCGAGCTCGTCTTCAACTGCACGGGCGGCGCCGTGTCGCTGCAGGCGCTCGAGCAGGCGGGCGAGGATGCCCTCCGGGGCAAGGTCCTCGTCGACGTTGCGAACCCGCTCGACTTCTCGAAGGGGAGGCCCCCGACGCTGAGCGTCTGCAACGACGACTCGCTCGGCGAGCAGATCCAGCGGCGGTTCGACGCCCGCGTCGTCAAGACGCTGAACACGGTCAACCATGAGGTGATGGTCGATCCGGGACGCGTTCCGGGCGAGCACGACGTCTTCGTCTGCGGCGAGGACGCGGAGGCGAAGGAGCGGGTGACCGAGCTGCTGGTGAGCTTCGGTTGGCCGCGCGAGCGCGTGCTCGACCTGGGCGGCATCGAGGCGGCGCGCGGGACCGAGATGTACATGCCGCTCTGGCTGCGCCTCATGGGCGCGGTCGGCAGCGCCCAGCTGAACATCCACGTTGCGCAGTAGCCGGGCCGCGTGCCTCGGATCGCCTTCATCGGCGCCGGCTCCGTTGAGTTCACGAAGACGCTGGTGGGCGACCTGCTCGGCTTTCCGGCCTTGCGCGACGACCTCGAGCTCGCGCTCCACGACATCGACCCGCGGCGGCTCGACGCGGCGTGCGCGATGGTGCGGCATGTTGCCGAAGCGCGTGGGTCCGAGCCGCGCGTCGCGGGGACGCTCGAACGGCGCGAGGCGCTCGCGGGCGCCGACTACGTCCTCTTCACCGTCCAGGTCGGCGGGCACGAGGCGACGGTACGCGACTTCGAGATCCCGAAGCGGTACGGGATCCGTGCGACGATCGCCGACACGCTCGGGCTCGGCGGCGTCTTCCGGGCGCTCCGGACCTTCCCGGTGATCTGCGGCACGGCGCGCGAGATGGCCGAGCTCTGTCCGGACGCGTGGCTGCTCAACTACACGAACCCGATGGCAATGCTCTGCTGGGCGGTCTTCGCGGGCACGCCTCAGGAGCGCGTTGTCGGGCTGTGCCACTCTGTCCAGGGAACGGCGCGACAGTTGGCCGACCTGCTCGGCGTCGACGAGGCCGAGCTCGACTACGAGGCTGCCGGCGTCAACCACCAGGCGTTCTACCTGCGGCTCGCGACCCGCGCCGGCGAGGATCTCTATCCGCGACTTGCAGCTGCGATCGAGGCCGATCCCGACGGCCTGGGGCGCACCGTCCGGGCCGAGCTGTTCAGGCGGCTCGGCTACTTCGTGTCGGAGTCGAGCGAGCACGCCGCCGAGTACGTGCCATGGTTCCTCGGAGACCCGGCCGCGGTCGAGCACTTCCGGATCACGCTCGACGAGTACGTGCGGCGCAGCGAGCAGAACCTCGAAGAGTTCGAGCGCACCGTCGAGGCGCTGGAGCGCGGCGAGGCGGTCGAGCTCCGCCCGAGCCAGGAGTACGCCGCCGGGATCGTGAACGCGCTCGAGACCGGCGAGGCGTTCCGATTCAACGGGAACGTCCGGAACGACGGGCTGATCGGGAACGTGCCCGACGGGGCGTGTGTCGAGGTGCCGTGCACGGCGGACGGCTCGGGGATTCGCGCGCGGGCGGTCGGCGCCTTGCCGCCGCAGCTCGCCGCGCTCAATCGCACCTACCTGAACGTCTGCGAGCTGGCTGTCCGGGCCTACCTCGAGGGCCGGCGCGAGCTCGTCTACCAGGCCTGCGCGCTTGATCCGGGCACGGCCGGCCAGGGCGTCTCGCTCGAGGCGATCTGGGCCGCGTGCGACGAGCTCTTCGAGGCTCACGGCGAGCTGATGCCCGCCGAGTTGCGCTAGGCCACCGCGAGCGCCGGCGTCTGCTCCGCCGCGATCCGCTCGACGTCTTCGCCGAGAGCGGCGAGCTCGTCCCTCCCGCCGGCGACGATCGTGCGGTGGATCTGCAGGACGAGGCCTCCGTCCTGGGCGAGCCGCTCGGCACTTGCGGCGAAGAGCCGGCGGTAGGGGCCGAGCCCGTCGCCGCCGGCAAACAGGGCCTCCTCGGGCTCGTTCGCCAGGTCCGGATAGAGGGCCTGGTGCCGACGCGGCAGGTAGGGCAGGTTCGCGACGACCAGGTCGAGCTCGGGCGGGTCCGGGCCGAGCAGGTCGCCTTGGCGCACGTGCACGCGGTCGGTCAGACCGTGGCTTTGGACATTCGCCTGCGCGAGCGCGACGGCGGCGGCGCTGACGTCGGTCGCCCAGATCTCGGCCTCGGGCGCGGCCTGGGCGAGCGCGACAGCGACCGCGCCGGATCCAGTGCCGACGTCGGCGATCCGCGCCCGCCCGTCGAGCCACCGAAGCGCCTCGTCGACGAGCGCCTCGGTCGCCGGCCGCGGCGTCATCACGTGGCCGGGATGCGTGAGCAGCGTCAAGCCGTGGAAGCGGGTAGCGGTCATCTTGTCGTTGGTGTCGGGCGGGCGGGCGGTCTTACGTCAGAGCGCCTGCTCGCCGCCGACGAGCGCGCGCAGGCTCTCGTGCTCCTCGCGGCACGCGGGGCAGCCGTCGAGGTGCGGCCGCATGCCGGGGATGGTCGCGTCGGCGTCCTTGCCCGCGACTTCGAGCTCCACGTAGCGGTCGAGCTCGGCGAAGCACTCGTCGCAGCCGAGCTCGGGCTCGCTCGGGCCGACCAGGCGCTTCAGGGCCTGCTTCAACTCCGGGCGGTCGGTCACGTCGTCTCCTCCAGCCAGTCTTCGAGCGTCAATCCGGATTCGGTCAGGTAGGTGCGCAGCTTCTGCCTCGCGTCGTGCAGCGTCTTGTAGAGCGCGCCGCGTGTCGTGGCGAGTCGGTCGGCGAGGACGTCGATCGGGACGCCGTTGAGGGCGAGGGCGACGAGGACGCGGCGCTGGTGGGGTGTCAGCGCGGTTTCGATGCCGTTCTGGACGAGCTCGAGGAGCTCCGAGCGCTCGACCTCGGCCTCCGGCTTCGGACTCGCGCTGGCGAACAGTCCCCAGGTCTCCGGCTCGAGCGGGATCTCGCGCCCCTGCCACGCGCGGCGGCGCAGCTTGACGGCCGCCTCGAGCAGGCCGAACTTGTAGACCCAGGTCGAGAAGCGGCTGGCGCCTCGGAAGTCGTCGAGGCGCGCGAGCACGCTCACGAGGGCGTCGTCGGCCGCCTCTTGGGCGATGTCGTCGAGCTCGTTTCCCCGGAGGTGCGGCAGCGCCGGGCGGCGGCGTGCAACTTCGAAGCGGGTCGCGCGCAGGAGCAGCGCGTGGAGGCGGGCGATCCCGTTGTCGCGGGTCGCGCCTTCGGAGCGGAGGGCGTTGAGCCACTCCCGCGACTCGGGGTCGAGCGTCGGGCGGGGCGTCCCGGTCTCCGTCAGCGGCTTCGCGATGGCGGCGGAAAGCGTAACGGCGCTCACGCCGGCACCTCGTCGTCGAGCGGGGCGAGGATTCGGGCTGCGAGGGTGGGCGGGCAGCCGCGCTCGACAAGCTCGATCAATGCGTGCAGGTCGGCGCGGCGGTCGGCAGCTAGCCGGGCCGCCAGCGCCGGCGGGAACCCCGCCCCGGCGAGCTGGTCGCGCCGCCAGGCAGTGACTGCGCCGGCCTCGCGTTCCGGTGCGAGCTGTGTTGCCATCGCACTCTTTGTGTCCCGGCGCCCGAAGTTCTTACCTCGCGGCGTTGATAAATCGTCACGCATTCGACGCGAGCGCGTCACAGACCGGTATCAGCTCTGGCGGTATCGTCAACGCCGGGTGGCGGGTGGAATGCCCACTCCCCACCCCAAGGGGCGGGGATGTGGGCATTCCGATGTCGAGCCGGCGCCTCTAGCGGAACCGGCGCGGGAACTGCTGCACGATGCCGGTGCTGAGCATGTCCGCCATGTCCAGGGCCTGGCGGTGGATCTTGTCGTAGAGCGCGACGTCGGCGGTCCACCTGTGCTGAAGCCTCGCGACGGCCTCGGCCGCAGTGAGATCGAGGTGCTCGTGCAGCATCCTCTTCATCTCGCCGAGTTTCCACGCGCGCGGGTTCGCGCGACTCAGGAACGCAGCGATCCGATCGGCGTTCGCGCCCCAGCGCTTCTGCGCTGTGGCCACGGCCGGTTGGTTCCCTGCCTTTGCCGCCGCGACGAGGTCCGCGGCGATCGTGATGTGCTCCCGCAGCAACCGCGCAAGCTGTCGGCCGGCCGCGGCGCCGTAGATCCGGCCGACCGCAGCGCCAATGTCGTCCTGATTCTTGAGCAGCCGGGCGACGGTCGCCTCCGTGTCGGGCGACCCGGTCGTCAGGCTGATGATCGCCAGCCGCGTCCACGTCACGTGGTCCTCCCACAGCCGGCGCATGTCGTTCCGCAGCGCGAGCTCACGCACGGAGATCGAGCGCGCCTTGTGGGCGTGGACGCTCGTGTGCGCGTCGGCGCTACGACTGATCGTCCCGCCGATGGCGAGTGCGCAGCCAACGGCAAGCACGAGCAACAGCAGGGCCCGCTTCGGATGGATCTCACTCACGTCGTTCTCCTTTCAAGCATCGCTAGGTGCATCGCGTGGCTTCGTGACGCCGGCGCGCCGGTCCTTACCCTTAGGCTTCGCCGATGCGCTACCGGACGCTCGGTGCGGACGGGCCCGAGGTCTCGGTCGTCGGGCTCGGCGGGAACAACTTCGGCCGGCGCGTCGACCAGGCCGGCACGAAGGCGGTCGTCGACGCGGCGCTCGAGGCCGGAGTCACGCTGATCGACACGGCCGACGTCTACGGCAACCGCGGCGGCAGCGAGACCTTCGTCGGGGAGGCGCTCAAGGGCCGGCGCGACCGGGTCGTGCTCGCGACGAAGTTCGGCCACGCGATGTCCGATGCGGACAGGGACGTCGCGCGCGGCTCACGCGAGTACATCCACCGCGCGATCGACGCTTCGCTCCGGCGGCTCCAGACCGACCGGGTCGACCTCTACCAGTACCACCGCCCCGACGGCGTCACGGCGATCGAGGAGACCCTTGGCGCGCTAAACGAGCTCGTGGAGCAGGGCAAGATCCGCTATCCGGGCTCGTCGAACTTCGACGCCGCCCTCGTCGAGGAGGCCGACCGGATCGCGCGCGAGCGCGGCTGGGCCCGGTTCGTGAGCGCCCAGAACCACCACTCGCTGCTCGAGCGCGAGGCAGAACGCGAGCTCCTGCCGACCTGCGAGCGGCTGGGAATCGGCGTGCTGCCGTACTTCCCGCTCGCGAGCGGCCGCCTGACGGGCAAGTACCGGCGCGGCGAGCCGCATCCGGAGGGAACGCGCCTGGGCGCAGAGGACCTGACCGACGAGCACTTCGACCGACTCGAGGCGCTCGAGCGCTATGCCGAGGCGCGCGGCCGCACCCTGCTCGAGGTCGCGATCGGCGGTCTCCTCGCACAGCCCGCGGTCGCCTCGGTGATCGCCGGCGCGACGAAGCCCGAGCAGGTGCGGGCCAACGCCGCCGCGAGCGACTGGGAGCCGTCCGAGGACGACCTGCGCGAGCTGCGCGCAGTGCTCGACGCAGAGCGATGAGTCGGCGCCGCTCGGCGGATCTCAACGGATGAGACCGCTCATCCGAGAGGAGCCGAGATGATCGACGCAACGGTGAAGTCGCTCGACGAGATGGAGTCCTTCTACGACGGCCTGGCCGTCCGCGCCCGCGCGGCGCTCGGCGTCACGTCGTGGGGAATGCAGCTCTTCAACCTGCCGCCGAACTGGGACGGCTATCCGAACCACAACCACGCCGCCGGAGCCGTCGATCCCGGCCAGGAGGAGGTCTACATCCCGCTCGCGGGCTACGCGACGCTCGAGCTCGACGGCGAGCGGCGTGCGCTCGAGCCGGGCGTCTGGGCTCGCGTCGGGATCGAGCAGCTGCGCCGGATCGTCCCGGGCAGCGAGGGTTTCCGCTATCTGGCGATCGGCGGGACGCCGGGCAAGACCTTCGTTCCGCCTGCGTGGACAGAGCTCGGGGCCGCTCCTCCGTCGGCGGCGTAGATGAGCCTGATGACCGCGGAGGCCGCTCTCGTCACCGCCGCGCAGGCGGGTGACGAAGCCGCCTTCCGCAGCCTCACCGCTCCGTACGCGCGGGAGATCCACGTCCACTGCTACCGGATGCTCGGCTCGCTACACGACGCGGAGGACGCCTTCCAGGAGACGCTGCTTCGCGCCTGGCGTCATCTGGCCGGCTACGAGGGTCGGAGCTCCTTCCGCGCATGGCTATACCGGATCGCGACGAACGTCTGCCTGCGGGCCGCGAGCAAGCGTGAGTCACCTCCGCCGGCGCCGGTGCCGTACGAGCCGACGCCCGACGGAGAGGAGGTGCTGCTGACCCCGTACCCCGACGAGCTGCTCGACGAGCTGGAGGCGGTACCTGCTGTGCGCTACGACCTGCGCGAGAGCGTCCAGCTCGCCTTCCTCGCCTCGATCCAGCTGCTTCCGGCCCGCCAGCGCGCCGTGCTGATTCTCCGCGACGTCCTCGGCTTCTCGGCCCGCGAGGTGGCGTCGCTGCTGGAGACGACGACAGCCGGAGTGAACAGCGCGCTGCAGAGAGCACACGCGACGCTCGACCGGCGCCGTGTCGAAGGGAAGCTGCGCCCGACCGGACCGTGTGTGAGCGACGAGGTCGAGCGCTCGCTGCTGCGCCGCTACATGGACGCCTGGGAAGCGGTGGACGTCCCCGGCCTGGTCTCGCTCTTGCGCGAGGACGCGGTGATGACGATGCCGCCGTTTCCGGTGCTCTTCCGAGGTCGCCGCGCGATCGCGGACTTCTTCTCCACCGTGCCGGCGGGCGGCGCCCTCGACCAGATCCGCGTCGTCGCCACGCGCGCGAACCGCCAACCGGCCGCGGCCGGGTACATGCTCGACCCCGAGACGGGCAAGTACTGCGGCTACGGGATCATGGTGCTGACGGTCGAGGGCGAAGCGATCGCCGAGATCACCGGCTTCGGCGACCCGACCCTCTTCCCGCTCTTCGGCTTGGCCAGCGAGCTCTAAGGCGACGCTTGCGGCGCCGACCTCAGGGCGCGCGGTTCATCCGCGCGTCCGTCTGAAATGACCGGTCGACACGCCGCGATTCAGCCGCTCCGCTCTAAGCCGACGCTTGCGGCGCCGACCTCAGGGCGCGCGGTTCATCCGCGCGTCCGTCTGAAATGACCGGTCGACACGCCGCGATTCAGCCGCTCCGCTCTAAGGCGACGCATGCGGCGCCGACCTCAGGGCGCGCGGTTCATCCGCGCGCCCGTCTGAATCGACCAGTCGACCCGCTCGAGCCAACTTCGGAACCGCTCTAAGGGCCCGCCTCGACGCGCGCCATCACCTCGTCGAGGCTGCCGCGCATGTCGTGGAAGTTCTCGACCCACCACGTGGCGCCGGCGTCGACGTACTCGCGCACCACCGGCTCCCCTGGGCGGTCCGAGTAGCCGTTGAACGCCACGTCGAGCGTGTCCTCGCGCGTGCGATACGAGCGCACCGTGTCGAGCTTGTCGGCGAACTCGTCCGGGCTCACCGTGATCGCGTGCGGGTCGACGGTGTCGGGGATCCAGCCGTCCCAGCCGGCGGCCCGGCGAAGCGCCGCCGGACTCCGGCCGCCGATCCAGATCGGGACCGGCGCCGTCGGCACCGGCGAGAGCTTGACGCCGTCGACGATGTAGTGGCGGCCGCGGTGGGTGACCTCCTCGCCCGACCACAGCCGCTGCAGGAGCTCGAGACCCTCGTCCAGCTTCTCGGCGCGCACTTTGGGATCGTCGGGCTCGCCGAACTTGGCGAACTCGCTCGGAGCTCCGCCGAGACCCGCGCCGAAGACGAGCCGGTCCCCGCCGCTCAGGAGGTCGAGCGTCGCCACCGTCTGCGCGACGAGGTGCGGCCGTCGCCGGGCGAGCGGCGTCACGCTCGTGCCGAGGACGAGGCGCTCTGTCGAGCACGCGGCCGCCGTCAGGAGCACCCATGGATCGCCCGCCGGCGGGCCCCACGTGAACGCCAAGTGGTCGGAGACGAACAGGCCGTCCCAGCCCGCAGCCTCGGCCGCGTCCGCGACGCGCCCGACGACCCGCGGATCGGCGTAGGTGCCGAAGTTCGCGAGGCAGACCGCGTGGCGCACTCAGCGGTGCCGCTGGATGAAGGCGAGCACGCGGCGCCAGGCGTCCTCCGAGGCCTCGGCGAACTCCTCCTGCTTGCGATCGAAGAAGCTGTGCGGCGCGCCGTCGTACGTGACGAGCTCGTGCTCGACGTCCGCGCCGGTCAGCGCCCGCTCGAACCCGGCGACGTCGTCGGCGCTGATCGCCTGGTCGGCGCCGCCCATCAGCCCGAGGATCGGAGCCTTCATCTCGGCGGCGCGCTGGATCGGGCCCGGCGAGCCGTCCTGGCCGAGCCCGGGACGGCCGTAGAAGCCGATCGCCCCCGCGAGGTCGTGCCCGCTCGCGGCTGCCAGCCACGAGTGCCGGCCGCCGAAGCAGAAGCCGACCGTGAAGACCGAGTCGGCCGACTCGCGCACCTGCTTTACGGCGGCCGCGACATCGGTCTGAACGGCCTCGGCCGTCGTCTTCGCGACGTGGTCCGGGTAGCGGAAGTCGTCGTCGCGCTTGCCGACCCCCGCCGTCCGCCCGAAGTAGTCGAACGCGACGGCCGCGATGCCGCGCTCGGCAAAACGCAGCGCAAGCTCCTCGTAGAAGCGGTACAGGCCGCGGACGTCCGGGAGGATCACGACGCCGGCGCCGGCCGGTTCGTCCGGCTCGGCCGCGAAGGCCGCGAAGCGGTTCCCGTCCGCCGCTTCGAGCTCGAGATCCCGGTGCGAGACGGCCGCGCCCGAGATGACCGGAATCGGCGGCGTGGAGTCGAGGTCAAAACACATGGCGCGACGATAGCGCCGTAGGCTCCCTCAGGTGCAGGGACGCGAGGTCTGGGGCGACGCTGAGGCGTATGAGCGCTACATCGGCCGCTGGAGCCGCCCGGTGGCGACGGAGTTCCTCGAGTGGCTCGCGGTCCCGCCCGGCCGGCGCTGGCTCGACGTGGGGTGCGGTACCGGAGCGCTGGCCGGCCTCGTGCTCGAGCGCTGCGACCCGTCAGAGGTCGTCGGCGTCGACCCGGCTGAGGGCTTCGTCGAGTTCGCACGCGCGGACGTCCCTGCCCGATTCGAGATAGCGGGTGCCGAGGCGCTGCCGTTCGACGACGACGAGTTCGACGCCGCCGTCGCCGGGCTCGTCCTCAACTTCGTTCCCGAAACGGCCCGCGGCGCGGCGGAGATGCGACGCGTCGTGCGACCGGGCGGCACCGTCGCCGCCTACGTCTGGGACTACGCGGACAAGATGGAGATGCTCCGCTACTTCTGGGACGCGGCCGCCGAGGTCGACGAGCGAGGGTCGGAGGTCGACGAGGGCAGCCGCTTTCCGATCTGCAAGCCCGAGCCGCTCGAGCGGCTGTTCCGCGACGCCGGCCTGACAAACGTCGAGGCCAGCGCGATCGACGTCCCGACCCGCTTTGCGAACTTCGACGACTACTGGACGCCGTTCCTCGAGGGCCGCGCGCCGGCTCCGGCCTACGTCGCCTCGCTCGACCCGGAGCGCCGCGCCCAGCTCCGCGAGCTGCTCCGCGGCCGGCTGCCGCAGGCGTCCGACGGTTCGATCGCGCTCACAGCCCGCGCCTGGGCCGTCCGCGGCACGGCGTAGAGCGGTTTCGATTGACTCCCGGCCGGTCGACCGGTCGGTTCAGACGGACGCGCGGATGAACCGCGCGTCCTGATGGTCGGCGCCGCCAGCGGCGCCTTGGGGCGGCCCGAGGCCGGGCCGCCCCTAACCGCGCCTCCTAGAGACCGTTCGCGATCGCGGTGATCAGCTCACCGTCCGGAGTGTCGCCGCTGAGCTCCCAGAACATGATCCCCCCGAGGCCGTTCCCACTGACGTACGCAGCCTTGGCGGACATGATCGCCGGGTCGTCGAAGGTCCAGAACGTCGTGCCGTCGTAGAGCCACGCCGCTCCCGCGGCGCTGTCGTAGTAGCGCGTGAAGCCGGTCGCGAGCCGCTCCTTCACGACCTTGTAGTCGTCGACGCCCGCCTCCCACGTCCCCGGAGCCGCACCCGTCGAGGACTGGTAGAGGCCGTGGGTCGTTCCCGGCGGCACTCCCGTCCACCCGCGCGAGTAGAACGGCGCGCCGAGCACGATCTCCTTCGGGGGCGCGCCGCGGCTCAGGTACTCGTGCACGACCTGGTCGTCCGAGTAGCGCGGCACCGAAGGATCGGCCGGCGACGTGTACAGGTTCGACTGGTGGTTCGTCGTCGACTCCCACGTCCCGTGGAAGTCGTAGCCCTGGACGGTGCCGAAGTTGAGGAACCCGAAGATGTCGGGCACCTCGAACCCGGCGTCGATCTTCGCCCCGCTCGCCGGCAGGAAGGCGGTCAGCAAGTAGTTCTTGCCGGTCGTCTTTCCGTAGGCGTGGAGCTGCTTGCGGAACTCAGCGAGCAGGCGCGTGTAGTTCTGCTTGTCCTGCGGGCGGATGATGTTGCCGGCGTTGCCCTCGGAGCCGGGCCACTCCCAGTCGATGTCGATCCCGTCGAACACGCCGGCCGCGGCGCCCTCGCCGCCCATGCCGCCCCAGCCAGGCGGCGGGATGTTGCCCTTGATGAACAGATCGATGCAGGACGAGACGAAGTGCTCGCGCGATGCCTTCGTCAGCGCCGCGTCGGAGAACCACTTCGAGAACGTCCAGCCGCCGATCGAGATGTTGACCTTCAGGTTTGGGTACAGCTGCTTGAGTGCCTGTAGCTGTTGGAAGTTGCCGAGGATCGGCGCCGGCCAGGTGATCGCCTGGCCGTCAACGGACTCCTCGGCCGACGTGGGCCTCTGGTAGTCGGCCCACTCGTCGGCGAGCTTGCAGACGACGTTCCCGGACGCGTCTGGCGCAACATTGCCGAACGCATAGTTGATGACGGTCAGCTTGTCGGCCGAGCCGCTCGTCCTGACGTTCTTGACGAAGTACTGTCGGCCGTAGATGCCCCACTCGATGTAGTAGCCGACGACCTGGTTGCCGTGGGCCTTCGCGGAGCTCGACGCGCCGGCCGCCGCGAACGGAACCGCGACTGCGAGCGTCGTCAGCGTCGCCATCGCGGCGACGAGGCGTGCGAGTGCTTTCATGGCCGCTCCTTCAACTGGTTCGTACCAATTCGGTCCGAGGGAGCTTCCCACGGCGGTTGTATGTCTGTCAATTCCTTAAATTGGTATTGTCCAGGCCGCCTGAAAGCGCCTGCATATCAGCCCCCGCGACGCGATTGGTCTGCTGGACAGCCCGCGTTGCTAGCCTACGGCGAAACGAGAGCGTGTACCGGTAGCCGGCTCGTGGCTTCCCTACTCGTTCGTGCGTGCGTAGGGGAGGTGTTTCCATGGCAACCGGAACCGTGAAGTGGTTCAACGAGGCGAAGGGCTACGGCTTCATCCAGCCGGAGGACGGCGGCAAGGACTTGTTCGTCCACTTCTCCCAGATCAGCGGCGAAGGCTTCAAGACCCTCGTGGAGGGCGCGAAGGTCGAGTTCGAGTCCCGGCAGGGCGAGAAGGGGCCCGAGGCGACGAACGTCGTTCAGGTTTCGTAGCGCGACGCCGCGCGACCCCAGAGGAGGACAATGGCAGAGAAGGAAGCGAAGATCGAGCTCGAGGGCGAGGTCATCGAGGCGTACCGCAGCGGCATGTACAAGATCGCCCTCGACAACGGCCAGCACACGCTCGGCTACACGGCCGGCAAGATGCGCCGTTATCGAATCCGGATCGCCCCGGGCGACCGGATCACGGTCGAGCTGTCGCCGTACGACCTAACGCGCGGTCGGATCGTCTACCGGCACCGATAATCCCGTCCACGAACGAGGTGGACCCCCGCAGCGAGCTCGAACGCGGCCGCGAAGCGTACGCGCGCCGCGCCTGGCTCGATGCGTTCACGGCCCTTTCGGCCGCGGATCAGGCTGATCAGCTAGGCGCCGACGACCTTGAGCTGCTCGCAACCTCGGCGTCCATGGTCGGCCGGGTTGACGACAACCTGACGCTCCTCGAGCGTCTACACCATCGCCACCTCGATGATGGCCGGCGTCTGCGCGCAGCGTTTACCGCCGGCTTGCTTGGCATGAACCTGGCAGTCCAGGGCGAGATCGGCCCCGCGGGCGGCTGGTTCGGCCGCGCGCAGCGGCTCGTCGAGCGCGAGGGCCGGGATTGCGTCGAGCAGGGCTGGCTGCTCTTGCCGGTCGGGTTCCAGCAACAGATGGCGGGAGACTTCGACGCGGCGTACGCGACCGCCGCGGCAGCTGCGGACGTGGCCGAGCGCTTCGGCGATGCCGATCTCTTTGCGCTCACCGTCCACGTCCAGGGTCTGTGCCGCATCAAGCAGGGGCGCCTGGACGAAGGCTTACGTCTGCTCGACGAGGCGATGGTCGGAGTGACAGCCGGCGAGGTGTCGCCGGTCTTTACGGGCGTCGTCTACTGCGGCGTGATCGCCGGCTGCGAGGAAGCATTCGATGCGCGCCGCGCACGCGAGTGGACGAGCGCGTTGACACGCTGGTGCGAAGCGCAGCCCCAGATGGTCGCGTTCACGGGCCGGTGCATGGCCCATCGCGCCGGGATCATGCAACTTCACGGACAGTGGCGAGACGCGCTCGAGGAGGCCCACGTGGCGCGTGAGCGCTCCGAGGAGGCGATGAACCGACCGGCGACGGGCGAGGCGTACTACAAGCAAGGCGAGCTCCATCGTCTTCAGGGTGACTTCGAGGCAGCGGAAGCCGCCTACCGCAACGCGAGCCGGTTCGGGCGCGAGCCACAGCCCGGCGTCGCGCTGCTGCGGCTTGCACAGGGAGATGTCGGGGCAGCCGCCGCCGCGATCCGGCGCGTCCTCGCGGAGACCACAGAGCCTCTGCGGCGAGCCGGACTGCTGCCGGCTTACGTGGAGATCATGCTGGAGATCGGCGAGCTCGAGGAGGCGCGCGACGCCTCGGGCGAGCTGACGGAGATCGCCGCGCCGAGCAAGCGCGCGATGCTGGACGGTCTCGCCGCACATGCCCGCGGAGCCGTTGATCTCACGGAGGGCGACGCCAAGGCTGCTCTCGTCTCATTGCGTCAGGCCCGGCAGGTGTGGGACGAGCTCGAAGCGCCCTACGAGGCCGCGCGTGCGCGCACGCTCGTGGGGCTTGCATGCCGAGCGCTGGGCGACGAGGACGGCGCGGAGCTCGAGTTCGATGCTGTTCGTAGCGTCTTCGAGCAGCTCGGCGCGACCCCCGATCTCGTCCGGCTCGACTCCCTCACGGGCGCCGCGGTACCGGAGACACATGGGCTGAGCGGGCGCGAGCTCGAGGTCCTGCGCCTGGTCGCGTCAGGTAAGACCAACCGCGAGATCGCCTCGGAGCTCGTCGTCAGCGAGCACACCGTGGCCCGCCACCTACAGAACATCTTCAGCAAGCTCGGCGTGTCGTCTCGAACCGCGGCGACGGCGTTCGCATTCGAGCACGAGCTCGTGTGACGCGCTGAGGCGACGCTTGCGGCGCCGACCATCAGGACGCGTGGTTCATCCACGCGTCCGTCTGAAATGACCGGTCGACCCGCTTCGGATGCGCCAAACCGCGTCTGGGTGGTCAGGAATGACCACGCGCTCGTCTCGAAGTTGGTCGATCCGCTCGATGCGCCCCGGCTGCTTCCGCCCTAGCGTCCTCTTCGAAAGGAGGAAGCCGTGGCAGTAGCGATGATGGTCGACAACCCCGCGGGCTCGCAGGAGGTCTACGAGCGGATCCGCGCACACCTTGGCCTCGAGAAGCCGGCCGGCGGGATCTTCCACCTCGCCGGGCCGAGCCCGAACGGAGGCTGGCGCGTGATCGAGGTTTGGGAGTCCGAGGAGGCTGCGAACCGGTTCTTGCAGGAGCGGTTCTTCCCGGCGCTGCAGACGCTCGGGATTCCGGGCCCGCCGCCGAAGCGGGAGTTCTGGCCCGTCCACAACGCGATGAAGTAGCCGGTCTGGCTGCTCAGAAATAACCACGAGCGCCTCGCGTCGAATTGGTTGGTCCAAGCGATGCCGAGGCGCTCGTCACTTCGTAGCGTCGGCGGCATGGGCCAACGCAGCACAAGGAGGACTGACATGAGCAGCAACCACTACGAGACGGTGGTGATCGGGGGCGGACAGGCCGGCCTCACGGTCGGCTACTACCTCGCCAAGCAGGGCCGCCCGTTCGTGATCCTGGACGAGAACGAGCGCATCGGCGAGGCGTGGCGCGAGCGCTGGGACTCGCTGCGGCTGTTCACGCCGGCGCACTTCAGCTCGCTGCCCGGCCTGCCTCTGGAGGCGCCGGCGTGGTCGTTCCCGACAAAAGACGAGATGGCCGACTATCTCGAGTCGTACGCGCGGCACTTCGAGCTGCCGGTCCGGAACGGCATCGCGGTCGACCGCATCTCCAAGGCCGACGGGCGGCTTGTCGTCTCCGCCGGCGACCGTCGCTTCGAAGCCGAGAACGTTGTGGTCGCGACCGGCGCGCACCGGATTCCGAAGCTCCCGGCCTTCGCGCTTGAGCTCGATCCGCGGATTGTGCAGCTGCACTCTTCGGAGTACCGCGGGCCGTCGCAGCTCGCCGACGGCGACGTCCTGCTCGTTGGTGCCGGCAACTCGGGCGCCGAGATCGCGTTCGAGCTCGCCGAGACACGCCGATGCGTGCTGGCGGGGAAGAGCCCGGGCCAGATCCCGGTCCGGCACGGCACCCTTCCGGCGCGTCTCGGCTTCCGGGTCTTCCGGTTCTTCGGCCACCGCGTGATCCGGGTCGACACTCGGATCGGCCGGAAGCTCGGCCCGAAGCTCCTGTCCAAGGGCGACCCGCTGATCCGGCGCAGGGAGCAGGACCTCGCCGCCGCCGGCGTCGAGCGGGTGGGGAGGGTCGTCGGCGTGCAGAACGGCCTGCCCGTGCTCGAGGACGGTCGCGTCCTCGACGTGGCGAACGTCGTTTGGTGCACAGGCTTCCGCACGGATTTCGGCTGGATCGACCTGCCGGTCTTCGACGGCGACGGACAGCCTCAGCACTACCGCGGCGTCGTCGAACCGGAGCCCGGCCTGTACTTCCTCGGACTCGTCTTCCAGTATTCGGCCTCGTCGGACGTCTTACCCAGCCGCGGCAGGGACGCCGAGTACATTGCGAAGCACGTCGCGTCGCGCGTCGCAGAAGGAGCGCCGTCGGCTGAACGAGCCTTGGCCGCGGCGTGAGAGCTCTCGCCGCGAGCGCTTCTGGGGCCTAGTGGCGGCGGTGTAGCCGGGCGCGTCGCGGCGCGACTTCCGGGACGATAGTGACGCCGACCGCGCGTCGCCCGTCTTTGCCGTCGCTCACGTGAAAGTCGACGACCGTCCCGGCGCACGGGCCCTTCGGCGGGCCCTCTGGAAACCCGCTGCCGTGAACGTAGAGCCGCTCGCCCTCTTCCGTCGAGATGAAGCCGTGGTCGTTGATCTCGTTGAACCAGAGCATCGTTCCGCGCATCGTCCGCCTTTCGTTGCGGGGCGCCCCCGAGCTCGCTCCGGTTGTGGAAAACCTACCTCACGCATAGCCGCAGCTGCTCGAGGAGTACTTCGAGTGGGCGTTCAGCCGGCCTGGGAAGGCCTGCGCTCGCGACGGAACACGCGGAAGCCACGCGCCTCGTAGTTCGGGAGCGCGTGCGGATGGTCGCGCGACGACGTCGTCAGCCACACCCGCCGCGTCCGGGCGCCATCAGGCAAGGTGAGCGACCAGGCGAGCCGGGTGGCCTCGGTGAGGAACGCGCCGCCCAATCCCTTGCCGACGAACTCAGGGACGAGGCCGAAGAAGGTGATGCCGACGCTGCCGTCGGCTTCCGCTTCGACCTCGACGTAGCCCACCGCTTCGCCGCCGACGCGTGCGAGCCACGCCTGAACCTCGGGCGCCGAGAGCCGGGCTCGCCACTCAGTGTCGCTCCACGCCGCGCGATGCGTCCACCCGTGCGGCGCGCCGATCCGCGTCAACGTCTCTCGGCACCCAGCCGCGTCCTCGGGCCCGACTTCGCGCAACTCGATCGGCGCCGGCGGCGGGCGCGCCTCGCGCAGCTCGTCCGGCGAAGTCATCTCGAGCGACGTGATGACCTCTTCGGCCATCAGACGAACGCTATTCGGAGATCAGCGCCGATGGCGGCGGGCCGGGCG
>JBKOXJ010000040.1:0-15005 GCA_046724905.1 Actinomycetota bacterium | reverse complement strand
GCCATGCGCATTGTCCGAACGTCACTGCTCGCCGCGACGGTTGTCGCCGTCCTCGCACTTCCGGCCGGAGCCTCCGCCGCGCTCTCGAGCAGCTACTCGATCCGCGGCCTCGAGGTCGCCGCCACGTCGACCCAGGGGACGTTCGTCGGCGAGGGCACGGGAACCGCCGGCGATCACGCGGGTTGGAGGGCGACAGTCGTCCACCAGCAGCTGAGCTCGAGCTGCCTCGCCTCGTCGACGGGCTGCGCGATCACGGGCGGCACGTTCGAGCTCGCGAACGACCGGCTCGACACGCTCACGGGAACCTTCACGGGCGGCGGAGTCACGCTGCTGTACCAGGCGCCGGGGTGCGGAGTCCAGCGCTTCCGCGTCACCGGAAGCGTCCTGACGCCGCTCGGGCTGGGGTCTTTCGACGTCGTCCTCACGCACCATCGCCTGTACTTCTTCGGCTGCAGGACCGTCGGTGCCGACGTGGCAGGGACCTTCACCCCGTAGACCCCTATCCTGGCGCCCGTGGCGCCGACAATCGAGCAGGTCCTCGGCCGGCGGCTGCCGAGGCGGGTCGTGGACGTGGTCGAGCGCTTGCGCGCGATCGACGGGGCGCTGCCGGCAGCCGACGGGGTCGCCTGCTTCAACACGCTCTACCTCGCGGTGACGGAGGCCGTCGCCGAGGCGGCCGCCGGACAGATGTTCCGCGACGCGCGCTTCCTGGCCCGCCTCGACGTCGTGTTCGCAAACCTGTACTTCTCGGCCCTGCGGGGCTTCCTGCTCGGAGCGGGCCCGAAGCCGCACGCCTGGGAGCCGCTCGTCGAGGCGCGCCGCCGGCGCCGGATCATGTCGATCCAGTTCGCGTTCGCCGGCGCGAACGCCCACATCAACCGCGACCTCCCCGTCGCGCTCGCCGATACGTGGCGCGCGCTGCACGTCGAGCCGCGTCGCCCGAGCCCGCAGTACGAGGACTACCAGACCGTCAACGCGATCCTCGCCGCGACCGAAGAGCGCGTGAAGGTGTCGTTCTCCACCGGCGTCGTCGGCCGCCTCGACCGAGATCTCGGACGTGCGGACGACGTGCTCGCGATGTGGAAGGTCGAGCGCGCCCGCGAGGCTGCGTGGGCGAACGGCGAGACGCTCTGGGCGCTCTCGAGCGCGCCGCGCGTGCGCGCCGAGTTCCTGCGCAGCCTCGACCGGATGGTCGGCTTCGCCGGGCGCGGCCTGCTCCGGCCGCTACCGCACCTGGCAACTACACCTGCGCGCCGTACGCCTCGGTGAACGCGTCCTGCGCGTACGCGAGCGACGCGTAGCCGAAGCCGCCGTCACCCCACGTCGTCCCCCAGCTGTTCCGGACGATGAAGCGGTCGGGCGTGTAGCCGACGAGCGCGACCGCGTGGCCGCCCCGTACCGTCTGCGGCAGGTACGTGTCGAGGTTGCCCTTCGTGTCGCCCGCGTTGTCCCAGGTCCGATCGACGCCGAGGCGGGTGAGGATCGGCCCGTTGGTCGCGATCCAGCGCTTCCAGTCGTCGAGCTGGTGCCCCGTCGAGAGCGAGAGGTTGAAGTACGCCGTGATCTTCAGCTGCGCGGCGATCGCGTAGAACGTCTTCGCCTCGCCGCCGTAGAGCTTGCCGGACACGAACGGCAGCACGGTGTCACGGACGGAGCCGAACTTCCGCGCGACGTCGAGCGCGGTCTTGATGCTCGTCCCGGCCGTCTCGATGAACGTCGTCGGCTGCGACGTCTGCTGATCGGTCTCCTTCGAGGCCATCCACTGGAAGCGCGGGGACAGCCGCTCCGCCTGCTTCATCAGCTTCTCGTGGACGAAGTGCCAGCGGAGGACGCCCTCCGCGCTCGCCCAGCCCACGCAGGACCCCGACTCGCCCTGGTCGCCGACCTTCCACCAAGCGGCGCGGAGGTCCTTCGAGGCCGGAATGGCCTTGGGCGCGGCGACGACTCCCGCCTCCTCGGCGTGCTCGAGGCGCCAGTCGCGCTCGATCTCGCGGGATGGGATGCAGTTCAGGATGCGCTTGACGCGACGGCGTCGGGCCACAGATCCACTCCTTTCGTTCGGGGAACTAGACCGGGAACTTGCACCAGCTGTGCGTTCCATCCTCGAAGTCGCCGTAGTGGCGCCCGCCCCAGACGAGCAGATCGTATGGGCGCGCGACCTCTGAGGAATACCAGTGGAACCAGAGCCCGACCCGGTAGGCGCCGGGATCCAACCGGGTGATGCCGAGGAAGACCCGCTTGCCATTCTTGTAGCTGCGCCAGTAATTCCCGGGGAACGCCTCGACCGATTCGTCGTACGTGAGATCCCAGCGCCAGGTGCTCTGCGCGAGCAGCTTCCACGTGCCGTCGTCGGCCTGTCGGAAGACCAGAGCAGACCACGCGACTTGCTGCCAGTCGACGGCTTTCGTGACGTCGAAAGCGCGCATCGTCGGCTCCTCCATGACCCGGATCCAACGCCCCTGGTACGAGTCCGACAGGCACTCGAACGTTCCGGTATAGGCCGGTACGTCCACGCCGAGCCTCCAGAGCGCCGACTGGAAGAGAAAGCGGGCCGAGAGCGCACGTGACTTCTTGACCGCCTTCTCGACGCCGACGGCCGTGTCGCCCTTGGGGTCGATCTGGGCCCAGTCGCTCCCCGGGCCTCCCCACAGCTTGTTCGGATTTCCGTTCGCCGCCCAGATGCGGTCGTTACCGCCGTTGCCGTAGACCCAATCGCCTGGACCCGGGTGGAAGGTCTCGCTGGCGTTCGTGCCACAGAGCTTCTCTGCGCCGGCGACCTCCTCGCCCCACACATCGCCCGCAGTGGTCTTGGGAGCATCCGCGCACTTCAGCGGCTTCTTCTCGGGAGCCGGATTGCCGCCCCTGGGCGGCTCGTCGCCGGCGACGGCGCCGGCGGCGGGTGCGAGCACGGCGAAGGCGAAAATCGTGCAAGCGACAACGCGGAGAATCCTGCGGCTGACGGAGGCACGTGTCATCTGAAAATGACCTCCGGGTGAGACGGCTCTCAAATGCCTACTCCTTTCGAGTAGGCATGTCAACCACAAGACGGCCTGCACCGGCGTGGTCTTCCCAAGGCGGAGAAACCGCCGTAAGCTCATTTGGAACCCTTCGACCGCTGCGGCAGGAGGTCGAGTCGATGCACCTCTGGGTGATCGCACTCGTGGCGCTCGGAATCCTGCTCCTCTCGGTCGCGCCGGGGCTCTACCTCTGGCTGCCGAAGCGGAAGGACGAAGACTCTCGCAGCGATCTCGGGGTCGCGCTGATGACGGGCGCGCTCATCGCGCTCGCGATCCTCGGACTCCAGCTCCTGGTCGATGCGCGTTTGAGCCGGATCGAGGATCAGCGCAAGGTCGCCGACGAGCGTCAGAACCTGGCGTTGATGATCGGGCTCCAGCCGAACCTGGAAGGGATCGGCCTCCGAGGACGCAACCTAAGGAACTTCTACTTGCGCGGGAAGCGCTTCGAGGACGCCGACTTCACCGGTGCCGATCTCACGGGCGCGAAGCTTTCCGATTCCGTCCTCGTCCATGCACATCTCGACAACGCCCGGCTGGTCGGCGCCTCTCTGCAGAACGCGGACCTCTCGCGGGCGATCCTCCCAGATGCCGACCTCCGGGGCGCGGACCTGAGCAACGCCACTCTGACCGGGGCGGCGTTGCGAGGCGCCGACCTGCGCGGGCGAGTGATCCTCAGCGCCGCGACGCTGGATCAGGCCGATCTCAGGCGCGCACGCCTGAGCGGCGCGGTCCTCTCCGGGACGACGCTCGTCGGAGCCGACCTCGGAGGCGCCGATCTCGCCGGTGCCAGTCTCGACGGTGCGATCCTCACCGGGGCAAGCCTCATACGCACAAGGCTTCGGAAGACCGATTTGACGCAGGCGAACCTCCGCGGCGCGAATCTCACGGGGGCGATCCTCCGTTCGGCCCGCCTCGAGGGTGCCGACCTGCGAACCGCGAACCTCGTCGGCGCGGACCTCTCACGGGCCTTCATGCCGGGTACCCGGCTCGCCGGAGCGAATCTTCGCGGCGCGAACTTGAGCGGCGCCGACCTCCGCGACGCAACGCTCACCGGCGCCCGCCTCGTCGGCGCACGCTACGACGCACGAACGAAATGGCCGAAGCAGCACCGGCAGAAGGTCTGTCCGGACGAGGCCTCACAGACCTGCCGGATCGCCTAGTCGCTAGCCGCCCACTGCGCGGCGAAGGGCTCGCCGTGGGGGCGTCCGCCCGCCTCGATCGCCGCGACCACCTTCGACGGGTTGAACGGGACCCGCCGGAAGTCGATCCCGAGCCGTCCTTCCTCCACCGAGACGAGGGCGTACTGAGCCCACGGATCGAACGAGATCGCGTCCTCCGGCAGATCGTGGTCGTACGCGAGCCCGACGCTGCCGGGGTTCACGTGCAGCGAGCCACCGTGGCGTAGCAGGAACTGCAGGTGGACGTGGCCGCCCGCCATCAGGGGTGCGATCCGCCCGGCGGCCATGCGCTCGAACTCCTCCGCAGGCGTGTCGGGGAGGATCAGGTCGTCGAACGACGCCGGCGAGCCGTGGTAGCAGAGCAGCGTCCCGAAGCCGTCGAGCTCGAGCTGGACCGTCGGCTCGAAGCTCCGGATGAAGTCCAGGTGGTCGCTGGAGAGCCGTGACAGCGTCCACTCGCGGACGTCGAGCAGCTCCGGCGTGATCGGCTCCGGTCCCTGCTCCCAGGTCTCGAGCTCGAGCAGGAAGTTGTCGCTATTCCCCATCACGAACCGGGTGCCGAGCTCGCGCAGCCCATCGAGCACCTCGGCCGGCTGCGCGCCGCCCTGGGCGACGTCGCCGAGCGAGACGACCTCGTCGACCGGCGCGCGCCGCAGGTCCTCGAGCACGGCGTCGAGCGCGACGCGGTTGCCGTGCACGTCCGAGATCAACGCGACCCGCACCAGGCAAGTATCGTCGCAGCGATGCCCGCCTTCCCGAAGCCGCACTTCCGCTACGACTACGACCCCGAGTCCCAAATCGCCGCGCTGCGTCAGCACCGCGACACCGTCCCGGACCGGCAGATCCCGGCGAAGGCGCCGCAGCGGCTCCTCGTCGCGACCTGGAACGTCGCCAACCTCGGGCGCGAGGAGCAGTTGCGCCGCGACAAGGACTACCGCGTGATCGCCGAGATGATCAGCTGGTTCGACATCGCGGCGATCCAGGAGGTCAACGCGGACCTGACGGGTCTCCGCGGCGTGATGCACTTCCTGCCGCCGTCCTACAAGGCGGTCTTCTGCGACCCGGGTGGGAACGACGAGCGCCTGGCCTTCGTGTACGAGGCGCCGAAGGTCTCGCTGCTCGAGGAGATCGGCGAGGTCGGGATCCCGCCCTCCGACATCCCGGACATCAACCTGCCGGGGATCCGGATGAAGTTCCGCGGCTTCGACCGGAACCCATACCTGGCGACCTTCAGCTGCGCCGCGCTCACGTTCGGCCTCGTGAACGTCCATCTCTACTTCGGCTCGGAGATCGAGAACGCGAAGGCGAGCATCGACCGGCGCAGCCTCGAGGCCTACGCGGTCGCGCGCTGGGCCGACCTACGCCGGGAGAGCCCGGCCACCTACACGCCGAACATCGTGGCGCTCGGGGACTTCAACCTCCCGAAGGCCGATCCGGACGACCCCATCTACAAGGCGCTCACGAGGCGCGGCCTGCGGCTGCCCGAGCACTCGACGCAGATGGGCTCGAGCATCCGGCGCGACCGCCACTACGACCAGGTGCTGTTCTTCCCGCCGGGCGAGACGGAGCTCGCGCTCGTGCAGGAGGCCGCGGTGTTCGACTTCGACAACGCGATCTTCAAGACGCTCTGGGAGAAGCGGGGACGCGACGCCTTCTTCGAGTACGTTCGCTACTACATCTCCGACCACCGGCTGCTGTGGGCGGAGCTCCACCTGTAACCGAGCCATACGGCGAGGATCCGAGCCAGGTCGGGGACCTCTACCTCCCGGACGGGCGGCCCTACGGGGTCGCTGTCCTGATCCACGGTGGGTTCTGGCGCGACCGCTACGACCGCAGCTTGATGGCGGATCTCTGCGTCGATCTTGCCGACCGCGGGCTCGCGGCCTGGAACCTCGAGTACCGGCGCCTCGGCTCCGGCGGCGGCTGGCCGTCGACGTTCGACGACGTCGCAGCCGGCGTCGACCACCTCGCGGAGCTCGGGCTGCTCGACGCGCCTGTCGTCTTGATCGGCCACTCGGCGGGCGGGCAGCTGGCGCTGTGGGCGGCGTCCCGGAGCGACCCGCGCGTCCATGTCAGCCACGCCGTCTCGCAGGCGGGCGTCGTCGACCTCCACGAAGCGGCGCGTCTCGGGCTCAGCGACAACGCGACGGCCGAACTGCTCGCGGGTGGACCCGACGACGTGCCCGAACGCTACAAACGGGCGTCGCCGTCTGCGCTCGTCCCGCTCGGCGTCCCGCAGCTGCTGGTGCACGGGGGGCGCGACGATATCGTCCCGGCCTCGATGAGCCGGAGCTACCACGAGCGGGCACTCGCGGCCGGCGACGAGGCTGTACTCGTCGTCGATCCGCGGCTCGGCCACTTCGAGCATCTCGACCCCAGCTCCCGCGCCTGGCGGGCCGTGACCGGGTGGCTCGAGCGGATTCTGTGAGCGAGCGCGCCGAGGCGGAGAGGCTCGACGCGGCCGACCCGCTGGCGCCGTTCCGCGTCCGCTTCGTCTTCGAGGACGACGACCGGATCTACCTCGACGGCAACTCGCTCGGGCGGCTTCCCGTTGCGGCCGCGGAGCGCATTCCGGCACTTGTGGAGGACTGGGGGTCACGCCTCGTCAGGGCCTGGCACGACTGGATCGAGTTGCCGGCCCGTGTCGGCGACCTACTCGCCGAGGGCGTGCTCGGCGGGCTCCCGGGCGAGGTGCTGTGCTGCGACTCGACGACGGTGAACCTCTACAAGCTCGCAGGCGCCGCGCTCGCGACCCGGAGCGGTGCGCTCGTCACCGACCGCAACAACTTCCCGACCGACCGTTACGTGCTCGAGGGCCTTGCGGCGCAGACCGGCTCCGAGCTCGTCCTGATCGACGCCGACCCGGTCGACGGTCCCGGCTCCGAGGACGTCGCGCGCGCATGCGCCCGCCGGCCGGTGGCGCTCGTCTGCCTCTCCCACGTCGCCTACCGCTCCGGGGCGCTCGCCGACATCGAGGCGATCACGGAAGTCGTCCAAGCCGCAGGGGCCCTGGCGCTGTGGGACGTCAGCCACTCGGCGGGCGCGGTCCCGGTCGAGCTGGAGCAGTGCGGCGTCGACCTCGCCGTCGGCTGTACCTACAAGTACCTCAACGCGGGACCGGGAGCGCCCGCGTTCCTGTATGTGCGGCGGAAGCACCAGGAGGCGCTGTGGTCCCCGATCTGGGGCTGGTTCGGCCAGCGTGACCAGTTCGTGATGGGCCCGGCGTACGACCCGGCGCCCGGCATCGAGCGTTTCCTCGCGGGCACGCCGCCCGTCGTCGGCCTCGTCGCAGTCGAGGAGGGAGCGAGGCTCGTCGCCGAGGCCGGGATCGACGCGATTCGGCGCAAGGCCGTCGCGCTGACGGAGCTCGCAGTCCGGCTCCACGACGCGTGGCTGGCGCCGCTCGGCTTCGACCTCGGCACGCCTCGCGCATCCGAACGACGCGGGGCCCACGTCGCGCTGCGCCACGAGCACGGCTGGCCGATCTGCCGGGCGCTGATCGAAGTCGGCAGGGTCGTGCCCGACTTCCGGCGCCCGGATTCGATCCGCCTCGGCTTCCCGCCGCTGTACACGCGCTTCGTCGACGTCTGGGACGCGTTCGACCGGTTGCGCAGGCTCGTGGAGAGCGGTTCGTACCGCGAGATCGAAGCCGATCCGGCACGCGTGACCTAAGCGTTTGGCAAGGCGGCCTGGCGCCAATACCGAAAGGGTGGCGACGACCGCTGCCGAGTACCTGCCGGAGAAGCTGACGCTCAGCGCGCTGCGGGAGGCCGCAGCAGGCTGCAAGGCCTGTCCGCTGTGGCAGACCGGCACGCAGACCGTCTTCGGCGAGGGCTCCCGCGACGCCGAGCTGATGTTCGTGGGCGAGCAGCCCGGCGACCAGGAGGATCGGGCCGGGAAGCCGTTCGTAGGCCCGGCCGGCAGGCTGCTCGACCAGGCCATGGAAGAGGCCGGAATCGACCGCTCGACCGCGTACGTCACGAACGCCGTCAAGCACTTCAAGTGGACCGCCCGCGGCAAGCGGCGGATCCACGCGAAGCCGAGCTGGAGCGAGATCGCCGCGTGCCGGCCGTGGCTCGACGCGGAGATCGAGACCGTCAAGCCGCGCGTGCTCGTCTGCCTCGGGGCGACGGCGGCTCAGGCTCTGCTGGGGCGCGACTTCCGCGTGACGAAGCAGCGCGGCGAGCTCGTCGACTCACCTCTCGCCGAGGTCGTCACGGCGACGATCCACCCGTCGGCGATCCTCCGGGCGGACGAGGCCGAGCGCGAGGCTGAATATGCCGCCTTCGTCGACGACCTGCGGAAGGTCGCCGCGCTGCTGTAGGCGCCGCTAGCGGCGCCGACGCCAGGACGCGCGGCGCGCTCGAGCGGTAGCGACTTCTGCCCGCGGTTCGGGCGAGCGGCGCAGACGGACGCGCGGATGAACCGCGCGTCCTAACGGAGGTCGTCGCTGGCGACGCCCTCGCGCGTGCGCGTCCGTCTGAACTGACCGGTCGACCCGCTCGAAGACGAGCAGTGCCGCTCTAAGACCGCGTCGGCGTTTCCGTGCCGGGCAGATGGAGCAGGCTCTCGACCTCCCTGACGCCCTGGACCTGCCGCGCGCGTGCCACCAGGTCGTCGATCAGCTCCGGCCGCTCGACCTCGCCGCGCAGGTAGACGACGCCGTTCTCGACGTTGACGTTGACCGACCCCTTGGGCGCGTCGGCTTCGCGGAAGATCTCGGTCTGGACCTTCGCCGCGAGCGTCGCATCGTCCATGTCCGGCTTCGGCTCCTCCTGCCGATGTGTCGCCTTCTGCTTGAGCCCGTACGCCTCTGCCGAGACGGCCCGGCCTGCCTGCGCCGCCTCTCGGCCGCGTCTGCGGAGGAACGCGAGCGCGCGGTCGCGCACCATGTTGCGCCGCCGCTTGCCGTTCTGCGGGTCGAAGAAGTACATCAGCGCGGCTCCGAGCGCCGCGAAGCGGAAGAAACGCATCGTCAAACCCCTCTCGTCGAGTTCGTCCAGCCGAGAGGCCTACCCGACTCGGCGCGACGAAAACCGGACGGTCGTGAGCTCGGGTCTAGTCGCCCCAGTCGAAATCGCGGGAGCGGCTCCAGAGGCTCTCGAGCTCGTCCGAGCCTTCGAGCGTCTCCTCGCCCGGCCAGGCAGGTGCAGCAGCGACGTGGGCGACGACGGCGTCTTCTCCGTCCATCGTCTCCTCGAGCCTGGCCTGCTCCTCGGTCTTGAAGAGCGGATGGTTGTCGAACGGGTCCTGGGACTTGTAGCTCTCGAGGGGCATCGCGGGCTCGAGCCCCGCATTGCGCTCGCGCAGCTCGAGATGATCCTGAATCACCTTGGCGAACACCGACGTTGTCGCAACCTGCACAGGGCCTCCTCCTGGACGGTGGGGTCGGCGGCGGATTGTAACGGCTTTGTTAGCGGATATCGACGCAGGAGGCTAGCTCGAAGCGCGGACGCCGCGCCGCACTGCAGCCCGCGTGACGCGGTTCTTGCCGGTTCGCTTCGCCTCGTACATGGCCGCGTCGGCCGACTGGAAGAGGCTCGAGGGACCGGATTCGGGGAACGCGGCGACGCCGAAGCTCGCGGTCACGTGGATCGGCGTTCCCTCCGGCGTCAGGATCGGGCGCCGCTGGAGCACGGCGCGGACACGCTCTGCGAGCTTCGCGCCTCCGTCTGCGTCGGTTCCGGGCAGAAGCAGGACGAACTCCTCGCCGCCCCAGCGGGAGGCGAGGTCGATCTCGCGTACCTCGTCGCGCAGGACGGCGGCGAACTCACGCAGCACGGTGTCGCCGACGGAATGCCCAAACCGGTCGTTGACGTCCTTGAAGTCGTCGAGGTCGCCGACGACGAGTGCGAGCGGTGTGCCGAAGCGGGCGGCGCGGGAGAGCTCGGCCTCGAGGGCCTCCTCGCACTGGCGCCGGTTGGCCAGCCCAGTGAGGCCGTCGACGAGCGCCTGCCGCTCGACGATCCGGTGCAGGCGGGCGTTGTCGAGCGCGACCACGGCCTGCGCGGCGAGCGAGTTCGCGGTCATCGCCTCCTCCTCGCCGAAGTGGTCGCCGAAGAGGACGAGCGTGCCGAAGTCGACGCTCCCCGCGCGCAGCGGGATCTGGAGCGTGGCAGGGCCGTCGAGGCGGTTGCCGCCTTCGGCGATCGGGCCGCGATCCGACAGCAGGACGCCCCCGGTCGCGCCGGTCGCCTCGACCGCTGTCTCGACGATCACGCGCAGGAGCTGGTCGGGATCGTGCGTGGCCGCCAGGGCATCGCCGAACCGTGTGATCGCCTCGCGCAGCCGGCCGCGTTCTGACGCGAGCTCTTCGATCCGGGTCTCGAGCTGACCGGCCATGTCGTTGAACGCAGTCGCGAGCTGGGCGAGCTCGTCGCGCCCGCGAACGGGAACGCGCTCGCTGAACCGGCCGCGTGCGATCGCGTGGGCCGCGTCGACGAGCTCGGAGACCGTCCGCACGATCGAGCGTCCCTCGACGTAAGCAACGAGGGCGATCAACAGGAGCGCGCCGAGCAGGCCGAGCAGGAGCCGGCGCTGTGCGGTCCCGTTCGCGTTGTCGATCGCCGCCTGCGGGCTGAGTACCGCGAAGGCGGCCGAGCGCTGCTCCTGGAGCCGATCCGCCACGAGCGCGCGGTAGCGGTCGCCGGCCACCTCGACCGTTGCGGTTCGCCCCGGCTGGGCGCCGAGCGGGCCCTGGAGCCACCCGTCGCCCACCACGATCCGGCCGTTGACGACGAGGACGATCCGGTCGCCGGACGGCAGCCCGGAGCGCGCGTGCAGCCGTCTGACGAGCGCAGGGTCGAGCCGCACCGAGGCGATCACGCGTCCGAGGAGCCCGGAGTGGCCGAGCACGAGCACCTGGCGCTCCGCGGCGAGCGGCGCCTTGTTGCCGACATGGAAGTTCCCTCGGCCGACGACGCGCAGGTTGCGCGACCCGCTCAGCTCGCGCCTGAGGGCGGCGACGTCGCGCCGGGCGAGGGACTCCTGGAAGCGGCGGTTGTTGGCAAGGTCCTCGGCCGCGCGTGCGGCGGAGGAGAGCTCCTCGTCGTACGCCGCGAGAGCCGCGCGGAGGCCGCCCTGCATGCGGGCGTCGACGCGGCGCGTCTCGCTGCGCTTCGCGACCGTGCTGAAGCCCCAGAAGGCAGCCGCCAGCGGCAGCAGCGAGAGCAGCATGAAGTACGCGACGAGTTTGAGCTTGAAGCTGGCGATCACGGGATCATCAAGGAGCGGAGGGCATTTGCCGATACCTCTTTTGGGTGATGTCGGTCACTCGGGGGTGAAACATGAGAGGCACGGTCGTCCACCTCGTTGCGGCAGCCGCTCTCGCGGTCGGAATCGCCGTGCTGGTGTCGGTGCCGGGGATATTCGGGCCGGACACCGGCGGCTCCTTGACCGTGGTCGCGCCGCCGAAGCGTTCGCTGCGCACTGTGGTCTACGCGGCCGGCGCACACCCACGCCGGCACGCTCCGGTCCAGCGCCCGGCGACGACAGGATCGGGCAGCCCTCCCGGCGCCGTGGCCGTTGCGTCGCGCCCGAAGCGGGGGACGGCTCGGCCGCGCAGCCTGGTCATCGGCCGTGCGAGCCGACGCGCCCAGCCGCGCACGCTCGCAGACGAGCGGGCGCCGGTGAACGAGAAGGCGGACATCCAGAGCTTCCAGCGGCGTGACGACGTCGGGGACGCTCCGGCGGCCCAGGCCAGACGAAGCAGGCCGGCTCCGAAGGCGCGGCCGGCCCAGGCACGGCCCGTGCGGGCGCCGTTCCGACGGCGCGACGATCCGGGCGACGAGCGCTCGCCGACACCGTGAAGGCCGGGTCCGCGAGAATGCGGGCGTGCCTCGTCTCCCCATCCGGCGGGCCGGCCCGCTCACGCTCGCGCTGACCGCGCTCGACATCTGGCGTCGGATCCCGCCGCAGCACCGCCGGACGATCCTCGCGCAGGCGCGCAAGCACGGCCCTCGCATCGCGGCCGCGGCCGTGAAGCGCCGCCGAGTCCGCCCCCCCACGCGTTAGAGACGTTCAGCGCGTCAGGACGTCGCGGACGATCGCGTCTTGCGCGCGCAGGTGCGCCGTCGGATACCCCTCGCTCGGGCTCGCCCGCCACGGCCGACCGACGTAGCGCACTGGAATGTCGCCCGCCGCGTCCTCCAGGCGGTGCCGAATCGCGCGCCACGGACCCATGTTCTGCGGCTCCTCCTGCGCCCAGACGACCTCCTCGAGGTTCGGATAGCCGCCGATGAGCGCCCCAGCAGGCCCGACCGGGAACGGATAGAGCTGCTCGAGCCTCGCGACGGCGACGTCCGTCGCCGCCTGTCGCGCCTCGTGCCCGACGATGTCCCAGTAGACCTTGCCCGAGCAGAGAACGAGGCGCCGCACGCGCTCCCGGTCGACGCCGGGATCGTCGAGCACCGGCGCGAACGACCCTTCGGCCAGCTGGGTCAGCGTCGCCGCGGACTCGCGCAGGCGCAGCAGCCCCTTCGGCGTCATCACGACGAGCGGCCGCGCGGTCGGGTCGAGCGCCTGCCGGCGCAGCAGGTGGAAGTACTGCGCCGACGTCGTGCAGTTGACGATCCGGATGTTCTCCTGCGCGGACAGCTGGAGGAAGCGTTCGAGCCGCGCGCTCGAGTGCTCGGGCCCGTTGCCCTCGTAGCCGTGCGGGAGCAGCAGCGTGAGCCGGGAGGTCTGGCGCCACTTCGCGAGCCCTGAGACGAGGAACTGGTCGACCAGGATCTGCGCGCCGTTGACGAAGTCGCCGAACTGGGCCTCCCAGAGCACGAGCGACTCGGGCGAAGCGATCGAGTACCCGTACTCGAAGCCGAGCGCGCCGGCCTCGGAGAGCGGCGAGTTATACACCTCAAACGAGGCGTCTGCATCGGCCAGGTGCTGCATCGGCGTGTACGCGCCTCCGGTGTGTACGTCGTGGAGCACGAGATGGCGGTGCGAGAACGTCCCGCGCTCCGTGTCCTGGCCCGTCAGCCGGATCGGGATCCCCTCAGTCAGCAGCGATGCGAACGCCAGCGCCTCGGCCTGTCCCCAGTCGATGCCCTCCCCCTGGGCGACCGCCTCACGCCGGCGCTCGAGCTGCTTCGCGAGCTTCGGGTGGACAGCGAACTTGTCCGGGACGGACAGCAGTTCGTCGTTCAGCTCGCGCAGGCGCCCGGCCGCGACGGCCGTCACGACGACGCCGGTGCTGCCCGCCGGAAGGCGCTCCTCGTCGCCGTCGGGCCTCTTCCCCTTGCCGATCGTCGCGCGGAGGCGCTCGTGCGCTTCCCGGATCCTCGTCTGCACGGTCTGGGCGAGCTGCTCGACCTCGTCCCGCGACAGGACGCCGCTCTCGACGAGCGCCTCGGCGTACTGCGCGCGGACCGGCGGGTGGTTGGCAATGCGCGCGGCCATCAGCGGCTGCGTGTACGCGGGCTCGTCCTGCTCGTTGTGGCCGTGCCGGCGGTAGCCGACGAGGTCGATCACGACGTCCTTCCCGAACCTGCGCCGGTAGGCCATCGCGAGGCGCACGGCGGCGATGGCGGCCTCGGGGTCGTCCGCGTTCACGTGGACAATCGGGATGTCGAAGCCCTTCGCGAGGTCGCTCGAGTAGCGGGTCGAGCGCCCGTCGGCCGGATCGGTCGTGAACCCGACCTGGTTGTTGGCGATCAGGTGGAGCGTGCCGCCGGTCGAGTAGCCGCGCAGGGCGCTGAGGTTGAGCGTCTCGGCCACGACTCCCTGGCCCGGGAACGACGCGTCGCCGTGGATCAGGATCGGGACGGCGACGCTCGGATCCGTCAGGCCGTCGGCGGTCGAACGATCCGTCTGCTGGGCGCGCGTCATGCCCTCGACGACGGGGTCGACGCCCTCGAGGTGGCTCGGGTTCGCGGCGAGCCGCACCTGGATCTCACCGGCCGCGGTCGAGCGGGTCGCGGCGGCGCCGAGGTGGTACTTGACGTCTCCCGTGCCGCTCTCGGAGTCGGCGCCGACCGCGTCGAGCGTCCGCTCGCCCTCGAACTCGAGCAGGATCGACTCGTACGGCCGGCCCAGCGTATGCGCGAGCACGTTCAGGCGGCCCCGGTGCGCCATCCCGATCGCGACCTCGTGCGCGCCGCCTTCCGCCGCGAGCCCGACCGCTTCGTCGAGCATCGGCACGAGCACGTCCAGACCCTCGATCGAGAACTGCTTCTGGCCGAGGAACGCTCGCTGCAGGTACGTCTCGAGGCCCTCGACCTGGGTCAGGCCCTCGAGCAGGCGCCGGCGCTCCTCGGTCGTCAGCGGGACGCGGTAGCGGCCGGACTCGATCGCCTTGCGGAGCCATACGCGTTCCTCGTGGTCGGAGATGTGCTCGATCTCGTACGCGGAGGTGCGGCAGTACGTCTCCTGGAGGGCCGGCAGCGCGTCGGCGAGCGTCTCGCCGGGCACCGACAGGCGGAGCAGCGCGGCTGGGATCCGGCCCTGGAGCTCAGGGGTCAGCGGCGGGATCAGGCGTTCCGGCTCGAGTGCGGGATCGCCGACGGGCTCGCCGCCGAGCGGATCCAGCCGAGCCGCCAGGTGGCCGTGCATCCGGTGCGCCTTGACGAGCGCCATCGCCGCCGCCACGCCTCCGAGCAGGACGTCGTCGACGGCGGGCGCGGCAGTCGGAGCCTCGGCCGGCGGCGCCGGCGCCTCCGGCTCGGCGACCGCAGGCGCGCCGTTCGCGCCGTCCTCCTTGAGGATCTCCAGCAGGCGCACGAGACCCGGGTGAGTGGCGACGACGGTGCTGTCGCCGCTCTCGAACAGGGCGCGCCACTCGGACGGGACCGCGTCAGGGTTCTCGAGATACTCG
>JBKOXJ010000076.1:0-8876 GCA_046724905.1 Actinomycetota bacterium | reverse complement strand
TCGTGCCGCCCCGACCGCTCGCGACAGCTGGGCCTTGTTCATCTTCGACCGGCCCTCGATCCCGAGCCGCTTCGCCTCCTGATAGAGCTCGTCACGCGTCTTCTCGCCGGCTCGCGTCGAGCTCGACGTCCGCCGCGAAGGCGAAGGCTGACGCGATCGGCGCTGCGCCGCGGTCACGCTGCCGGCGCGTGCACGCTGCTTCTGCCGCGGCTGCGGTCGCTGTCTGGCGAGCCGCCGGCCCGTCTCGGTCGCCGGGCCGGCGGGCGCGAAGTACCTGCTGAAGGCCTCGCGTGTAGCGGGGTCGAGAGACTGCCCTGCCTGGTACTCCGGCGCATGCCGCACCTGGTCGCGGCTGAGCCGCACGAGCAGTCGGCGATCATCCAGGTCGACGGTGTCGACGAGGCCGGCCGGCACGAGAACGTGTCTGCCAAGCGCGATCGACGCACCGGGATCGACAATCAGGAATGCACCGTCTGCGGTGCTCATCGAGCGCACTACGCGGCCGATCGGTCCGTCGCGGGCCTCGACCTCGTACCCGCTCAGGTCGAGGTCGGCGAGTCTCCGTTCCTGGTACATCCAGACCTCTGTTGCCATGGCGTCACCTCGCTGGGAAGGGTTGACGAACACTCCGGCCCTTCCCGACCGGCGCGGCGGCTAATGCAGCGCACGCGCCGATTTCTCGCTATTTGCGTGAACCGCGCTCGTCACGCCCGTGGACGTTCGTCGACGCGCCGGATCCACGCTTCCAGGCGCGAATGGCTCGTGCCGAGCTCCTGGAATTCGCGCAGGATGTCGTGGAACGGCTCGTCGTCGGCCTCGTTCCGGTCGAGCGCGTACTTGAGAAACGGGAAGGCGATGCAGTCCGCCGCCGAGAACCCGCCGTAGAGGTACTCACGGCCGTCCAGCAGCGCCTCGAACAGGTCGAGCGCCGCTGTCAGCTCGCGGCCGAGCTCGGCGATCCGCGCGTCGTCGGGCTCCGGCCTCGACCGCTCGGCCTCGATCTCGTTCGGTGGACGCTTCCAGACCCGGTTGAACCAGTCGACGAAGACGTCGAGCTCGGCCCGCCGTGCCGGGTCGCGCGGCCACAACGCCGGCTCGGGCCGCAGCTCCTCGAGGTAGCGCAGGATCGCGGTGGAGTCGAAGACCACGCGCCTGCCGTCGACGAGCACCGGCACGAGCTCCTGCCCGCTGACCTCGCGCACCGGCGAGCGGTCGGCCGGGTCGATGTCCACCCATTCGACGTCCATCCCCTTGTGCGCGAGCGCCAGCGCGACCCGCTCGACGTTCGTCGAGAACGGGATGCGATAGACCCGGAACACGCTCTCAAGATGGTTTCAAACTGAGCTCGAGCGGGTCGACCGGTCGGTTCAGACGGACGCGCCAACGGCGTCGTTCGCGACGCCGTTCTTCAGGACGCGCGGTTCATGCGCGCGTCCGTCTGCGCTGCTCGCCCGGGACGCCGAAGGAACTCGCAGCCGCTCGAGCGCGCCGCGCGTCCTGATGTCGGCGCCGCCAGCGTCGCCTTAGGCGAGGTACTCGCGGTAGAGCGCCTCGACGTTGTTCCCGTCCGGATCGAACAGGTAGGCCGCGTAGTAGCCCGGCATGTACTCTCGGTACCCGGGCGCGCCGTTCGAGCGGAAGCCCGCCTCGACCCCCGCGCGATGGAAGGCGTCGACCTCGTCCTTGCTGTGGGCGAAGAACGCGAGGTGGAGGTTGGTCGTGGGCGGGATCCGGTTCACGACGTTCAGGTTGGTGAAGTTCGTCCCGTCGTCGTGCTCCTGCAGTTTCGGAATCCCGAGCGGAGCGAGCACGGTCTCGTAGAAGCGGCGGCTCTCGGCGTAGTCGGAGGCGTGGATGTCGACGTGGTCGACGACGATCCGCGTCCAGTCCCACTCCTCGGTCGCCATCGAGCGCTAGATCTCCACTTCCGGTGCGGGCTCCGCGGCGGCGTCGCCGACGTTCAGCGTTCCCTTCGGCTCGATCAAGAGCAGCTCGACGTCCTCGTCCGCGCGCGGGCAGTGCTCGACCCCTCGCGGAACGACGAAGAGCTCGCCGGGGCCGACTTCGACGTCGCCCTCTGGGAGCTGGATCGTCAGGCGGCCCTTGAGGACGAGGAAGAGGTCGTCGGTGTCGGGATGCGCGTGCCAGACGAACTCGCCCCGCACCTTCCCGACCATGATCTTGTTCTCGTTGTAGTAGCCGACGATCTTCGGGCGGAACGGCTCGTCGAAGCTCGCCAGCTTCTCCGCCAGGTTGACGGCGTCGGCCACTTCCCAGGAGCGTAGGGGATTTGGGGTCTACTTGTATCGACCGGTCATCTCAGACGGACGCGCGGATGAACCGCGCGTCCTGAGGTCGGCGCCCCAAGCGTCGCCTTATTCCGCCGTGTCGATCTGCGCCTTCTGGAGCTTGCCCGAGTAGTCGACGTAGATCGCCTTCCACTCGGTGAAGACGTCGAGCGCGGCTTGGCCGGCCTCGCGGTGGCCGTTACCCGTGTCCTTGGTGCCGCCGAACGGCAGATGCACCTCGGCGCCGATCGTGCCCGCGTTGATGTACGTGATCCCGGCCGCGAGGTCGCGCATCGCTCTGAAGGCCTTGTTGACGTCGCCGGTGAAGATCGACGACGAGAGCCCGTAGCGGATGCCGTTCGATACCTGCACCGCCTCGTCGAAGTCGCGCACCTTGATCAGCGCCGTCGTCGGCCCGAAGATCTCCTCCTGCGCGATCCGCATCTGCGGGTCGACGTCGCCGAAGATCGTCGGCCGGTAGTAGAAGCCGTTGCTCAGCCCGTCGCCGGTCGCGACTTCGCCGCCGGTCAGCAGCTTCGCGCCTTCGTCCTTGCCGATCTCGGTGTACGAGTGGATCTTCTCGAGCGCGGCCTTGTTGATCACCGGCCCGACGTCGGTCTCGTCCTCCCACCCTGGGCCGAGCCGCATCGCCTCCGCGGCGGCGACGAGCTTCGAGGCGAGCGCGTCGTAGGCGCCCTCCTGCACGATCACGCGGCTAGCGGCCGTGCAGCGCTGACCGGAGGTGCCGAACGCCGACCAGAGAATCCCCTCGACGGCGAGGTCGAGGTCGGCGTCGTCGAGCACGATGATCGCGTTCTTGCCGCCGAGCTCGAGGTGGACGTGCTTGAGCGTGTCCGCGGCGGCGCGCATCACCTCCACCCCGGTCTCACGTGAGCCCGTCAGCGTGATCACGCGCACGTCCGGGTGGCGCACGAGCCCGTCGCCGACCTGGCCGCCGCCGCCGTGGACGATGTTGAGGACGCCCTTCGGCAGCCCCGCCTCGGTGAGGAGCTCGACGAAGCGCTCGCCGAGAAGCGGCGTGTCCGTCGCCGGCTTGAAGACGACGGTGTTCCCGCAAACGAGCGCGGGCGCGATCTTCCACGACGGGATCGCGATCGGGAAGTTCCAGGGCGTGATCGCGCCGACGACGCCGATCGGCATCCGCACGCTCATGTTGAACTTGTCCTGCAGCTCGGACGGCGTCGTCTGGCCGAAGAGCCTGCGGCCCTCGCCGGCCATGTAGAGGCTCATGTCGATCGCTTCCTGGACGTCGCCGCCGGCCTCGGGCAGAACCTTGCCCATCTCACGGCTCATCAGCTCGGCGAGGTCTGCCTTATCCTCGACGAGCAGATTGGCGAAGCGGTAGAGCACGTCTCCGCGCTTCGGCGCGGGTACGAGGCGCCACTCCTCGTAGGCAGCTTTCGCGGCCTCGACCGCGCGGTCGACGTCCGCCGCGCCCGAGCGCGGGAAGACGCCGATGGTGTCTCCGTTCGCGGGGCTGATGCTCTCGAAGGTCGCTCCGCTCGCGGCGTCGACCCATTCGCCGTCGATGAAGTTCTTGAAGCTCTTCGTCCCGAGCAGGCGCACCGGGACGATTCTACGGACACCTAGGAGCGGTTTCGAATTGAATGCAAACGGGTCGACTGGCCAGTTCAGACGGACGCGCGGAGGGCGTCGCTTGCGCCGCCCTCTTTCAGGACGCGCGGTTCATCCGCGCGTCCGTCTGCGCCGCTCGCCTGAAACGCCGGAAGAAGTCGCAACCGTTCGAGCGCGCCGCGCGTCCTGATGGTCGGCGCCGCAAGCGTCGCCTTAGGCCTCCGGCGGAGTCGTGTCGGGAAAGCGACCGGGATGCGCGCGGCGCCGGTCGCGGATCTCGCGCTTGTCGCCGCCACTGCTCTGTCCACCGCTGCGCCGATCGGGCCCGTGGCGACGGTCGATGATCACCGTCACATTCGGGTTGTCCTTGTAGTACTCGACCATCTTGTCGTAGAGCTCGTCGGCCAGCTCACGCGGGATCACGCAGTAGATCATCCTGCTTCGGATTGTAGGGACGGCCCCTGTGGGCGCTAGACCTGCGGGACGCTGTCGAAGTGACCCGAGTCCCACGTCGATTGGAACTCGCCGCGCGGCGCGGCGCCGATGGCGACGACGGCCGTTTCCGGCTCGGCCGCAACCGCCTGGCGCCTGACCGACGGGGCGCGGACGACCACTGCCGTCCCGGCGGGCGCGTCGATCGTCTCGCCGTCGAGCGTGAAACGGGCCGTGCCGGACGTGACCAGGTAGACCTCCTCCTGGCCGCTCGCGACCTCGTCGTGTTCGCTGATCAGCTGGACTCCCTCCTCATGTGCGACAAACGCGTTCAGCCCGAAGGCGCGGAGAGCGAAGTGATGCTGAACCGGATGCCAGTCGGGCTCGCCCGGGTCCACGTCGACCCGGGGGATCTCGTCGATCCGCTTGATCCAGTAGCCCTGTCCCACTAGATCCGCGCGATGTCCGGGACGAGGCGGCCGCCGTCGTCCAGGTGCGCGTTCCAGCTCGTGAAGGCGCCCTCGAGCTCCGTAAGCTCGTGCCCCCGCTCCGCGAGCCGGACGGGCTGCGCCGAGTCGAAGCTCACGCGGTACTGGTACCAGGAGATGTCCCAGGCAACGGTGACGACGAGCTCGGACTTGACGCCGGAGAGCTGGACGATGCTCGCCTTCGGTGAGCCGAGGCTCTTGGCGATGCCGGCGACCGTCCGCCGGTAGGCGCTCGCGTTGAAGAGGTCGGCGGCCTCGACCATCGCCAGCTCGGGCTCGGACAGGCGGCGCAAAATCGGCTCCGGCGCGATGGTCTCCTCGTGCCGCTCCCGACGGGGCTCGAAGATCGCAGAGAGGCTGAGGCGACGGCGGCGCCGCTCCGGTGGCACCGTCGGAGTCGTCGGGCTGCCCTCCTTGAGCCAGCCGTACTCGACGGCCGTCTCCTGGCACAGCGGGCAGACGTCGACGAAGTCGTGGCCGCCGTTCGGCGAGTAGCGAACGACCTGCTCCCCCATCAGCAGCGAGCGCTCGCAGATTGCGCAACGGCGCGCGGTGGCCTGCCTGGTGATCCGCTGCACCCGCGCGACTATAGCCCCGCGACCCTCGGCCGGCGTGCTAGTGTCAATTTGCATGTGTGTTTTACATGTAGTTCGATGAGAAGCCGTCGCTTTCGCGGGCCGCGCGCTCGGTGTGCCGTTCGCCCCGGCCACTGGGCGGTTCGCGCGCGGGTCGAGCGCTTCGTCGAGCCGTCGGTGCTGCTGCTCCTACGGGAGCGCGCCGCGCACGGCTACGAGCTGCTCGAGCAGCTGCCCGAGTTGATCGGCGACCACCGTGTCGACATGGGCAACCTCTACCGCGTCCTGCGGGCGCTCGAGGAGGAAGGCATCGTCGTCTCCACGTGGGACGAGCACCTCCCCGGCCCGGCGAAGCGGACGTACGAGCTCACCCCGGCCGGGCGGCGCCTCCTCGACGAATGGGCCACCGCGCTCGAGCGGGCGCAGGGCCACATCTCCGTCTTTCTCGACCGGTATCGGAAGGAGGTGAACCGTGCATCACCGTAGACACCGCGGCCCCTGGCACGGCCGCAGGCTCGGCCAGCGCTGGTACGAGCGCGAGAACGTCCTCGATCGCCTCGAGGAGTACCAGCGCGACCTGGAGCAGGAACTCGCCGACGTCTCCGATCTGATCAAGAAGCTGAAGGAAGGCCAGACCGAGACGACGAGCGTCTAGCTGAGGCGACGCTAGCGGCGCCGCCGTCAGGACGCGCGGTTCATCCGCGCGTCCGTCTGAAATGACCGGTTGATGCGCTGAATCGACGCCAACGCACCAGGGCCGGCGGGCGGAGGCGACCGCCTCCGCCTCTGTCCCTACTCGAGCCCGAAGAGCAGGAACTGCGTGAACTGACTCGCGGCGAAGTTGTTGTCGCTCACGAGGACGAGCGATCGGCGGCCGTCGGGCAGCCTCGGGCCGAGCGTCATGCCCTCGACGTTGTCCAGCGGGATCCCGAGCGTGTCGAGATCGAGCAGCAGCGTCTTGTGCACAGGCTCGACCTGCCCAAGGAGCCCGGCGAGGCTATCCGCGCCGTTCACGTCGTCGGCCCCGGGAAGGCCGACGCTGTAGAGCTTGATCGTGTTCCCGGTATCGGGCGCGCCGACCGAGAACGAGCGCTCCATCGAGAGCATGAACTCGTTGTTGAACGGGAGCAGCTCGACGAGCCCGTTGACGGCGAAGTTCGTCGCCGGCACCGGCGGCTCCGCGATCGGGTCGGTCCAGTAGAGGTACTGGCGGTCGAGCGTGTCGGTCTGGAGGTTGTAGCGGAGGATCCGGGAGGGGCTGCCGGCGGTGAGGCTTGCCGCGGGGCCGTCCTGGACCAGTGCGTCCTCCATCCCGACGAAGAGGAAGCGGCCGTTGGGGGCGACCGCCGCCGCCTCGAAGGCGAGGTTCTGGCGCACGCCCCGCGTCCCGTCCGCGGTCGGCACGAACGCGTCTGGGACGGGGAGCGCGCCGGTCATCGTGCCGTCGAGCTCGAACCTCCGTACCCACGGCGCGATCTGCCGCGTGGCAAACCCTTCGGACGTGACGACGAGGTCGCGGTCCTTCGTCAGCGTCAGTCCCTCGGGGTCCAGTGTGGATGCGCCGAAGGGCAGGCCGTCCAGGCCGCGCAGGGTCGTCACTGCGTCGAACTGCACGTCGCCGGCGCCGAGCCCCCCGTCAGACAGGTCGAGCCGCAGTGTGTAGAAGCGCGCCGGCTGGAACTGGCTCGGATCGTCCGACAGCGCGTAGAAAGCGCCGCGGTCGGCGTCGTAGGTAATGCTCGACAGCCCGCCGACGGTCGTGCCTGCGAACGTCGTCCCCGTCGGGACGATCGCCTGGCCGAGGAACTCGAGCGCGGGCGGCTTGGAGCCGTCGCTCGCCTGCGCCCCGCTCGCCGCCACGATCGCGACGGCGGCTGTGAGCGCGACGAGCAATCGCCGCATCAGACCTTGACCTCCTCACGCTCGCGCTTCTGCTCCTCGATCACCTTCTGCGCGATGTGCGGCGGGATCTCCTCGTAGCGGAGGAAGCTCATGTGGTAGTCGCCGCGCCCACCGGTGAGCGACGTCAGCGCCTGCGAGTAGGTCAGGATCTCCGCCATGGGCACCTCGGCGCGGATGGTGGTCATCCCGCCGCGCGGCTCCATGCCCTGGAGCCGTCCGCGGCGCGCGTTCAGGTCGCCGTTGACGGCACCGACGGTGTCGTCGGGGACGGTCACCTCGACGTCCATGATCGGCTCGAGCAGCACCGGCTCGGCCTGCTCGTAGGCGTCCTTGAAAGCCATCGACCCGGCGATCTTGAACGCCATCTCCGACGAGTCGACCGTGTGGTACGAGCCGTCGACGAGCTGGACGCGGACGCCTTGCACGGGCGCGCCGGCGAGCTCGCCCGACTGCATCGCCTCCTGGATGCCTTTGTCGACCGCCGGCCTGAACCCCTGCGGGATCACGCCGCCGACGATCTTGTCGACGAACTCGTAGCCCTGACGACCTTCGATCGGCTCGATCACGATGTGCGCGTCGCCGAACTGACCGCGGCCGCCGGTCTGCTTCTTGTAGCGGCCGTGGCCCTTCGCCTCGCGTCGGATCGTCTCGAGGTACGGAACGCGTGGCTGCTGGAGGTCGACCTCGACCCCGAACCTGCGCTTGAGCCGGTCGATGGCGACCTCGACGTGCATCTGCGACAGCCCGGAGAGCAGCTGCTCGCCGGTCTGCTCGTCGCGGTGGAAGACGAGCGAGGGATCCTCCTCGCCGAGCCGCCGCAGCGACGCCGCGACCTTCTCCTCGTCACCCTTCGCCTTCGGCGTGACCGCGAAGCTCATCACGGGCTCGGGGAAGCCGATCTGCGGCAGCTCGACCTCGCGGTCGGCCTCGACGAGCAGGTCGCCGGTCTGCGTCTCCTTCAACTTCGCCACGGCACCGATGTCGCCCTCGCCGAGGTCGCCCTCCTGCGCGTGCTCCTTGCCCTGGAGCACGAGCAGGTGCCCGAGCCGCTCCTTGCCGTGTGTGCGCGCGTTCGCGACCGTCGAGTCGCTCTTGACGGCGCCGGAGACGACGCGGAAGACGTTGATGCGGCCGGCGAACGGGTCGGCGATCGTCTTGAACACGAAGGCGGCTGCCCCGTCGCCGACGTCGATCGACGGCCGCTTCCGGGCGGGTGACGGGACGCCTTCGACGAGGAGGTCGAGCAGGGCGGTCGTGCCGAGATTCTTGGTCGCGACACCGGAGGCCACCGGGAACAGCTCGCCGCGCGTGACGGCGTCCTTGAGCGCTTTCGCCACGTCCTCCTCCGAGAGCTCCTGGCCGTCGAGGTAGCGCTCCATTAGGCCCTCGTCCGTCTCGACGACCGAGTCGAGCAGCTTCTCGCGGTACTCCGCCGCCTGGGCCTCGAGCTCGGCGGGAATCGGCCCGGGCTCGCCTTCCCGCTGGCCCTCCGGGCTCTGGTACGCCTTCATGTGCAGCAGGTCGACGATCCCCGTCACCTCGTGCTCGGCGCCGATCGGCAGGTGAACGGCGACGCAGCGGTCGGAGAGCTGCTC
>JBKOXJ010000022.1:0-8362 GCA_046724905.1 Actinomycetota bacterium | reverse complement strand
CCCTCGGCGTGGGTCTCTTCACCGCTGGTGGCATGGTGGGCTTCGCCCTCGGGCCTGCCGTCATCCTGCACGTCGTCTCCACATACAGCATTGAGGCAACGGTCTGGCCGCGGTGCCAGGGCTCGTCCTCGGCGCTGCTGTAGGCCTTCTTTTGCCTCAATGGGCCTCATCCGCGCCGGCCCCTTCGGCGATTGTTCGATTTGCGGTTGGCGCGCGGCCCGGTCGGGTGGCTCGCTCTCGCGAGCATGTTTAGAGCGCTGGCGTTCGTGACGTTCACAGGCTCCGTCCCGATCTGGCTCGTGTAGGAAAACGCGTACTCATCCGACGCACCAATCATCGGATGGACGCTGTCCGCGTTCGCCTCTGCGGGCGACCTCGGCTCGGTCCTGGGCGGCTTCCCTTGCACCCAGGCTCGGCCCCGTCCTCACCATCGTCGGAGCATTCCTCCTGACCCTCTGCCCATTACTCGCGGTCATCGCCAGCGAGCCAGGGACTGCCCTCTACTTCGGGGCGATTGCGCTCGCGGGCATCCTCATTTTCGTGCCCGTTCCCGCACTAATCATCATCGCGCAGGAGTTCGTGCCGGGCGCACCGGCGACGGCATCAGGAATGGTCCTCGGGCTCGGCTCGGCCTTGGCCGGTATCGGGTACATCGCGCTCGGGCGCGTTCAGGAGGCGGTCGGGCTAACCAACGGGATTCTGATCGGCTTCAGCATGGTCGTCCCCGCGGCGCTTATCGCGCTCGTCGTGCTCCTCCGAGGTCGCGGTGAGACGCCGGTCGCGGCGGCCGGACGACCATTCTGAGCAGGCCAGACTCGGGCTTGTGCCGCACCTCCGGCTCGGTCGCTACGTCCGCTTCCGACGGTCAGCCGTCCTGGCCTGTCACCGCCGGGTGCGTCAGTCTCGACCGCGCCGCCGGCTAATCGGAGGTGACAATGACAGCATGGCCCTGAGCCGCTCGCGGTACGACGCGATCGTCATCGGTGCCGGACACAACGGGCTGGTGACCGCGTGCTACCTGGCGCGCGCGGGGCTGCGCGTGCTCATCCTCGAACGGCGCTACGTCGTCGGCGGCGCCTGCGTCACCGAGGAAACGTTCCCGGGCTTCGAGGTCTCGACCGCCGCCTACGTCAACAGCCTGTTCCACACGGAGATCGTCCGCGACCTGAACCTCGAGCGATACGGCTACGAGGTTCTCCCTCGCGACCCGTCGTCATTCACGCCGTTCCCGGATGGGCGCTCGCTCATGATGGGGCCGGATCTCGAACAGACACGGACCGAGATCGCGAAGTTCAGCAAGCGCGACGCGGACCGCTATCCGCAGTACGAGGCGATGCTCGAGCGCGTCGCGGCGCTGGTCGAGCCGACGTTGACCATGGCGCCGCCGGATCTGCTGAAGCCGCGCCCGGCGGACCTACGCGCCCTGCTTAGTCTCGGCCTCTCCTTTCGCCGGCTTCGCGACGCAGCAGGCGAGGCGGTGGAGATTCTCACCGGTGCCGCGCGGCCGATCCTCGACCGCTGGTTCGAGTCGGAGGAACTGAAAGGAACGCTGGCAACCGACGCGATCATCGGCGCGATGGCGAGCCCCTCGATGCCCGGCACGGCGTACGTGCTCTTCCATCACGTCATGGGCGAGGCCGGCGGGACGCGAGGAGTCTGGGCCTACATGCGCGGCGGAATGGGCGGGATCACGCAGGCGCTGGCGGCCGCGGCCCGCGACCTCGGCGCGGACATCCGCTGCGAGGCCGAGGTGGAGCGCATCCTCGTGCAGGACGGACGAGCCGACGGCGTCGCGCTGGCGAGCGGCGACGAGTTCTTCGCGCCGATAGTCGCCAGCAACGCCGACGCCCGCGTGACGTTCCTTACGCTGCTCGACCGGGACCTGCTTCCGGAGGTGTTCGTGGCCGATGTCGAGCGGATCAGCTACGCGAGCGCCTCGTTGAAGATCAACGTGGCGCTCGGCGAGCTCCCGAGCTTCCACGCGTTGCCGGGAATGGAGGCCGGGCCGCAGCATCGCGGAACGATCCATATCTGCCCGGACCAGGACTACATCGAGCGCGCCTACGACGACGCCAAGTACGGGCGGCCCTCGGTGCAGCCCGTAATCGAGTTCCAGCTTCCGTCGGTCGTCGACCCGACGGTCGCGCCGGAGGGGCGGCACCTCATGTCGATGTTCATCCAGTACGCGCCATACGAGCTCCGCGACGGCTCATGGGACGACCAGCGCGACGCGTTCGCCAACCGGTGCTTCGACATCGTGGACGAGTACGCGCCCAACTTCACGAGCTCGGTGATCGACCGGCAGGTGCTGGCGCCGCCCGACCTCGAGCGCATCTTCAACCTCACTGGCGGCAACATCTTCCAGGGCGCGATGACGCCCGGCCAGCTGTTCGCCTTCCGGCCGGCGCCAGGGTGGGCGCGCTACAGAACGCCGATTCGCGGCCTCTACCTGTGCGGCTCAGCCGCCCATCCCGGCGGTGGTGTCATGGGCATGCCAGGGTTCAACGCAGCCCGGGAGATCCTGGGCCGCCGCCGTTTCGCCGGAAGGGAAAGGCGCCGTTTCCGGCGCCTCTCGCAGTAGCGGGGGCACGATCTGACCCATTAGCGACCGCTTGGTTGCCATTGAATCGGTACTGGGCTGGCCCTCGTAGCTCGATCGAAGGCGCCGCATTCGCAGAGGTTCGTCGTGGCGAGCGCTTCCCTCAGAAACACGAAGGGCCCGCACTCAGGCCAGCCCTTTACGTCACGGGATTGCCAGGCCGGCGTCGAGTAGTAGTTGGCGGTAGACAGCTAGGCGGCGAGCAGCGACCAACGGCGTCGAGCTGCCGCTGCGTGGGTCCGTGCGGACGAAGCGTTCGAGCACGTCAGGCACCCGGTCTCCGTCGGTGTCGGGGCCGACCCACCGGACTCGAGGGTCGAGCTCGAGCCGGGCGATCTGCTTGCCGCGCAGTTGCCGCACGATGATGGCGCGCCAACGCTCGAGCTGCGCGGCCGGGCGTGAGGGGTGGCTGTTGCGGCGGCCGGGCATCGAGCCAAACATCAGCTCCACCTGGTTGCTATAGCCGTCTCCATCGGAGTCGCGCGCGAGGAGTGCCGGCCAGCGCGTGGCGTCTTTCTTTTTTCGCAGCGGCACGTCAAAAATGCGTCGAGGCCGATCCTTGTATTCCGGCCCGACCTTCTGGAAGAGAACGTCCCGATATAGAGCGCCGAATCTGTTGAAGCGGACGGGTAGCTGAGCCCAGGTTGCTGCCTCGATGCTCTCCCCTGGGTGCGGCCTGAGGTCGTGGCACATCGTGCAAAAGGAACGCTGCGCCGATAGTCCCCAGACGTCGTTGAGTGCCTGCAGGGGAGGGGTCCCGCCGCCGCCGCCGACCTCGGTAACCGGCCCCCCGGCGAGGGACCGCGTTGGCTCTGTCGTCATATCCCTCACGACAGCGACCACTGTTGCGAGAGCGAAAGCCGTGACGGCCCCGCCGAGGACCACCCAGGTGGTTCGGTGCTGGAAGCGCCTGTTCTTCTCGGAGCTCAACAACGCTCCTTCGGCCGGTGACGACCGGACGATAGCGCGGCCTGACGGGGGCGTCGCCCATGTCAGATTCCGGATAGGCGCTCAACCGAAGAAACAGCGCCATGCTTTCGTCGGGATCCGCGAACGCCCTCGACAAGCGGCTACGGCGCGACCAGACCCAAGCGATTCGTGAACTCACGGCATCGGTCGCGGGTTCATAGCGCCCCCCGTCTGGCGAAGAAAAACCCCGCCGTTAGCGGGGCTTTTCGTAAGCTCAATAGCGGGGGCAGGATTTGAACCTGCGACCTCCGGGTTATGAGCCCGGCGAGCTACCTGACTGCTCCACCCCGCGTCGCAGGTGCGGAGTATAGCAACGTGTCCTCGCGGGCCGACTTGCGCCGGGCCAGGCGCTGGGCGATGTAGAGGCCGGCGCCGACGACCAGCATTCCGGCCACCGCGTCGAGCACGAAGTGGTTGCCGGTGACGATGATCGTGAGCACGACCGCGATCGGGTAGACGATCCCAAGCCCCCGGGTCAGCAGCGACCGCCCGTACCGGACAAGGCCCAGGCCGACCCCGAACGCGAACCCGGCGTGGAGGCTCGGCACGGCCGCAACGGGGTTCGACAGCGCCGTCGAGTGCGGCGAGCCGATGTCAATGTTCGAGAACAGCCGCAGCGTGTCGATCAGGTCGACGTTGGCGAGCCGCGGCGGCGCGGTCGGGAACCTCCAGTGAATCACGACCGATACGAGCGTCGCGAGGAGGAAGCCGTTGCGGAAGACACGAAATCCGGGACGCGAGCGGTGGTAGAGCCAGACGAAGAAGACGCCCGTGAGCACGAAGTGACCGACGAAGTAGAAGATGTTCATCGCCTTCACGATGCCCGGCACTCCCAGGAACGCCGTCTGGAGCCACTGCTCCCACGCGAGCCCCGACAGCTGCTCAAGCCTCATCACGTGATGGGCATTCCGGACCGACTGCGTCCAGTTGGTCTGCATGGCGCCACGCGCGGCTTCGTAGCTCGCGATTGCGCCGAGGACGATGGCGATCTGGCGCAGTCCGTCGCGGCGCCGGAGCGGCCCGAGCGCTCTCTCCACAGTGCGATTGTAGGCAGCTAGCATCGGCGCGTGACGGTCGTTTGGATCGGGCTTGCCTTCCTTCTCGTGGTTGTAACGACGGGGACGGTGTACGTCATCCGCCGGACGTTCGCGATCTACCGGGACGTTCGCGCACTCACGTCGGGCGGCCTGGCAGCCCTCGGTGAGCTCACCCGGCGGGCCGAAGCCGTCGCCGAGAAGGCGGCCTCGAAGGCGGACCGGAGCGACGCGGTCGCCGAGAGCTTCGAGCGGCTGCGGCGGTCGCAGGCCCGGCTCGAGGTCGAACTGGCGGCGGTTCGGCGCGTCGGCGAGCAGATCTCGACGCTGACCGTCTTCTTCCCGCGCAAGTGACCCGCGTCGCCGCCATCGATCTCGGGACGAACACGACACGGCTGCTCGTCGCGGACGTGGACGACGGCCGGGTCGACGAGGTCGTGCGCCGGACCCGGATCACGCGCCTCGGCGAGGGCGTGGACGCGCGGCGGCGCCTGCTGCCCGTCCCGATCGCGCGTGTCCGCAACTGTCTGGCCGACTACCGCCGAGAGCTCGAATCGCTCGGCGCCGAGCAGGCCCTCGTTGTCGCCACTAGCGCCGTCCGGGACGCCGAGAACGGTGAGGCGTTTCTCGGCGAGATCGAGTGGAGCTACGGCTTTTCGACGCAGCTTCTCTCGGGCCACGACGAGGCGCTGTTGACGTTCCGTGGTGTCGGCGCCGAGCGGGAGGTCGAGCCTGGGACCCTGGTCGTGGACGCTGGCGGCGGCTCGACCGAGCTCGTCGTCGGCGGGCCCGACCGCGTCGTCTTCCACGTCTCGCTCGACGTCGGGGCCGTGCGCCTAACCGAACGCTTCCTGCCGTCCGATCCACCGACGCGAATCGAGCTCGATGCCTGCTCCGCAGCCGTCCGCTCCGTGCTCGCCGAGCGGGTGCCCGACGACGTGCGCACCCAGGTGCGGACCGGGATCGGCGTGGCAGGGACGCTGACCACGCTCGTTGCCCTCGATCTCGACCTGCCCGAATACAACCGCGAGCGGGTGGACGGCACGCGCATCCCGCGCGACGGCGTCGCGGCCCAACTCGAGCGGCTCGCCGCGCTGCCGGTGGCCCAGCGGCGCGAGGTGCCGGCGCTCGAGCCGGAGCGTGCACCCGTGATCGTCGGCGGCGCGATCGTCGTGCTCGAGGTCGTCGACTTCTTCGCGCTCGACGGCCTCCAGGCGAGCGAGCGCGACATCCTCGACGGCGCGGCACTCGCGGCCGCCGCACTGCCGGAGCGCGTCGAGGGCGATGCGCCGCCCGGCGCGTATACCTGTTGTTAGGACAGCTCGAGTTCTGCGGGCGGCTCGTCCTCGGCTAGGCGGCGCTGGACGACGGCCCGCGAGAGGATGCCCACGAGGCGTCCGTCCTCGACGACCGGCACCCGCTCGAGGTCGCGCTCCTCGAGCGCGCGGAAGGCCTCCTCGAGCTCGCTGTCGGCGTCGACGGTGAAGACCGGCGGCTCGGCAATCGACCCGAGGGGCGTCGAAGCAGGATCCCGTCCCGCGGCGACGACCTCGCGTACGAGCGTCTTACGCGTCACGACACCGACGAGCCGTCCCGCCTCGTCGCAGACGAGCACGGCCCGAACGTCCGGGTCCGCCAGCCGCTGGCCCGCCTCCTGCGCGGTCGCGTCGGCGCCGAGGGTCATCGGCTCGCGCACCATCGCATCGCGTGCGCGGCTCACGGGAAGATCCCGCGGGCCTCGAGCGCACCCGCGACCTCGCGGATCCCGGCGACGAGCGCCGCGCTGCGCAACGTCACGCCTTGCTGCTCGGCCAGCTCCCAGACGCGGTCGAACGCATCGCCGAGCTTGTCCGAGAGACGGGCTCGGATCTCGTTGCGGTCCCAGAACAAGCGCCCGAGGTCCTGCACCCACTCGAAGTACGACACGCTGACACCGCCGGAGTTCGTCAGGACGTCGGGCAGTACCGGGATCCCGCGCTCGGCGAGGATCGCGTCGGCTTCGACGGTTGTCGGGCCATTCGCGCCCTCGGCGACGACCCTCGTGTCGAGCCGCGGAGCGTTGTCCGCCGTGATCTGTCCCTCGAGCGCGGCCAGGACGAGGATGTCGCACGGCAGCTCGAGCAGCTCCGCATTCGAGACGTGGCGGACGTCCGGGTAGTCCTCGAGCGACCCGTGCTCGGCCACCCAGGCCGCGGCGACCGGCACGTCGATTCCCGCCTCGTCGTAGATCCCGCCTGAGATGTCCGAGACGGCCAGGACGGTCGCACCGCGCTCGGCCAGCTCGTGCGCGGCCACCCCGCCGACGTTCCCGAAGCCCTGAACGACGCACCGCTGCTCGGCGAGGTTCCAACCGAGGCGGGCACAGGCGCGCTCGATCACCATCACGACGCCGGCGCCGGTGGCCTCGCGCCGGAAGACCGAGCCGCCGATCGCGATCGGCTTGCCTGTCACGATCTCCGGCACGGCGTATCCGACCTGCATCGAGTACGTGTCCATCATCCACGCCATCGTCTGCTCGTTCGTAGCCATGTCCGGCGCGGGGATGTCCTCCTGCGGTCCGATGAAGCCCATCAGCTCAGACGTGTAGCGGCGCGTCAGCCGCTGGAGCTCGGGCGCCGAGAGCACGCGCGGGTTGCAGCGGACGCCGCCCTTCGCGCCGCCGTACGGGAGCCTCAGGAGAGCGCACTTCCACGTCATCCACATCGCGAGCGCGGCGCACTCGCCGAGCGTGACGTGTTCGTCGTAGCGGATTCCGCCCTTGGTCGGGCCGAGGACGCTCGAGTGGCGGACGCGATAGGCGGGGAAGACCGTCCAGCGCCCGTCGTCCAGCCGAACGGGGACGCTGACCATCAGCGAGCGCTCCGGATTGCGCAGGCGCTCGGCCACCTCGGGTGCTACGTCGGCGTGCGGTAGGGCCTGCTCGAACTGCGCGAGCGCTGTGCGGAAGAGCGGCGTATCCCACTCGAGCGGGGCCTGCTCAGGGACGACGTCCTGCACCTTCGCCATTGCTCGGAGTCTACGCACCGTCCCTGCAAATCGAGCGGTTCGAGCCGGCCGCAAATGAGCGCCGCCCCGCCCAGGATGGGGGCGGCAATCGGCCCCATTGGAGGTGTGAACGGGGGCGCGTGGGCTCGCACAGTCGAAGGCTCCTAGCAGGCCGACGACCGCGGAGGACGCGCCCCATCTAGATGACTCGCGCCCGGGGCGTTCCTTTCCTACTTGCCCTTGTCCTTGCCCTGTCCGCCCCCGTTGTCGTTCCCGTGGCCGTTGTCGCCCTTGCCCTCGTCGCCCTTGTCCTTGTCCTTGTCCTTGCCGTGATCGTCGGAGCCCGCGCTCTCCTGCTCCGGCTCGGGCTCGCTCTCCGGGGTCGCAGTGGGCTGGGTCGGCGCGGCCACCGGCGCGGACGAGCGGGCCGGCTTGTCCTTGTCCTTGGGCTTCGGCTTGTGCTCGGTCTTGCCTTTGCCGCGGCCCTTCCCAGAGGATCCGGTGCTCGACGGCTGGGCGGCCGGCCGGCTCGGGGCGGGCGGCGTCGAAGCTGCCCCGGCGGGGGCGGACGTGCTCGGCGCCGGCTCCGGCGCCGGAGTCGGGGTCGGCGACGGGGTAGGAGTCGGAGTCGGCGTGGGTGTCGGCCCGGGCCGCGGCGGCGTGCCGGGCCCCGGAGCGCTCGGCGAAGGTGTCGGCGCGGCCGGGCGAGGCTGCGAGGGGCCACCGCGGATCGAGGCAAGGCCTGAAGGCCCGCCGAACGCACTCAGGGACACTC
>JBKOXJ010000074.1:0-12017 GCA_046724905.1 Actinomycetota bacterium | reverse complement strand
CGAGAGAGCCGTGCATGTACACGCCGACGAGGTTGTCGCCGAGCGCGGTGGCGAGACCCTCGGCGAGCCCGTCGAGCTGCGCCCGCACCTCGTCGGTCACGCCGCGTCCTCGGCGAAGGGGGCGACGACCGGTTCATCCGTTCGCTCGAGCGTTCGAACGTCTCTGAACGCGAGGATGAAGACGATCGTCGCGAGCTCGACCGCCGTCGCGACCCAGAGCGCGCTCGCGACTCCGATCGCGTCGGCGAGCGGCCCGGCGAGCGTCAGTCCGATCGGGATGGCGAGGAACGAACCGAGCGCGTCATAGGCGGTTACCCGCGACAGACGATCGCGAGGGATCTGCTGTTGCATCGCGACCGTCCAGAGAACGTTGAAGATCTCCAGGCCGGCACCGGCGAGCAGCATCGTCACGAGCACGATTGGGAGGTCCGCCGGAATCGCAAGCGCCGCCATTGCCGGGACGCCCGGAATCAGAAGCAGGCTGCCCACGAGCAGAAGGCGCTGCGGCCGATACCGCAGAAGCACGAGCGCGCCAAGCAGGAGACCTGCGCTCTCGGCCGCGACGATCGCCCCCCAGGCCGCCGGCCCGCCAAGGTGCTCCTTGGCAACGACCGGACCGAGAACGGCCTGTCCACCCTGCAGCGCCATGTTCCCGACCGCGGCGCCGATAACGACCGACCAGAGCCAGGTGCGCGACCAGAACTCGTTCCAGCCCTCCTTGAGCTCATGGACGAAGTGGCGCTCGATCGCGATCGGGAGCGCAGGGAGGCTCATGCGAGTGAGCACGACCGCACTGCCGGCGTAGGTCGCCGCGTCGAACGCGAAAGCCCAGCCAGGCCCGACGCCGGCAACGAGCGCTCCGCCGATCAGACCGCCGACGGTCGACAGTCCGGTCTGGGACACTCGCAAAAGGGCATTTGCCTGTTGCAGCCTCCCCGAGCTGATGGTGTCCGGGACGATCGCCGTCGACGCCGGCAAGAAGAACGCGAACGCGACGCCGCGAAGCACCTGCAGCGCCACGACGTGCCAGAGGGCGGCGGTGTGCGTCAGCAGGAGCACGGCGACGGCTGCCTGAGCCGTGCCCATCAGCACGTCGGTTCCGACGAGCAGGCGGTCTCGGCGGACGCGGTCGGCCCAGACACCGCCGACGAGCATCAGCAGCACCTGCGGGATCCAGCTTGCGGCGAGGACGAGTCCGAGGTCCGTTGGGGAGCCGTCGAGGTCGTCGAGCACCGCGAACGCGAGCGCGATTGGCGCGATCGCGGTGCCGAGGAGCGAGATCGTTCTGGCCGAGAAGAGCAGGCGGAACTCACGCTCGCTGAGGGGCCCGAGCAGGTCTCGTCTAGGCCGCGGCACGCTTGTCCCAGTACCGCCGGAGGCCGGCGTACGACTGCCAGAGCGGCGCGGCGAGCTCGTACGTCTGCGCGTCGTCGGGAGCTTCCGCCTCGAGCTCGGCGCGGGCGGCGGTCACGAAGACGCGCTCATCCGCTCCATCGCGGACGCGCTCGGCCCAACGCCCCAGCGTCTCGCGCGCGCGCGCGAGGTGCTCCACTGGATCGTCCGCGACGCCGAAGTGAATCAGGGCGAGGAGCTCGGGCGCCCGCCTCAGGACCTCGTCGAAGGTCGCGTTCCAAGCCTCGACGTCCACGTCGGGCGGCGGCGAGACCGGCAGCACCGCCGGCGCCGGCTGGATCCGCACGCCGGTCGCGTCGCCCGCGTAGAGCACGCCGTCGCGGAGGTAGCAGACGTGGTGCGAGGCGTGCCCGGGGCTCGGGAAGCAGTCGAAGTCGAGGACGCGGTTTCCGACGGCGTGGACGTTCTCGGCGGGGATCGGTGCGAGCTCGCCCCAGAGCCCGTCGAAGGTGTCGCCGTAGAGCCGCCGCGCGCTCGCCTCGAGCTTGCTCGGGTCGACGAGGTGCGGCGCGCCGACCTCGGAGACGTGCACCTGGAGCGCCGGATGCTCGCGCACCAGGACGCCGGCCGCGCCGGCATGGTCGAGGTGGATGTGGCTGAGCAGCAGGTGACGGATGTCGGCCAGCGCGAGCCCGCGCTCGCCCAGACGCCTCTTGAGCACGTCCACGCACGTCGTAGGCCCGCAGTCGAAGAGCGCCGGCCCCTCGGCGGTCTCGAGCAGGTAGACGCCGATCACCCGCTCGGCGCCCTGGTGGAGCAGGTCGAGCGGCTCCGGCGCAGCCACGCCCCGGATTCTGCCGGAGTGGCTGCGCCGGAAGTGCGGCTCGCTAGCTGTGCTGGCGGCGGCGGAAGAAGAAGATCGCGCCCGCTCCGAGCAGCAGCAGTGCGCCCGGGATCGCTGCGAGGCTCGGGTTCGTCCAGTCGCGTCCGGCTGACGCCGTCGCGGCCGCGCGCGGCAGGCCGGCCGAGATAAGCGTCTGCCGCAGCGTCGGCGAGACGTACCAGCCGCCGTGCGTCTTCATGCCGTCGAAGAACGACTGGCCGGGCTTCATGTACGTCACCGCGTACGGCTTCGCGTAGGGATAGAAGTCCTGCCGAAGCCGCGAAACGTCGTTGTTCGGCCCCGGCATCACCCACGTGATCGTGTACCGCGGCCCGAGAATCGCCTTCACATGGCCGTGGATCATCGGATCCGGCGTCTGGCCGAACGCGGCGGGGAAGAAGCCGGCCTGCATCGCGATGTTGCCAAGCTTCGTGCCGGTCGACTCGCCGTCACCGCGGAGCGTGAGCCCTTTGCCGAGTCCGGGCCCCTGGATGGTCGCCTCCGAGGCGCCCTTCGCGAGCGCGGATCCTGGTAGGGCGAGGGCGAGCGCTGTGAGGACGAGCAAAGACCGTTTCATGACCTGCTCCTTTCGAGGTCGGCGTCTGCCGCCTCTACACCGCCGGCGCACACGACGTTCCCTAGGTGCGTGCGGCTGCAGGCGAACGGACGAGCGCGGCCTCGAGATCCGCGATCAGGTCGTCGGCCGACTCGATCCCGACCGACAGCCGCACGAGGTTCCCCGGCACCGCGAACGGCGCGTCCGCCGTCGACGCGTGCGTCATCCGCGCCGGGTGCTCGATCAGGCTCTCCACGCCGCCCAGGCTCTCGGCGAGCTTCCAGATGTGCGTGCGCGCGACGAGCGCGACCGCGTCCTCCTCGGACTCGGCGAGGAACGACACCATGCCGCCGAAGTCGCGCATCTGCCGACGCGCGATCTCATGGCCGGGATGCGCCGTCAGCCCCGGGTAGAGAACCCGATCGACCGCCGGATGCTCGTCGAGGAACCCGGCCACTTTCTGTGCGTTCTCGCAGTGCTGGCGCATCCGTACTGCCAGCGTCTTCAGGCCGCGCAGGACGAGCCAGCAGTCGAATGGACCGGGCACGGCACCGAGCGACTTCTGGAGGAACGTCAACCGCTCTGCAATCGTCGGGTCGTTCGTGGCGGCGAAGCCGCCGACGACGTCGGAGTGCCCGCCGAGGTACTTCGTGGTCGAATGGACGACGACGTCCGCGCCGAGCTCGTGCGGCCGCTGGAGGTAGGGCGTCGCGAAGGTGTTGTCGACCACGACCACGGCGCCGACGGCGTGGGCGGCCTCCGCGGCGGCCCGGATGTCGACGACGTTCAGCAGCGGGTTGGTCGGCGTTTCGAGCCAGACCATCCGCGTGCGCTCGTCCAGGTGGTCCGCGAGGTTCGTCGAGACCTCCTCGGCCGAGACGAACTCGAAGACGTACCCCTTCGGCTCATACACCTGCGAGAACATCCGGTAGACACCGCCGTAGACGTCGTTGACCGAGACGATCCGCTCGCCGGGGTTGACGAGGTGCAGCACCGTCGTGACGGCGCCGAGGCCGGACGAGTACGCGACTCCGTGCTCAGCGCCCTCGAGCGAGGCGAGGCAGAGCTGGAGCGCCGTGCGCGTCGGGTTCGCCGTCCGCGCGTAGTCGTAGCCCTTGTGGACACCGACCTCGTCCTGCACGAACGTCGAGGTCTGGTAGATGGGGACCGTGATCGCGCCCGTGGCTGGGTCGGGCTGCTGGCCCTCGTGGATCGCCCGCGTCTCGAAGTCCATGCTCAGATGCTAACGACGACGTGGTCGCTGCCTGGAAGCTCGAGCGAGCCTTTGCGGCCGCCGGCGAGGGTGACTGCGATCGGAGCGCGGCCCGCGGGGATCCGCGGGGGGAACCAGCCGCGACCGATGTTGACGACGATCAGGAGCCCGTCGTCGTCTCCGACGGCCGAGAACGTCTCGCGATCGCCGTCGTAGTGGCTCAGGCCGAGCTCCTGCTCGAGCACGTCGACCACTGCACCGACGTCGTCGACCGGCAACCCCACCTCGGCGAGGCTCAGCTCCGCTCGAGGCTGCGGTCGGGCGATCAACTCGACGATGTTGCCCTCTGGGTCGGCAAAGTAGATCGCACGCGCGCCGCCCCAGTTCGAGAAGTCGAACTCGTCGCGTCCGTGCTCCCCGCGGATCAGCGGCACTTCGAGGCGGTCGCGCCACGCGCCGAGATCTCGGACATGGAATGCGAAGTGGTGTGGCGTCGCCTCTCCCGCGACGAACGTGACGGGTGGACCGGCACCCAGCGTTTCGCGAAACCACTGGGTCAGGCGCTCCGGGTCCGAGCAGGGCATCGTCGCGGCGAGGAGCCGCACGTCTCAGGCCCTCCGAGAGCTGCGCCTCGCGCGCACGACCGCGAGGTCTTGCGCCGCCCACGTCGTCTCCGCGGCGAAGCCGGCCTCGGCCAGCCAGTCGAGCTGATGGTCGAGCCGATCGGGCCGGTCGAACTCGGGCGTCAGCGGAATCCGCGCGTCCTCCGACCGCGCCGGCACGATCACGTCGCCGAGGACGAAGGTTCCGCCCGGCACGAGCACGGCAGCCACGCGGCGAAAGAGATCGCGCTTCGCCTCGCCGTCGAGGTGGTGGACGGCCAGCGCGGAGAAGACGAGGTCGAACGGGCCTTCGGGCAGCGGGTCCTCGAGCCGAGAAACGCGGAACTCGCCGGCGAAGTGCTTGCTTGCCACGTCGAGCATCCGCTCGCTTTCGTCGATCCCGACGAGCATCGCTCCGGGATGGAGAGCGAGCACGCGTCGCGCCGTCTCGCCGGTGCCGGTGCCGAGCTCGAGGATCGTCTGCGCGCTGACTTCGCGCGTCGCCTCCCCCACCGCGTCCTGGAACTCGTCGAACGCCGGGATGTCGGCGCGGATGTTGTCGAGGTACGTCGACGGATCGAAGTGGGACTCCGTCATCGGAGCGCGCCACGCCAGATCTTCGGGACGCGGCGGGTGTAGTTCACCTCCGTCGCGCCGAGCCAGCGGGCGAGTGACCGGAACGCCGCCGCGATCGGCTTGCCGGCGCCGGCGGGCGCATCGGGCTCGGCGAAGACGGCGTTCACGTGCAGGACGCCCGTCTTCCGGTCGAAGAGCGGATCCGCGCGCCCCACGAGCCTGTCGCCGTGAAGGATCGGCAGCACGTAGTAGCCGTATTCGCGCTTCGCCTTCGGCACGTACATCTCGAGCCGGTACTTGAAACCGAAGAGCTCCTCGGTGAAGCCCCGGTGTGCGATCAGCCTGTCGAACGGGGCGAGCAGCGTCGTCCTCGGACGGAACTTCTGCTCGAGCAGCGCGGCGTGCGCCAGCCACTCGCCGCGGATCCCCTCGACGGTGACCGGTACGGCGGTCCCTTCGCGGACGAGCTGCCGCAGCGCGCGCTCGCGGCCGGGAGGCGGCCCGTCGAACGCGAAGCCAAACGCGTCGGACCGCGCGAGACCGCACCAGCGCAGCTGCGTCTCGAGCAGCCTCCGTGCGATCTCGCCGGCGGGCAGCCGCGGCTGGTCGAGCGGATACCACCGCTCGCCCAAATCCCACAGCCGTTCGTTCCCCTCACGCGCCACGATCGCGATGTCGCCCCGCCTCGCCAGCGTCTCGAGCATCATCGCGACGCTGCGGCTGCCGTCGTTCCAGCCGCCGGTCCGCCAGCCCTGCGCGGCTCTGTCCTCGAAGTCCCGCGAACGCAGCGGCCCGCGCCTGCGCAGCTCGCGGAGCAGGTAGCGTCGGAACGACGCGTTGGCGGCGAGCCACTCGCGGACGTAACGGGCGCGCGCTAAGTCGCCGCGGGGATAGCGCCGCATCGTCTCGCGATGGATCGAGTAGTCCGCCATCGGGACGATGAAGGCGCGGTACTCGAAGAGCTGCTTCTCCTCCCAGCGCAGCCGTTCCAGCTCGGCGAGGTCGTAGCGGCCGAGGCGGCTCCAGAGGACGAGCTGCTCGGCCCGGGCGGTTGCGCTCGTGGGATCCATCTGGAGCCCGCCGAGGTGCTCGACGACGCCGAGGATCGTGGTCGGCGCGGGGGCCGAGAGCAGCGCACCCATGACTGCCAGCCGGCGTGCCTCTGTCACGCTGAGGGTCGTGGACATCCGGGCCTTCGTCCTATCACAGCTCCCGCCGACGCCCGCCGGCGTGCTCGAGTTCGGCTGCGGGGACGGCACGCTCGCGAGGGCGCTCGACGGCGCGGGCTACGACGTGCTCGCAATCGACCCCGCTGCGCCCGAGGGGCCGATCTTCCGGCCGCTCAAGCTCGAGGAGCTCGAGGAGGATCTCCGCTTCGACGCGGTCGTCGAGAGCCGCGCGCTCCACCACGTCGTAGACCTCGGCGCAGCGCTCGACAAGGTCCAGCTCTTGCTTGGCCCGGGAGGCCGGCTCGTGCTCGACGAGTTCGCCTGGGATCGCCTCGACGAGCGGACGGCCGACTGGTACCACCGGCAATTGCGCGCGCTCGCGGCAGCCGGACGGAGCGAGCCTCCTCCGAGCCTCGAGGCCCTTCGCAAGGAGTGGGAGGACGAGCACGTCGGGCTCCACGGCTTCGACGCCATGCGGACGGAGCTCGACCGCCGTTTCCGCCAGCTCCACTTCAGTTGGGAGCCGTACGTGTACCGCTACCTCGACGGCGTTGCCAGCGAGGAGCTCGAGCGGACCCTGATCGACGCCGGCGCGATCCAGGCGATCGGGTTCCGCTATGTCGGCGAGCCGTTGTGAGCGAGTTTCTCGCCGAGCACATCTGGCCGGAGGCGGCCGTCGAGCGCTCGATCTTCGGCACGGGCGACCCGGACGAGATCTGGGCGCTGGTGCTCGATCTCTGCCCCGAGGCGGTCGGATGCTTTGCCTTCCACGTCAGCGTCGGGGCGCTGTTCGGCCTCGAGCTCTCCGACGGCGCGCGCGTTGCGCTCAAGGTCCACCGCGAGACGCACGACCGCGCCTACCTCGAGGCGGTCCAGCGCGTCCAGCGGCACCTCGTCGACCACGGCTTTCCGTGCCCGAGGCCGCTCCGCGTCCGCGACCGAGCCACGCTCGAGGAGTGGCGCGAGGACGGCGTCTTCCTCGACGCCCACCGGCCGGAGGTGCGCCGTGTGATTGCGGAGAAGCTGGCCGAGCTCCACCGGCTCACCGACGAGCTGCGCCCGCTCGACGGGATGCTTCGATACCACTACGAGGATGGGCCGCCGTTGTGGCCCCGGCCTCACAACGTCCTGTTCGACTTCGAGGCGACCGCGGCGGGCGCGGAGTGGATCGACGAGATCGCCCGCGCCGCGAAGCCGGTTCGCGACTTCACGTCCGGGCGCGAGGTGATCGGGCACGGCGACTGGACGGTGAAGCACTTCCGCTTTGACGGCCTGACGCCGACTGTCGTCTACGACTGGGACAGCCTCAACACCGACGCCGAGACGATCTTCATCGGCGTCGCCGCGGCGACGTTCACGTACACCGAGGAGCTTCCCGTCGAGCTCACGCCGGCGGTTGACGAAGCGCAGGCGTTTCTCGCCGAGTACGAGCGGGCTCGCGGCCGGCCGTTCACCCCCGAGGAGCGTCGAGCCGCGGGCGCCTCGGCCGTCTATGCCCTCGGATACAGCGCTCGTTGCACGCATGCGGTCGGCGGAGACGCGCGCAGCCTCCCGCTCCTCGAGTACGCGGAGGCGTTCCTGGCGCCTTAACGTTTGTGCGCCAGGAACTCGAGGAGGTCCGTGCGCGTGAGGACACCGACCGGCCGCCCCTGCCGGGCCACGACGACCGCGTTCGTCCGGCCCGTCAGCGTCGCGAAGACGTCGTCGAGCGAGTCCTGGACGTCGACGGCCGCGAGCGGCGGCTGCATCGCCGCCGCCACGTCCTCGAAAAGAGCGTCGGGGTTCTTGAACACCCGGTCGAGCAGGTCGCGGTCCTGGAGCGAGCCGATCACGTCCGCGAGTGAGCTGAGCTGGCCGTCACGCACGACCGGCAGCTGCGAAATCGCGTACTGCTGCATCAGGTCGATCGCCTCGCCGACCTTCTGGTGCGGCGAGATCGTGATCAGGTCGGGGACGTCGGCCTCTTCGACGCGCTTCGAGCTCAGGAGCGCCTCGACCGTCGGCACCGGCGCGCGCCGCTCGAGGAACCCGTGCTCGAGCATCCAGTTGTCGTCGTAGAACTTGGAGAGGTACGAGCGGCCGCTGTCCGGGATCATCGAAAGGATCGTCGCCTCCAGCCCGAACCGCTTCGCGACTTCGAGCGCGGCCCAGACGGTCGTGCCGCCGGAGCCGCCGACGAGCAGGCCTTCCTCGTGCGCGAGCCGTCGCGCGGTCTGGAACGAGTCGCGGTCGGAGACCCGCACCCACTCGTCGACCGAATCGGGATCCATCGTCGCGGGCCAGGTGTCCTTGCCGATCCCCTCCACGAGGTACGGGTGGATGTCCTTGTCGTCCTCGGCCGTGTAGACCGAGCCCTCGGGGTCGACGCCGACGATCAGGACTTCGGGCTTCCGCTCCTTGAAGTAGCGCCCGACGCCCGAGATCGTGCCGCCGGTTCCGACCGAGATCACGATCGCGTCGACCTCCCCACTTGTCTGCTCCCAGATCTCGGGCCCCGTGACGTGGTAATGCGCCTCCGGGTTGGCCATGTTCGAGTACTGGTCGGGCTTGAACCCGCCAGGGATCTCCTCGGCCAGACGTGAGGACACCGAGTAGTAGCTCTCGGGCGAGTCGTGCTCGACCGCGGTAGGCGTGATCACGACCTCGGCGCCGTAGGCCCGCAGCATCGAGATCTTCTCCTGGCTCATCTTGTCGGGCATCACGAAGATGCAGCGGTAGCCCTTGAGCGCGGCCGCGATCGCCAGGCCGACGCCCGTGTTGCCCGACGTCGGCTCGACGATCGTCCCGCCGGGCTGGAGCTTCCCCTCGCGCTCCGCGGCCTCGATCATCGCCAGGCCGATGCGGTCCTTGACCGAGCCGCCCGGGTTCACGTACTCGAGCTTCGCGAGCATGGTCGGTGCCACGTCGCGGCCGATCCGGTCGAGTCGCACGATCGGGGTCGAGCCCACGAGGTCAAGAACGGTCGGATACGAGCGCGCCATCGCCTCGATCGTACTCAGTTACCGTCGCTCTCTCTCCAGCCTGTCGATCGGTCGATTCAGACGGACGCGCGGATGAACCGCGCGTCCTGACGGTCGGCGCCGCAAGCATCGCCTCAGACCCGCACTTTGCGAGAAGAAGAGTCGAGCATCCCTCGATCGAGGGAGCGCACGACGGCGTGAGAAGCGTAAACTCCGCGCCTCGCAGTCGGGCGTCGAGACCTCTCGTCGGCCATGCGGAAGCGGCTCTGCGACGCAGTTATCCACAGTTTCCACAGGTAGGGAGTTTTCGCGTGCGTGGCCAGGAACCCGCTTCCCAAGCCGAATCAGAGCCCTCAGGCCCGCCTCGGACGACGCCGCCTGGGGAGTTCGTCTCGCGTGAGCTCGAGCACGACTGCGAGCGCTTCCTGGAGGCTGTCCGGGCCTTGGTCCGCCGCCGCGCCGAGCCGCCGGATCCGCTCGCCGAACGCTAACGCCGTGGCTTTCGGCCGGTGCGGCCGCGGAGGATGTCACCGAGGAGCGTCGGGTCGTAGCGGCCGATGACCGCCTGGGACTCCTCTTCGAGCACGCCCCCGAGGTAGGTCTCGAGGTGGTTGCGAACGTAGGGCACGTCGGCGATCAGCTTCGCATCCACGATCGCGTCGTGGCTGCCGAAGACGAGGTGCGGAACGTCGGACATGACGAGCGCGCCGAGGCACATCGGGCACGGCTCGACGGTCGTAAACAGCACCGTGTTCGGGTTGTCGCCGGCCCACTCCTGGCCGCGGAGCGCGAGCAGCGCCTCGAGCTCGGCATGCGCGAGCTGGGACGACGTGCTGACGTTGCGCGAGCGTCCGCGGGCGATGACCTCGCCCTCGTGCACGACGACGGCTCCGATCGGGCGGTCGCCGGCGCGTCCGGCGGCCTCGGCCTCGGCGAGCGCGTCGCGCATGAAGTGCTCGAGGTCGAGCGCCGCGACGACCGGCGAGAGCCCCGCTCCTATGACGGGAGTGTGGCGACGAGGGCCCCGATAGCAGCGGCGAGCGTTGCGAGCTGCGCGAGCGTCAGCTGAAACACCCTCTCGTCGAGGCGTCGGAAGCCGTGCCTCAGCTCGGTGACATCTGCCGAGAGATGCGCGACTGTCGCGCGCAGCTCAGCCGTCTCCTCGCGGAGCCCGATCAAGAGCTCCACCGTCGCGAGGCTGCTCCACGATCGAAAACCGTACCGCGAGCTCGATTGGGGCGGCCAGGAGGGCTTGGCGAAATAACGCTGAGCCGTCCGGCCGCGCTGCTCGCCCCGAGGCGGCGTCCTCAGTCGCCCCCGTACTGAACTAGTACGGGGGCTCCCTGCGTCCTTGCCTCGGAACGACCATCGCACCCCGACGACGAGCGACATTCCGCCAAACCCTCCTAGTGGCGGAAGTGGCGGCGGCCTGCAAAGACCATCGTCGCCCCGGCCTTCCTCACCGCCTCGATGACTTCGTCGTCACGCTTCGAGCCGCCCGGCTGGATCAGCCCTGTCACACCGGCCTCGAGCGCGAGCCGCGGGCCGTCGGGGTAGGGAAAGAAGGCGTCGGAGGCGAGCACCGCGCCGGACAGCTCGTGTCCATGCGTCTGTGCCTTCTCAACTGCGATCCGCACGGCGTCGACACGGCTCTGCTGGCCCGCGCCGATGCCGATCGCCTGGAGGTTTTTGACGATCACGATCGCGTTCGACGTCACGTGCTTGCAGACGCGCCAAGCGAACAGCAGGTCGCCCCAGACGGCTTCCGACGGCGAGCCGCAGACGACCTGCATGCCCTCGCGGTCCTCGACGTCCCAGTCGCGGTCCTGCACGAGCAGCCCGCCGATCACGCGCTTGTAGTCGCGCTCGCCGGGGTCGAAGCCGCGGCGCTCGTGGTCGAGCAGGATCCGCGTCGCGGGCTTCGCCCGCAGGGCGTCGAGCGCCGCGTCGTCGTAGCCCGGCGCGAAGAGCACGTCCACGAACCGTTCCGCGATCCGCTCCCCGAGCGCGGCCGAGACCGGGCGGTTGAGCACGCAGACCATGCCGAAGGCCGAGAGCGGGTCGCCCGCGAGCGCGCGGTCGTACGCCTCCTCGATCGTCCCCGCGACGGCAACCCCGCACGGGTTCGCGTGCTTCACGATCACGCAGGCCGGCACGGTGAACTCGCGCAGGAGCAGGCGACCGGCTGAGAGGTCGTAGAGGTTGATCAGCGACAGCTCGCGGCCGTGCAGCTGCTCGACACGGGAGAGGAGGTGCTTCCGGACACCCGCCTCTGCGTAGTACGCCGCGCGCTGGTGCGGGTTCTCGCCGTACGGCAGGTCGAGCACCTTGTTGAAGGCGCGGACGATCGTCTCTGGGAAGGCCTCGCGGTCGGCGAACCAGCTCGCGATCGCCGCCTCGTACGCCGCCGTGGTCGCGAACGTCTCCGCCGCGAGCTTCCGGCGCGTCTCGACCGACAGCTCGCCGTGCTCGCGGAGCTCGGCCAGGACCTCGTCGTACCGGTTGCGCCGGCAGACTGGAGCCACGCTGGCGAAGTTCTTCGCCGCCGCGCGCAGCATCGACGGGCCGCCGATGTCGATCATCTCGACCGCGTCCTCCTCGCGCACGCCCCAGCGGCCGACGACCTTCTGGAACGGGTAGAGGTTCACGCAGACGAGGTCGAACGGCTGGATCGCCTGCTCCTCCAGCGCGGCCAGGTCCTCCTC
>JBKOXJ010000184.1:0-7962 GCA_046724905.1 Actinomycetota bacterium | reverse complement strand
TTCGCGGAGTGTGAGATACTCCGCACTTCAAAAGGGAAAGTAACGGGAGGCGAAATGGGCGAAAACGGCTATGCGAAGCCGGTCCTGGTCTCGACCGACTGGTTGGCCGAGCACCTGAACGACGACGGGCTGGTCGTCGCCGAGGTGGACGAGAACCCCGATCTGTACGACGAGGGGCACATCCCCGGTGCGATCAAGCTCCACTGGCGGGACGATCTCCAGGATCCCGTCGAGCGTGACCTGGTCGAGAAGGATGTGTTCGAGCGGCTGCTGTCCGAGCGCGGGATCGGAAACGACACGGCCCTCGTGCTCTACGGTGACAAGAACAACTGGTTCGCCGCCTACGCGTACTGGTACCTGAAGATCTACGGGCACAAGGACGTGCGGATCCTCGACGGCGGCCGCCAGAAGTGGGCCGACGAGGGCCGCGAGGTGACGACCGACGTGCCGCAGCCCGAGCCGGCGTCGTACTCCGCGTCCGATCGGGACGAGTCGATCCGGATCTACCGCGACGCCGTGCGCGAGGAGATCGACGACGACGGGAAGGTGCTCGTCGACGTTCGCAGCCCGCAGGAGTACGCAGGCGAGCTGATCGCGCCGCCGGGCTACGAGCAGGAAGGCGCGCAGCGGGCGGGGCACATCCCCAAGGCGCAGTCGATCCCGTGGGCGCAGGCGGTCCGCGACGACGGCACGTTCAAGTCGCCGGACGAGCTGCGGGAGCTCTACGGCGGCAAGGGTGTGACGGCGGACAAGGCGGTGACGGCCTACTGCCGGATCGGCGAACGCAGCGCGCACACGTGGTTCGTCCTCCGCGAGCTCCTCGGCTACGAGGACGTCAAGAACTACGACGGCTCGTGGACGGAGTGGGGCAACCTCGTGGGGGTGCCGATCGAGAAGGGTGCCTAGGTAGAGGGTTCGTGCGCTTCGTCGCGAATTAGCGGCGGGGGGAGCACCAAGCTCCTCCCTCTCCCCTGAACGGCGACGGCGGCCCACGTGGGCCGCCGTCGTCTTTGGGAAGGCGGCGCGCGTGTCGGTCGTTTGTAGACGGACCAGGGAGGAATCCCTACCCTTCGCGGCTACACGGGAGGCCCGCCACCGGTGGAATTCGAAGTAACCGGCATCAAGCTGACGGAACTCGCGTCGTGCGGAGGCTGCGCGGCGAAGTACTCCGCCGCTCGCCTCGAGCAGCTGCTTGCGGGCTTCGTCCCGGCGGAGGCCGAGAACCTGCTCGTCGGCCTCGCGCCCGCTGACGACGCCGCGGTCTACCGGCTCGACGACGATCGCGCGCTGATCTTCACGCTCGACTTCTTCCCCCCGGTCGTGGACGACCCCGCGGACTACGGCGCCATCGCCGCCACGAACGCGCTCAACGACGTGTTCGCGATGGGCGGAACGCCGCTGCTGGCCCTGTCGATCGCGGCCTTCCCCGAGGAGCTCCCGATGGAGATGCTCGCCGCGATCTTCGCGGCGGCGGACGCCCAGGTCCGCGCCGCGGGCGGCCTCCTCGCCGGCGGCCACACGATCCGCGACGACGAGCCGAAGTACGGGCTGGCCGTGATCGGAACCGTCCACCCCGACGGCGTCTGGCCGAAGAACGGCGCGCGGTCCGGGGACACGCTCTTCCTGACGAAGCCGCTCGGGACCGGCCTGATCATGACCGGGTACAAGCAAAGGGCTACCGGAACGCAGCCGCTCGAGCGGGCGATCCGGTGGATGCGGACGCTGAACAACGGCGCGGCGGACGTGCTGCGGCCGCTCGAGCCGAACGCGGTCACCGACGTCACCGGGTTCGGGCTCTTCGGCCACGCCTGGGAGGTCGCGGAACGGAGCAACGTCCGGATCACGCTCGAGGCGAATCGCTTGCCGGCGATCGACGGCGCGCTCGACCTGGCCCGCGGCGGCGTGCGCACGAGCGGCGATCCGCGCAATCGCGACTTCGCAGCCGCACACGTCGAGATCGGACGCGACGTCCCCGAATCGCTGGTCGGTCTCGGCTACGACCCGCAGACCGCCGGCGGGCTGCTCGTCTCGCTGCCGGCCGACCGGGGGCCGGCGCTCGAGGCCGAGTTCCAGCGGCGCGGTCTCTTCATCCGCCGGGTCGGCCGCGTCGAGGATGGCTCCGGGGTCGTCGTGCGGTAGAGATCCTCGGCGACGCCGAGAATCTCTAGGTTTCACGTCGTGTCCGGTCACGCACCGAGTTCGGCTATCCCGCTCGCGCGTAGCGCGAGAGGAATGATCCACGGCCGCTTCCAACCCTTCCATAACGGCCATCTCGAGTACCTGCGCGGCGCCGCCGAGCGTTCCGACGAGGTCTTCGTCGGGATCACGAACCCCGACCCGACGCGCGTTCGCCCCGAGCCTGCCGACCCCGAGCGGCACCTGCCCGAGTCGAACCCGTTTTCGTACTGGGAGCGGCAGCTGATGGTCAAGGCCGCCGCCGACGACCTGGGGCTCGACGCGGCGCGCGTCCACGTGATCCCGTTCCCGGTCAACGAGCCCGAGCTCTGGCCTGCGTACGTCCCGGAGGGGGTCACGCAGTACCTGCGGCTGTTCTCGGAGTGGGGCGGGACGAAGCTCGAGCGGATGCGTGAGGCCGGGTACGAGGTTGTCGTCCTCGACGAGGGCGCCGAGAAGGAGATCTCCGGGCGCGACGTGCGTGAGTCCCTAGGCTCCGGCGGGGACTGGGAGTCGCTCGTGCCCCCGGGCGTGGCGCGGGTGCTGCGGTCGCTGGAGCGCGTTCCGGTCTAGCCTCCCGCGCGTGTATCCGATCGTCCTCATCCTGCTCGACGGGCTCGCCGACCGCGCCCACGACTCGCTCGGCGGTCGCACCGGGAACGAGGCGGCGGACACGCCGAACCTCGACCGGCTCGTGACTCGCGCTTCCTGCGGCGTGCTCTACGCGATCGGCCCCGGACGAGCGCCGTCGAGCGAGGTCGCACACTGGTCGATGTTCGGCTACCGACCCGACGAGTTTCCGGGTCGCGCCGTCTTCGAGGCGATCGGCCGCGGCCAGGAGGTGAGCGAGGACGACGTCTTCGCCTATGCAGCGCTGCGGCCGGCCGAGCTCCGTGACGGAGAGCTCTGGCTGACAGGGCGCCCCCAGCCTGACGAGGATGCCGATGACGCCGAGACGCTCGTCGCGGCCTGCGGGGACCTCGAGGTCGACGGCCTCCGGTTCTCGTTGACCCACGTTTGGCGCGGCGAGGCCGTTTTGCGTCTGTCAGGGGGAGCGGACGAGCGTGTAACCGACAGCGACTCGTTCTTCCGCGCGTGGTACCCCGTGCTCAGGCCCCAGGCGCTCGTCCCGGAGGCGGAGCGTACGGCACACGCCGCGGAGAGGTGGACTCGACGAACCATGGCAATTCTCGCCGAGCACGACGTGAACTCACAGCGCTTGGAACGCGCGGTGCCCCGCTTTCCGGTGATCACGCTGAAGTGGTGGGGCCGGCCGCGGCGCGTGCCGCCCTTCGAGCAGCGGCACGGTGTCGGCGGCGCGTTCGTGGCCGAGTCGGCCTTCCTGCGCGGCCTTGGCACGGCGGTCGGGCTCCAGGCGATCGAGGATCCCGAGACGGACGACGCGCCGGGCGACCTCCGCCGTCGCCTGCGACTCGTCGAGGCGCGCCTCGACGCGGGCGACACCTTCGTCTACGTCCACCATAAGGCCACCGACAAGGCAGGCCACACGAAGGACCCCGAGATCAAGAGGCGGACGATCGAGGCGCTCGACGCCGAGCTCGGCTCGCTGCCGGTCGACCGCGCGATCGTCTGCGTGACGGGCGACCACGCGACGCCGTGCTCCCCGGACGTGATCCACTCGGGCGATCCCGTGCCGTTCGTGCTGGCCGGGCCGGGAGTCCGGGCCGATCCAGTCCAGCACTTCGGCGAGCTCGACTGTGCCGGCGGGATCCTCGGCCACATCCGCGGGCCCGACGTGATGCCCGTGCTGCTGAACGCCGCCGACCGGCCGCTCTTCCTCGGCTCCCGCCCGACGCCGTTCGAGGGCGCGGACGGCTACCCGGCACTGCTCGAGCCGCTGCGAATTTAGTGCCCCTCCTGGTAATGCTCCCCCGCTTCAGGGGGTCGATGAGCAAGCCAGCGTAGGACGCAGGGAGCGCCCAGGCTGGTTCGCCTGGGCGCGACTGAGGACGCCGCCTGGCGCCGCTCAGCGGCCGCCGGAAGTGATGGGTTCATTGCCGGGAGGGGCACTACACTCGAGGGCGTGCACGTCCAGTCGAGCGCGTTCGCGCGGGTGCGGGCGTTCGAGCTGTCGCCCACGGCGTTCCGCCGGCTCGCGGTCTCGATGCTCGGAGCTCTCTGGCTGATCGTGATGACCGGGGCCGCGGTTCGGCTGACCGACTCCGGTCTCGGCTGCCGTCACTGGCCCGGCTGCGAGCGCGGGAACCCGCTCCCCGCGAAGGACTCGCACGCGTTCATCGAGTTCGGCAACCGGCTCGTCGGGGGCGTCGTGATCCTGCTCACGCTGGCGGTGTGGCTCGCGGCCACGAGGACGCCGGGCCTCCCCGCTTGGGCCCGCAGGCTGGCGCTTGCGATCTTCATCGGCGCGGCGCTCCAGGCGCCGCTCGGCTACGTCACCGTCGCCAGCGACCTCCACTGGCCTTTCGTGGTCCTGCACCTGCTCCTCTCGATCGTCCTGCTCGGAGGAGCGGTCGTGCTCGCGCTCGAATCGCGCGGACTCGAGCGTGGGCGCGTCGAGCCGCTCGTGCCGCTCGAGCTGCGGCGGCTCGGCCTCGGGCTCGTGGCAGCGTGCTTCGCGCTCGTCGTCAGCGGCAGCTTCGCGACGGCGGCGGGGCCGCACTCGGGCGGCGGCGAGGAGATCGACCGCTTCGCCAGCCTCCGTCCCGTCGTCTATACGCACGCGCTCGTCGTCGGCGTCTTCCTCAGCCTCTTCCTCCTGACGCTCGGCTACCTCGCGGCGCTCCGGCGCGCCTCGCCGCGGCTGGCCTCTCTTGGAGCCGCGCTCGCCGCATTGCTGCTCGTGCAGATCGGGCTCGGGGAGCTTCAGTGGAGGACGCACCTGCCGTGGGGGCTCGTCCTGGTCCATGTCGGAGTTGCGGCCACCGTGTGGGCCGGAACCGTGGCGCTCGCGACGCTGTTTCGACGCCCTCTCGCGGCGTTTGCGCCGGAATAGAGCGCGTACACTGCGTCAATGGCGGACGAGCTCCGCATTGCCCAGCCACCGTCGCTCAACCGGCCTGTCCTGATCGCAGCATTCCGCGGGTGGAACGACGGCGGCCAGGGCGCGTCGCTCGCCGGCGCATACCTCGCGCGCAGCTGGGAAGCGGCCCGCTTCGCGGACATCGATCCCGAGGGCTTCTTCGACTTCCAGGCCACACGCCCGCACGTCTCGCTCGTCGACGGGGTCACGCGGCAGATCGACTGGCCCGACAACGCGTTCTTCCACGCGCGGATTCCGGGCTCGGAGCGGGACGTCGTGCTGCTGCTCGGTGTGGAGCCGAACCTCCGCTGGGGTGCCTTCACGGCTCTCGTCGCCGGCCTGGCGCAGGACCTCGGCGTCGAGCTCGTCGTCACACTCGGCTCGCTACTCGCGGACGTTCCGCACACGCGACCGTCGCCGGTAACCGGGAGCGCGAGCGACGAGAAGCTCGTCGAGGAGCTCGGCCTCCAGGCGTCGCGCTACGAGGGGCCGACCGGGATCGTCGGCGTCCTCCACGACGCGTGCCGGCGGGCCGACCTGCCGTCCGCGAGCCTGTGGGCGGCGGTGCCGCACTACGTCTCGCTCGCGCCGAGCCCGCGGGCCGCGCTGGCGCTCTGCCGGCGTCTCGGCGGCCTGCTCGGCGTCGAGATCGACACGGACGAGCTCGAGGAGGCGGTCGAGACGTACTCCGAGCAGGTCAGCGAGGCGGTCGCGGCGGATGCCGACACGGCCGCCTACGTCGAGGAGCTCGAGCGCCGCGCCGACACGATCGAGCAGGAGATCGACCTGCCGTCCGGCGACACGCTCGCGGCTGAGCTGACGCGCTACCTGCGCGAGCGCGAGGGCGGCAACGGCGGCCAGCCGGACGACGCCGCCCGCGAGCAGTAAGGCGCTGCGGAGAGCCGTCGCCTGCGCGCTCGCCTTGGCCGGTGCCGTCGGCGCAACCGGTTGCGGTGGAGCCGAGAACCAGAAGCCCGTCCGGTCTCAGGTGGCGGCGCCTGCCAGCCGCTGCGGTCCTCCGAGGACCGCGGCCGAGCCGGTCTGGCTGGACGCCGACGACGGCACCCGTCTCGACGGCGCACTCGTCGGCAAGGGGCCGGTCGGGGTGGTGTTCGTGCACGAGTACCCCGGCCCCGCCAATGGGCCCTTCTGCGGGTGGTGGCCGTTTGCGGCGTGGCTGGGAGACCACGGCGTCCGCTCGCTGCTCCTCAACCTTCGCTGCTTCGGAGAGTCGGAGTGTCCGGCCGGAAAGCGGAGGGCCGATCCGGTCGACGACGTACGGGGGGCCGTCGACGCGCTCAGGGCCGTCGGCGCCCAGCGGATCTTTCTGGTGGGCGCCTCGCTGGGCGGCGTGGTCGTGGTCAAGGCGGCGGCGGAGATCCGCCCGGCCGTCGACGGAGTCGTCGATCTCTCAGGCGAGCTCGACCTGGGCACACTGCTCGGCGGAGACGTCGAGCTCGATGCCGGCGTTGCGGCGCGCGACGTGACCAGCCCCGCTCTCCTGGCGGTCGCGCGCGGGGACGGCTACACGTCCGTCGCCGACATGCGCACCGTCTACCGGCGACTCGCCTCGAAGGACAAGCGCATGATCGTCGAGCCGGCGGCCTTCGGCCACGGCTGGGACATGCTCCGCGGGACTCAGGAGGGTTGGTCTCCGCTCGCGCACCGGATCCTCGCCTTCGTCCGGCGCTCCGGATCGGCCGATTAGCCGAAGGTGAAGGCGTAGGCCTCGACCCCCGGCGTAAACCACAGGTCGAGCACCCCGGTGCGTGCCCGCGGCAGCCGCAGCAGCGTGTAGAGCCGGTCCTGCGTCACGTCGACGGCGCCGCGGCGCTTTCCGTCGAGGTACACCTGGACGCGTCCCTTCCCGCCCAGGACGAGGAAGACCTTGCGGGCATGGAACCGCAGGCGCAGCCGCGCCGAGAGGCCGGCGACGATACGCTCGGACTCGACCTTCCAGGTGCCGGCGTAGGCCAGCTGGTGCAGCTGGAGAGCCGGCGGGAGCGTGTAGGGCGCGAACCGGTTGGGCACGAGGCGATCGCCGACGAGGCGGTCGACGCGCGAGTAGCCGAGGTACGACTCGGGCGTCAGCGCGCCGCTCGGCGTCTGGTCGGTCATGCGCGAGGCGACCGGCATCGCGGTGGTGCGCTCCCCGAGCAGCTTGCGGATCAACCGCTCCTTTGTGTCGTAGGCGCCCTCGCCGAAGTGCGTGTAGCGGACGTGGCCGTGGCGGTCGACGAAGTACTCGGCCGGCCAGTACTGGTTCCCATACGCGTTCCAGGTGTCGTAGCCGTTGTCGAGCGCGACCGGGTACTTGACGCCCAGCTGCCGCGTAGCCTTGCGCACGTTCGAGAGCTCGTGCTCGAAGGCGAACTCCGGTGTGTGGACGCCGACGATCACGAGGCCCTTGGACCGATACGTGCGGTACCACGCGTTCAGGTACGGGAGCGTTCGCAGGCAGTTGATGCACGAGTACGTCCAGAAGTCGACGAGAACGACGCGGCCCCGCAGGTCCGACATCGTCAGCCCTTTGTCGCTGGGCGTGTTCAGCCAGTGCGAGATGCCGATGAAGTCGGGCGCCTGGCCGTAGTCCTTGAGGGCGACCGTGTCGGACGAGCTGCCGACGGGCGCGCGACCGCCGCGCAGGTCGGCGAGGCGGTCCTTGGCGTACCCGCTTTGCTCGAACACGCGCTGCAGCGACGCCGTGTAGCCGGGAAGGGCCGTCTGCAGCGGACGGTCGAGGTCTGTCTCTTATACACATCTGACGCTGCCGACGATTATCTTAC
>JBKOXJ010000044.1:0-4626 GCA_046724905.1 Actinomycetota bacterium | reverse complement strand
ATCCCCGTTGACGCGCGGCCCTCGGCGGGATACGTTCGGACGAGGGGTAACGAGAGTGACCGGGGAGAGCTTGCCGTGGACGGTCTCATCCCGTTACTGCGGCACTCGCTTCTCTGGGAGCAGACGCCGTGACGGCGGTTGCCGCCAGCGGCGGAATCACGCTCTCGCTCCTCAACGCCTTCGAGCTGCGCTGTGCCGGGGAGCCGGTGCCGCTGCCCCTCAGCGCGCAGCGGCTGCTCGCCTTCCTGGCGTTGCACGAGCGTCCGCTGCTGCGGCCGTTCGTCGCCGGCACGCTCTGGCTCGACACGCCTGAGGAGCGGGCCTCCGCGAACCTGCGCTCGTCGCTGTGGCGGCTGCACCGGCCGGGGCATCGGCTCGTCGACGCGACGAACCTCCAGCTGCGACTCGCGCCCGAGGTGCACGTCGACGTCCGCGAGACGACGACGCTCGCACGCGAGCTGCTCACCGGCACCGACGGCCGCGACGAGACTGCCATCGACCTCGACGGCGCCGGCCTGACCGGAGAGCTCCTGCCCGACTGGTACGACGACTGGGTCCTGATCGAACGCGAGCGCCTGCGACAGCTGAGCCTGCACGCGCTCGAGGCGCTCGGTGAGCGGTTGATCTCGGCGGGCAGGCTGACGGGCGCGCTCGAGGCGGCCCTCGCCGCGGTCGCGATCGAGCCGCTCCGAGAGAGCGCGCACCGGCTCCTGATCAAGGTGCACCTGGCGGAGGGAAACGCCGGCGAGGCGATCCGCCAGTTCCGCTTCTGCCGCCGCCTGCTCCGGGAGCAGCTCGACCTCGCGCCCTCGCCGCAACTCACCGAGCTCCTCCGAGATTTGACGGTCTAGAGACGGCCGGGTGACGCGGCCACCCCAGCATGCCCGCCATGGCGGGCACCCGTGAACGCACCGGCGTTCTCGTCGTCCGTGCCTGGATCGAGGGCGATCCGGCTCAGCTGAAGGCGCGGATCACGCATACGGTGGATGTCGCGGCGCGCGAGCCGGTGTCGACGACGGCGTCGACGGCGGAGCAGATCTACACCGCCGTTCGAGGCTGGCTCGAGGAGTTCGAAGCCCGCCCGACCTCGGTGACGGGGCCGTGACGAGAGCGTGACGCGCGCGGGCGAGCCTCCGCCGACCAGGACGAGGAGGACTGATGGCGACCGCACCAACCTACCCCGGCGTCTACATCGAGGAGGTCCCGAGCGGCGTCCGGACGATTACCGGCGTGCCGACCTCGATCACCGCCTTCGTGGGCTTCGCTGTTCGCGGACCAGTCAACGAGCCGACCCGCGTGCAGAGCTTCGCCGAGTACGAGCGGTCCTTCGGCGGGCTCTCGGCTCTGAGCACGATGAGCTACGCCGTCCGGCAGTTCTTCGACAACGGCGGCGGCGATGCGCTGATCGTCCGGGCGATCCATACGACCGGGTCGGCCGCCGAGCAGGACAAGAAGGCGACGCTCACCGTCGGCACCTCGCCGAACCAGCTCAAGCTCGAGGCGGCGAACGAAGGAAGCTGGGGCAACTTCCTGCGCGTCCGGGTCGACTACCACACCAAGGACATCGACACAAGCATCCCCGGCGAGACGGCCAACACCCTCTTCAACCTCTTCGTGAAGGACACGAAGACCGGGGTCGTGGAGGAGTTTCGGAACGTCTCGGTCAGTCCCCTCCATCCGCGCCACGTCACCCGTGTCCTGGCGCAGGAATCACGACTCATCCGCGTGCAGTCGCCGGGCACCACGCCGGGCCAACACCCCGCGCAAAACACCGACCCGCCCCTCGGCGGAGACCCCTTCTCGGATACGACCTCGACGCCGTTCGGCACCGACGGGAACGACGGCACCGGACATTCGATCCCGGACCTGTTCCCGGCATCTGAAGCCAGCAAGGCGGGCATCTGGGCCCTGGAGAAGGCGGACCTTTTCAACCTGCTCTGCATCCCGCCTGTTGCGCGCGACGGCGTTCTTACCAACAACGCGCGCAAGACGGCGGCGAACTACGCGAAGCGGCGGCGCGCCTTCTACGTCGTCGACCCCGACCCGGGCTGGGCCACGCCTGGCGACGTGTCGGGCGGGCTGGGTGCCTTCAACGCCGGGGTCGAGCGGCTCAATGCGGCGCTGTACTTCCCGCGCGTGCGAATGGCCGACCCTTTGCTCGAGGGTGCCGTCGAAAGCTTCCCTCCCTGCGGCGCGGTAGCAGGCGTAATGGCGCGAACCGACGGGACCCGCGGGGTGTGGAAGGCGCCGGCCGGACAGGAAGCGACGCTCGTTGGTGCGCAGGAGCTCACGGTCAAGCTCACCGACGGGGAGAACGGCCAGCTCAACCCGCTTGGCGTCAGCTGTCTCCGCGTCTTCCCGATCATCGGGCCGGTGGTCTGGGGCGCGCGAACCCTCGACGGCGCTGACGCGCTCGCGTCTCAGTGGAAATACACCCCTGTCCGGCGGCTCGCGCTCTTCCTCGAGGAGAGCCTCTACCGCGGAACGCAGTGGGTCGTGTTCGAGCCGAACGACGAGCCCCTGTGGGCGCAGATCCGACTCAACGTCGGCGCGTTCATGCAGAACCTCTTCCGCCAGGGCGCGTTCCAGGGCACGTCGCCGCGCGAGGCGTACTTCGTCAAGTGCGACGGCGAGACGACGACCCAGAACGACCGCGACCTGGGGATCGTCAACATCCTCGTCGGCTTCGCGCCGTTGAAGCCCGCCGAGTTCGTGATCATCCGGATCCAGCAGATCGCCGGCCAGGTGGCCGCGTAAGGAGGCGTCGTGGCTCAGTTCAGCGTCAACCCATTGCGCTTCGACCCGTACAAGAACTTCAAGTTCCGGGTGAAGTGGGACGGCCGCTACGTCGCCGGCGTGAGCAAGGTGAGCGCGCTCAAGCGGACGACGGAGGTGGTGCGGCACCGCGAGGGCGGCGATCCGTCGAGTAGCCGCAAGTCGCCTGGGCGGACCGAGTACGACCCCGTCACGCTCGAGCGCGGCGTGACGCACGACCCGGAGTTCGAGAAGTGGGCGAACAAGGTCTGGAACTTCGGCTCGGGACTCGGCGTCGAGGTGTCCCTGACGGACTTCCGCAAGGACATCATCATCGAGATGTACAACGAGGCCGGTCAGCTCGTAATCGCGTATCGCGTCTTTCGCTGCTGGGTCTCGGAGTTCCAGGCGGCGCCCGACCTCGACGCGAACGCCAACGCCGTCGCGATCCAGCACATCAAGCTCGAGAACGAGGGCTGGGAGCGCGACGTCGACGTCGCCGAGCCGGCCGAGCCGACCTTCACCGAGCCCCCGATCTAGGCCCCGATGACCGCGCCGACCGCGGCGGAGCTGCTGGGCATCTGGGAGCGGTCCGCTGGCTGCGCGCCGCTCGAGCGCGCCGCCGCTCTGCTCGGCGAGCCGTCTGCGGACCTGCCGGTCGGCGAGGAGAACGCGCGGTTGCTCGAGCTGCGGGAAGTGCTGTTCGGCAGCGCGCTCGACGCCGTCGCCGATTGCGAGCGCTGCGGCGAGACCGTGGAGTTCTCGATCTCGACGGAGCGGCTGCTTCGCGAGCGGCGGGCGGATGCGAGCGAGGTGCTCGAGCTGCAGGTGAACGGCTGCGAGCTCCGCTTTCGCCTTCCGACCACCCGCGACCTGGCCGCCGTCGCGCACGAGCGCGATCTCGACCAAGCGCGCGCGGCTTTGCTGGATCGCTGCCTGCTCTCGCCGTCGGAGCTGCCCGAGCCGGTCGTCGCCGCGCTCGGCGAGCGGATGGCCGAGGCCGACCCGCTGGCCGACGTTCGGCTCGACGTCACCTGTCCGGAGTGCGGCCATGCGTGGGCCCCGATGCTCGACGCCGCGGCGTGGCTCTGGAACGAGCTCGACGCCTGGGCGCACCGCACGCTGCGCGACGTGCACGCTCTCGCGTCGGCGTACGGCTGGAGCGAGGCGGAGATCCTCGCGCTCGGCCCGCGCCGCGAGCTCTACCTCGACCTGGTTTCCGAATGACGGATCACCTCACGCGTCTCGCTGCGCGCGCGCTCGGCCTGGCCGACACGCTTCGGCCGCGGAGGACGCTGTTCGAGCCGCAGCATGTGGTGCCGGAGCCGGTCTCGACCTCCGAGCCGAAGGTCGAACAGGCGGCGATCGCACCCACGGCGCCCTCCGAAGACGCCCGAGAGGCCGAGACCGTCGTCGTGCGAACGGAACGTCGCGAGAAGCGAATTCCGCCAGCGGCGGTCGCACCGATCGCGGAGGAGAAGCTGGAACACGCTGCGGCGCCGCCGGTCGAGACGCCCGCTCCCGCGCCGCGCGAGCGCACGCCGACCCGGTCCGAGCCGCCCGAGAAGCCTGGTCCCGCGCTCACTCGAGAGGAGCCCGTGTCCCCGGAGCGGCCGCCGAGAGACCTACGAGTCGAGCGCGTCACGCAGGTCGCCACGCATCGGGTGCCGCTGCTCTCGACGCGGCCCCCGTACCGGCCGCCGCCGCGTGAGCCCCAGCCCGAGCAAGCTCCGACCGTTCGCGTGAGGATCGGCCGGGTCGACGTCCGCGCCGACGCGCCCGAGCAGCCCGTCGAGCGCCGCCGCCCGAAGGAACCGCCGCGGATGTCGCTCGACGAGTACCTGAGCCGGAGCAGGGACGGCGGCCGATGAG
>JBKOXJ010000180.1:0-12143 GCA_046724905.1 Actinomycetota bacterium | reverse complement strand
ACGCCGAGGGGGTCCTTCCAGGGGTCGAAGCGGGAGACCTGCGTGAGCAGCGGCCGCTCGACGTCGATCCCGAACTGGTCGACGATGTAGGCCGCGTCCTCGGCCGACAACGCCATGTTCTTCGGAGCGAGCGGGTCGATCGCGGGCGGCCAGATGTACGCGGGCGGCAGCCCCTCGGCCTTCGGCACGTAGTCCTTGCGGTGGAAGATCGCGGCGTCGTAACGCCGGATCGACGGCAACAGGAACTCGAGCACGCTCAAATTCGGCGTCGAGAGATCGATGTGGCAGCGCCAGACCCACCGGGCGTCCGAACCCTCGAAATCGTCGATCATCGCCGCGGGCTGCGGATCGTGGATGACCACGAAGTCGAAGTCCTCCTCGAACTCCCCTGCGTTCTGGGCGTTGTAGCGGCGGAAGATCTCGCACTGCTCCTGGCTGAGCCCCTCCGGAGCCCCTTGGAGGGCGTTGTGAATCGCCTTCGTGACGTTGAAGAACTCCTCGGCGCCGCGGATGATCCGCCATTCGACCTCGAGGCCCGCGTCCTGCATCAGCGGGATCAGCGTGTAGTTGATCTCGGCGACGCCGCCTCCGAACGCGGTTGCCGAGAGGTGGACCACGCGTCTGCCGGCGAGCGGCTCGGCCAGACGGCGGATCTCGTCCATCAGGCCGCGAGTCGCGATCGTCGCGTAGTCGGCAAGCGACTTGCGACCGACGTTGACGAGCTGGAGCATGGCTGGATTGGCGGGGTCTAGGCGGAAGCCGGCCCGGATGCTAGTTGAGCACCTTGACGAATCGAAGGCGCGAGCCGCGTCCCTCGTCCTTCGTGCCGATCTCCACCTCGTCGGCGATTGCGCGGATGATCGCGATTCCGAGCCCTCCCTCGCTCAGGTCCTCCGGTGCTCCTGCCTCGCCCCGCTCGCGCGGGGAGAAGCCGCCGCCGTCGTCGGCGACCTCGATCACGAGCCGGTCGGGGTGGAGCTCGTAGACGATCTCGACCTCGCCGACTGCCTCGCCGTAGGCGTGCCGAACCGAGTTGGACGCCGCTTCGGTGATCGCGAGCTTGAGGTCGGCGAGCGTCTCATCGGCGACGGGTCGCAGTCGCGCCAGCCCCGTCAGGGCGAGGCGGCAGAGCGTGATGTACTCCGCCTTGGCAGGAATTGTGAGCCGCACCAACCGTGGATCTCCATTTGCCTGCTCGGTCACGACCTAGCTTTACCCAGCTTCGTGCGACGTAAACTACCGAATTCTTAGCAGAGCGAACGGCGGCTCTCGCGCGTGGCCCGCCTATACCCCGACGCGGACCCCGCCTAACCCGTGGAGGCGGTCAACTGCCGCCGGACGGGCGCTCGCCGAGCCTGATCGCGAGACGCACTCGGTTCGAACCGCGCACGACCGTGAAGACGGAGACCGCTCCGGGACGCAGGCGCTCAGTCACGATCCGGACCAGATCGTCCGACGTGCGTACCGGCGCGCCGTCGATCGCCACGACTACGTCGGCGCCGGTAGTGACCTGGAGGCCGCCGACGGCGTGCTCGCCGGTGCCGGCGCGCAGGCCGGCGCGTGCGGCGCCCGAGCCCGGGACGACCCGACTCACGATCGCTCCGTGCCCCACCGAGTAGCCGAGCGCGCGAGCGATCGCGGGTGTCAGGTCCTCGGTCCGCACGCCCACGAACGCGTAGGCGACGCGGCCGGTGTGGAGCAGCTCGTTCATCACGCGCTTGGCGGCATTGATCGGGACCGCGAATCCGACCCCCTCGTTGCGGCCGCTGCTCGAGCGAATCTGCGCGTTAATCCCGATCACGCGGCCGCGGGCGTCGAAGAGCGGGCCCCCCGAGTTGCCTTGGTTGATCGGCGCATCGGTCTGGATCGCGTCAGCGAGCGAGTAGGCCGAGGTCAGCGACTCGATCGACCGCCTCGTTGCCGAGACGACTCCGACCGCGAGCGAGTTCTCGTTCCCGAACGGGCTTCCGATCGCCGCGACCGGCTCACCCACCACCACCGAGGACGAATTCCCGAGCGGCACCGGCACGAGCTTGTGGACCTTGGGATCGACGCGCAGCAGGCCGACGTCGCTGTATGTGTCCCAGCCGACGATCGTGGCCGGAACACGGTCACGGTCCGCGAACTCGACGTACACGCTCGATGCCGCCTCGGCGTGCGCGCTCGCACCGGGCTCGCCGGCAGTCGTCACCACGTGCGAGTTCGTGAGGACGAAGCCCTCAGGGGAGACGACGAAGCCCGAACCCTGCGCCGCCTCGTCGCCGACGAACTCGGCGAAGATCGTGACCACGCCGGCCGAGCGCTTCGCGAAGATTCGCGCCGGGTCGAACCCGTTCCCGGAGAGCGGCCGTGCCGTCGAGCGGAGCGCGGCCGGCTGCGACACGTCTCCGGCCCCAGGTCCGGCCGTGACGACCACCGTCCTCTCCGTCGAGTCCAGCCAGCCAGCGGCCCGTCCGACGACGAGCGTCGACACGCCGCCGAGGAAGGCGGCGACAAGCGCAAGCAGGGCAACGGCCGGAGGGCGCACCGCTCGCACTGTACAGCCGGCCTCGAAGACCGGGTTTTCACGTGGAAGGTCTAGGCGACGGGAACGGGGTACTTCGCCGGTTCCGCCGCCGGCAGCACGAGCGTGAACCGCGTCTTGCCCGGCGCCGACTCGAGCTCGATCTCGCCGCCCATCAGCGTCGCGAGCTCCCGCGCGATCGCGAGACCGAGGCCGCTGCCGGACGCGCGCGTCCCGTCCACCCGGTAGAAGCGCTCGAACACCTGGCCTGCGTGCTCGTCCGGGATCCCCGGGCCTTCGTCGACGACCCGCAGCTCGGCGTGCTCGTTCCTCGCTCCGACTTCCACGCGGACCGGCGTCCCCGGCGGCGTATGGATGAGCGCGTTCTCCACCAGGATCCGTCCGATTTGGAGCACCCGTTGCTCGTCAGCAAGCGCTGCCGCCTCGACGTCCGTCGACAGGTCGAGCTCGTGCTCCCGCGCCCGCGCGACGGGCTCGAACTCCGCGAGCAGGCTCTCCGCGATCGAGCCGAGCTCGAGGCGCTCGCGGGCGACGTGGAGCCGCCCGGCGTCGAGGCGTGTGAGGTCGAGCAGGTCGGTCGCCAGCTTCGTCAGCCGCTCGACCTGCTCGCGCATCGTCTCGAGGAACTCCCGGCGCGTCGGCTCGTCCAGCTCCTCGTCCGTCAGCAGCTCGATGAACCCGCCGAGCGAGAAGAGAGGCGTCCGGAGCTCGTGCGAAGCGTTGGCGATGAACTCGCGGCGCGCATGGTCGAGCCGCGCCAGCCGCAGGCGCATCCGGTCGAACGCCCGCGCGAGCTCGGCGAGCTCGTCGCGGCCGGTATCGACCACCGGCTCGTCGAAGCGACCGCCCGCGATCCTCTCCGCCGCCTGCTCCAGCCTGCGAATTCGGCGGGCGAAGGCACGGGCCGCCCCGTGGCCGATCAGCAGCGAGACGACGAGTGCCAGTCCGCCCGCAACCAGCAGCCGGTGCCGGACGAGGTCGACGTTCCTGAGCGAATCGTTGAGGGAGTCTCTGACGAGCAGGATCGGACCGGAGGCGCTGAGCGGGACTGCGGCCTCCGCGTAGCGCGCGTCGCTCCGCTCGACGGTGCCGTGCGCAGACTCGCCGGTCGTCGCGGCCCTGATCGCGATCGGATCCGCCTCTAGGCCGGCCGCCTTGACGTTGCTCGAGTTGTCCACGACGCGCAGGGCCGGCGTGGGCGGCGGGACGTACATGTCGAGCAGCACCAGGCCGGCGTTCGTACTTCCGGCGGCGTTCTCGAGGAAGTCGTGCCACTCGAACGGCTCGCGCGGCAACTGCTGGCTCAGGCTTCCCGCCGAACGCTCGATCCGCGCGACCTTCGCGTTGATGAGGTTGCGCTCCAGCGACGGGACAAGCGCGAGATAGACGATCGCGAGCGCACCCGCAACCACGAGCAGCAGCGCGAGGCTGAGGCGGGCGCCGACGCTACGAAGCGGGTTCACCGGTCGCGAAAGCGGTAGCCGACGCCCCGCACGGTCAGGATGAACTGAGGGTCGCGAGGATCGGTCTCGAGCTTCTCGCGCAGGTGGCGGACATGGACGTCGATCGTTCGCGGCTCGCGGTAGTCCGAGCCGCCCCAGAGCGCCTCCAGTAGCGCCTGGCGCGTGTAGACCTGGCCGGGATGCGACGCGAACGTCCGCAAGAGCTCGAACTCCACGTACGTCAGCTGCACCGACTCTCCGCCGACCTCGACCGCACGGCGCCCGAGGTCGATCTCCAGCCCGTTCGCCGAGATGACCTCGTCTTCCGGCTCGTCCATCCGCGGCGTGGCCGCGCGCCGCAGCAGGGCTCGCACGCGGCTTCGGAACTCGCGGATCGAGAAAGGCTTGGTGATGTAGTCGTCCGCGCCGAGCTCGAGCCCGAGCACCGTGTCGAGCTCGTCGTCGCGCGCCGTCAGCATGATGATCGGCACCGTGCTTTGCGCACGCAGGCGCTTGCAGACCTCGAGGCCGTCGAGCTTCGGCAGCATCACGTCCAGGACGACGAGGTCGACGCGCTCGGCCGCGAACCGCTCGAGTGCCTGCTCGCCGTCCCACGCCTGGACGACGCGATAGCCCTCCCGCTCGAGCGGATACGCGAGGAGCTTCTGGACAGGTTCCTCGTCGTCGACGAGGAGGATGGTCGAGGAGTCCGGCATCGGGGTGGGAAAGGTACCCCCGGGGGCCTTGCCTACTATAGCCCCGGAATGGCGCGAGCCCGGGACCTGCCCGCACGGCACCGGCCCCGGCCCGGATCGCTGGAGCGGCCCGTCAACGCGCGCATGTACCGCGGCACCTGGCTGGCTCTGTCGATCCCGCTCTTGCTCGCCGCGTTCAGCGTCGCCCGGCCGGCACGGCTCGAGCCTCCGGATCTCCCTGCCGCCTTCGACGGCAGCGCGGCTCAGGCACTCGCGACCGAGATGAGCAGCTTCTACTCGGATCGCGTCCCCGGGACGCCCGGCGATACGGCGGCGGCGATCTGGTTCCGCAAGCAGCTGGCGCCGTACGGGTTCCGCACCGAGTCGGATCGCTTCAGCGTGAAGGTGGCAGGACGTGGGAGGGTCGAGCTCGAGAACCTCGTCGCCGTGGCACCCGGCCGCTCGGGCCGAACGATCCTGGTCACGGCGCACCGCGACGACACGGGGGAGGGTCCCGGCGCGAACGACAATGCGTCGGGAACGGCGGCGCTGATCGCGCTCGCACGGTCGTACGCAGGTTCGAGCGGGCCGGTGCGTCCGCTGCCGCACCGGATCGTCTTCCTCTCGACCGACGGCGGCACGCTCGGAGGCCTGGGCGCGGCCCACTTCCTGAAGAGCTCCGCGTACAGCCGTGGGCTCGTTGCCGTGATCAACCTCGACGCGATCGCAGGCGACGCACCGCCTCGGCTCGTCCTCACGGCCGACGAGCCGCGCTCGCCGAGCGGCGCATTCGTACGCACGGCGGCGGTCGAGATTGCCGACGAGAGCGGCTCGGAACCCCGTCGCGACGGATTCGTGCGTCAGCTGTTCGACCTCGCGTTCCCGTTCAGCCTCTACGAGCAGGCACCGTTTGTCTCCGCGGGAGTTCCGGCCCTGACGATCACGACTGCGGGCGATGTCGCTCCCACCGGCGTGACGGACACGCCCGGAGCGCTCAACGGCAGGCGCCTGACGCAGATCGGGCGCGCGACCCAGGATTTGATCGGCTCGATCGAGCAGGTCGGCGAGGTGCCGGCCGGGCCGTCGGCCAGCTACCTCTACCTGGGCGAGCGGCTCGTTCGCGGCTGGGCCATCCAGCTGGTGCTGATCACGGCGCTCCTGCCCTTCGTCGCCGCGGCGATCGACCTGTTCGCGCGGTGTCGGCGGCGACGGATCCCGCTCGCGCCCGCGTTCCGGAGCTACCGGAGTCGCGTCCTGTTCTGGCTGTTCGTAGGAGGGGTGTTCTGGCTGTTCGCCGTCGTCGGCGTGTGGCCCGACGGCACTCCGAGGCCGCCGGCGCTCGACAGCGGCGCCGTGCGCGACTGGCCCCTGGCCGGATTGCTCGGCGTGGCCGCAATCGCGCTGACCGGCTGGCTGGTTGTACGCGAGCGGTTGCTCCCGCGCCGTCATGTGCGCGACGAGGAGGTGCTGGCGGGTCATACGGCGGCGTTGGTCGCGCTCGGCGTCGTCGGGCTGCTCGTGATCGCGACGAACGCGTACGCGCTCCTGTTCGTGTTGCCGTCCGCGCACGCGTGGTTGTGGCTCCCGCAGTTCCGCGACCGATCGGCCTGGGCGCGAGCCGCGCTGCTGGCCGCCGGGTTCGCCGGGCCGCTGCTTCTCATTGGTTCGTTCGCGCTGCGGTACGGCCTCGGCGTCGACACGCCGTGGTACCTCGCGGAGCTCCTCGTCCTCGGATACGTGCCGTTCCCGGCGTTCCTGATCGGCCTCGCCTGGCTCGCGTGCGCCGGACAGCTGACCGCCCTTGCGGCCGGCCGCTACGCGCCGTATCCGACCGCAGCCGAGCGGCCTCCGCGCGGGCCGATTCGAGAGACCGTCCGACGGCTGCTCCTGGTCTTCATGCGCAACCGGCGCACACCGGTCGAGTCCGAGCGGACGGTCGAGGCGTGATGAGAAGAGCCTTGCGCGTGCTCGGAACGGTGATGATCATCACGGGCCTCGCGCTGCTCGCGTGGGTGGTCGTCGTCTGGCGCTGGGAGGACCCGTTTACCAGCCTCTACACGGCCTACCAGCAGCGCTCGCTGTCCTCCAGCCTCGACCGGAGGATGGACGGCTACAAGCCCGTCGCCGTCTCAGGCGCCTCGCTGGGCGCCGTCCGGCGAACCCTTCGCGCCGAGGCGGCCGCGTACCGGCGCGAGGTGCACCGCGACGAGGCGATCGGCCGCATCAAGGTCCCGGCGATCGGCGTCAACATGGTCCTGGTCGACGGGACCGATCACGACTCGCTCAAGCGCGGGCCCGGGCTGCAGCCGCAGACCTTCATGCCCGGTGAAGGCGAGCTGATCTACATCGCGGGCCATCGCACGACCTATTCGGCGCCCTTTTCGCATATCGACCGCCTCCGCCGCGGCGACCGCGTGACGTTGGAGATGCCCTACGGGACGTTCGTGTACGCAATCACGGGCCACCGGATCGTGCCGGCAACCGCGACCTGGGCGCTGCGCTCCCACCACCGTGAGGTCGTCGCCCTGCAGGCGTGCCATCCCCGGTTCTTTGCGTCGCATCGCTACATCGCATACGGCAGACCGGTGCAGGTGATCCCGCGCGGCGGCCGGGCGTACACACTGGCGGCGCCCGCCGGCGTCGGCTAAGTCAGGCGCAGGTAGCGGGCCTCGGAGCCGGCTTGGAGCTCGCCCTCGCCGCGGGGCACGAGCACGAGCGCATTCGCCGCCGCGGCGCGTGCGATCATGTGCGATTCCTGCCCGCTGAGCGGTTCGAGCACGACGCCGTCCCCGTCAGCGGATGGCCGGACGCGCGCACGGGCGAGCTCGTCCCGCACGGGGTTCCGGCGCAGCGTGGCTGCCAGCTCGCCACGTTCGAATCGCAGCCGGGGATCGCTGACGCCCTGAAGCGCCAGCACCGCTGGGCGCACGAAGAGCTCGAAGCCGACGAGTGCCGAGACCGGGTTTCCGGGCAGACCGAACACGAGCGTCCGTCCATGAACGCCGAACGAGAGCGGCTTGCCCGGCTTGACGGCGACTCCCCAGAAGACTTCCTCGACACCGAGCTCGGCAGCGATCCGCCGCACCAGGTCGTGCGGCCCCACCGAGACACCACCGGACGTGAGGAGAACGTCGTGCGTCAGGCCGCGCTCGAGCGCGGATCGGTGCGCGTCCTCCTCGTCCGCAACGGCGGGAAGGCGCTCGACCTCGGCACCCGCGGCCGCGAGCGCGGCCGCGAGGATCAGCCCGTTCGCCTCGTAGATCTCACCTGGCCCGAGCGGCTCTCCCGGCGGGCGGAGCTCGGTGCCCGTGGTCAGCACGGCGGCCCGCGGGCGGCGGGCGCACGCAACTTCCGCCACACCAGCCGCTGCCAGTGCGCCCAGCTGGGCCGGACCGAGAGGCGTTCCCGCAGGAACGACCACGTCGCCGGCGCGAACGTCCCCACCCCGAGGTCGAACGTTCGCACCGGGAGCAGCGGCATCGGGAATCTCCACACTGTTGCCATTATCGACAACATACTCGATGGGCACGACGGCATCCGCCCCCTCGGGCACCACACCGCCCGTCGCGATCCCCATCGCCTCGCCCTCGGCAAGCGCACGGGACGGCGGACGCCCGGCGGCGACCCGCTCGGGTACGGGCAGCCGGCCGGGCGTGTCCGCGGACCGGACGGCGAACCCGTCCATCGCCGAGCTCGGAAACGGCGGCAGATCGACGCGGGCCCGGACGTCCTCGGCCGCGACGCGTCCGTTCGCCTCTTCGATCGCGACGGCCTCCGCCGCCAGCGGCGTCGTCCGCTCGAGCACGAGCCGCTGCGCCTCGTCGAGCGAGAGCAGGTCCGCCATCGTCGGCCATAAGCTATCCACGCGGAAAAGGTCGGCTTGTCGTCGATCCAAGAGCGTGTGTCAGACAGCCACGCCGGCAGAGTCGGCATGGCCTCTCTGGTCGGCGCCGCCGAGCCGGCGCCTTAAGCTATCCCGCGTGATCTCGATCGTCGTCCCGGTCTTCGACGAGGAGCGGAGCGTGGCCCTGCTCTACGACGAGCTCCGGTCCGCCCTCGAGCCGCTCGACCAGGAGTGGGAGGCGATCTTCGTCGACGACGGCTCGACGGACGGGTCCTTCGCGGCGCTCACGCGCCTGCACGCCGCCGAGGACAACGTGCGGGTGATCCGCCTGCGCCGCAACTTCGGCAAGGCGGCGGCGCTAGCGGCCGGCTTTGCCCAGGCAGCCGGAGACACCGTCGTCACGATCGACGCCGACCTGCAGGACGATCCGGCAGAGATCCCGCGGCTGCTCGCGAAGCTGGACGAAGGGTTCGACCTCGTTTCCGGCTGGAAGGCGCGGCGGCGCGACCCGATCCATCGCCGGCTGCTCTCGCGCGTGTTCAACGTCGTGACCGGCCGCATCTCCGGGCTGCGGCTCCACGACATGAACTGCGGGCTGAAGGCCTACCGCGCGGAGGTCGTCCGGGGACTGCGGATCTACGGGGAGCTGCACCGCTTCATTCCGGTGCTCGCGCACTACCAGGGTTACCGCGTCGCGGAGCTGCCGGTCAACCACCGCCCGCGCGCGCACGGCCGCTCGCGCTACGGGGTCGAGCGCTACATCCGCGGCTTCCTCGACCTGCTGACCGTGTCGTTCATCGGCCGCTACCGGTACCGGCCGCTTCACCTCTTCGGCAGCCTCGGCCTCGTGCTCGGGCTGATCGGCTTCGTCGTGCTGGTCTACCTGACGGTGCTGAAGGCGCTCGGGGAGGCGATCGGCCACCGGCCGCTGCTCGTGCTCGGCGTGCTGCTCGTCGTCGTCGGGCTCCAGTTCTTCTCGCTCGGGCTGATCAGCGAGATGATCACGAGCCAGCACGAGGAGCGGGCGGCCGGCCGCGAGCGCGCCGACCTGCACGTGGACGAGCTGCTCTCCTGACGCGCCGCGTGCGCGTCCTCTACTTCGGGACCTACGAGCGCGGCTATCCGCGGAACGCGCAGGTGATGTCGTGCCTTCGGCGCGCAGGGGTAGACGTGGCCGAGCGGCACGAGCCGGTATGGGACGGCGCGCGCGAGAGCTGGCACGCCGGCCCGGCGGCCCTGGCGCGGCTGCTGGCGGCGGAGGCGCGGCTGCTGCGCCGTCCGGCGGACGCGTTCGACGTGCTCATCGTCGGCTATCCGGGCCATGCCGACCTCGTGGCGGCACGACGCGCCGCTCGCGGACGGCCGGTCGTCTTCAACCCGCTGGTCTCGCTCGCTGACACGTTCGTCTCGGATCGCGGTCGCTTCCGCGCGGGCTCACCGGCCGCACGGGTGCTCCAAGCGATCGATCGGCGTGCTCTCCGCGCGGCTAATCTCGTCGTCGCCGACACCGAGGCCAATGCCGTCTTCCTCGCGGGCCTCGCCGGGCTGCCGCGCGAGCGCGTCGCGGTGTGCCTCGTCGGGGCCGAGGAGCGCCTCTTCCGGCCCGGGTGGAAGTACCACGAGCCGTTCACGTGTCTGTTCGTCGGCAAGCTGATCCCGCTGCATGGGCTGGAGACGATCCTCGCCGCGGCTCGGCTCGCGCCCGAGTTGCCGTTCCGCGTGGTCGGGAGCGGCCAGCTGGACGGGCTCCTCGCCGACCGGCCGGGCAACGTCGAGTGGGTGCCCTGGGTGGACTACGAGCGGCTGCCGGGCGAGCTGCATGCCGCCGGCTGCGCGCTCGGGATCTTCGGCCGCTCGGACAAGGCGGCGCGCGTGATCCCGAACAAGGCCTTCCAGGCCCTCGCCTGCGGCACCCCGCTCGTGACAGCGGACACGGCGGCGGCCCGCGAGCTCCTCGTCGACCGCGAAAACGCGCTGCTCGTCCCACCGGGTGACGCCGAGTCGCTGGCCGCCGCGCTGCGCCGCCTCGCGCGTGACAGTGCGCTCGCCGAGCGGCTCTCGAGCGGCGGCGTCGAGACGTTTCGTGCGCGCGCGAGCGAGGAGGTCCTCGGAGCGCGCTGGCGCGCCTTGCTCGAGGGGCTGGTCTAGCGGTGGCCCGGCTCCAGCGTCCCCAGACGCTCCTCTGGGCGGCCGTCGCCGCGTACGCAGCGGGCTTCGGCGCGCTGTCCTGCCTGCGGCACTTCGCGTTCGAGACAGGCCGCTTCGACCTCGGGAACATGGTGCAGGCGGTCTGGACGACCGCGCACGGTCATCCGCTCTCGATGACCGACCTCCACGGACACCAGACGTCGCGACTGGCGGCGCACGTCGATCCGATCATCGCCGTGTTCGCGCCGCTCTGGTGGATCTGGCCGAATCCGGCCCTGCTCCTCACCGCGCAGGCGGTTGCGATCGCGCTCGGAGCGCTGCCGGTCTTCTGGCTCGCGCGCAAGCACCTGGCCTCCGAGCACGCCGCGCTCGGCTTCGCGCTCGCGTACCTGCTGTATCCCGCCACCGGTTGGCTGACGCTGAACGAGTTCCACCCGGTGGCGCTCGCCTGCCCGCTGCTCCTGTATGCAGTGTGGTTCCTGGACGAGGGGCGCATTGTGCCGTTCGCCGTCGCCGCGATCGCCGCCGCGCTGACGAAGGAGGAAGTGGCGCTGGTCGTCGCGGGACTCGGGATCTGGGCCGCGCTCGCCCGCGGCCGGCCGCGGCTCGGAATCGCGGTGGCCGCTCTCGGGATTGCGATGGCCGCGATCGCGATCGGCGTCGTGATCCCGCACTTCAACGCGGGCGCGTCGTCGGCCTTCTACGCTCGCTACGCCGAGGTAGGGGGATCGGCACGCGGGATCCTGCGGACAGCGGTCACCGATCCCGTGCGCCTGATCGAGACGGCGTTCGACTGGCGCGGCATCCGCTACCTCGTCGACCTCGCGCTGCCGCTGCTCGGCCTCTTCGCGCTGGCGCCGCTGCTCCTCGTCGCTGCATTGCCGGAGCTGGCGATCAACCTGCTGTCCGCGACCCGGACCCAGACCTCGATTCACTTCCACTACACGGCCGCCGAGATCCCTGTGCTCTTCGCTGCGGCCGTGCTCGGTGCCGGAAGGCTCGTGCACGCGCGACCACGGCTCGTCCGGCCGCTTGGGCCGGCCGTGGCGGCTGCGGCGCTCGCCGCGAACTACGCGCTCGGGCCGATCCCGCTGTGGCAGGGATTTCCCGGCGGCGAGGACCTGCAGGCGCGCGCGAGCCGGGTAACCGAGCACGACCGGAGCGCGGCGCGCGCCGTCGACCTCGTTCCTCCGCACGTGGTTGTCAGCGCCTCGAACTCGCTCGGCGCACACCTGTCCGCACGGCGGCGCGTCCTCAGCTTCCCGATTCTCCGCGACGCGACGTGGGTGGCCGTCGACGAGACGCAGCCGGGCTACCTCGATCGCGTCGCGCCGCTTCCGTTCGCAGTCGCCGTCGCGCGGGTGCGCCGGAACCCGAGCTGGCGCCTCGTCTTCGAGCGGGACGGGATCCTCGTCTTCCACCGCCGCGGTTGACACGCAATCGGCACGATCCGGTCACACCTCCGCGCACATTGCACCTCTACCCTTCCT
>JBKOXJ010000011.1:0-13616 GCA_046724905.1 Actinomycetota bacterium | reverse complement strand
TCGCTGGGCCCTGCTCGGTCGAGTACCGGGAGCAGACGCTCGAGACCGCGCGGGCCGTGGCGGAAGCAGGCGCGACGATGCTCCGGGGTGGGGCCTTCAAGCCGCGCACCTCGCCGTACACGTTCCAGGGGCTCGGCGAGGCGGGCCTGCAGATCCTCGCGGAGGCGCGCGACGAGACCGGGCTGCCGATCGTCACCGAGCTGATGGATCCGCGGCACGTCGAGGCGGTGGTCGAGGTGGCCGACGTGATCCAGATCGGCGCCCGGAACATGCAGAACTTCATGCTCCTCGCGGAGGTCGGCCGCGCCGACAAGCCGGTGCTGCTGAAGCGCAGCCCGTCGGCGTCGGTCGAGGAGCTCCTGATGGCCGCCGAGTACGTCGTGCGCGAGGGGAACGAGCGCGTGCTGCTGTGCGAGCGCGGCATCAAGACGTTCGAGCAGGCGACCCGCTACACGCTCGACATCAGCGCGGTGCCCGTGCTGAAGCAGGAGACGCATCTGCCCGTGATCGTCGATCCATCGCATCCTGCGGGGCGCCGAGACCTCGTCCCGCCGCTCGCGCGTGCCGCCGTGGCCGCTGGGGCCGACGGGATCATCGTCGAGGTGCATCCGGAGCCCGAGCAGGCGCTTTCGGACGGGCCGCAGCAGCTCCGCACCGCCGAGTTCGCCGCGTTCGCCCGCGACATCGAGTCGCTCGTCACCCTCACCGGGCGCGAGCTCGGCTAGCCACCGCCTGCCCAAAACCGGGGACTGTCCGCGGACATGGGGGCTGTGGGCATGGCGGGTGTGCCGAAAGTGCCGTGAAACATTGCCGAGAGCGTGACGATGCATCCACAGGCGTGTCCGCTGGCGGCGGCGTGGGCACAATCGCGGCGCACGACGACGCGGAGGCATGAAAAGCACATGCCCGCAGCCGCGCGGTTGCCCCTGCGCGCGGAAGCGGCGCGGTCGGAGTGCCCACGTACGCGCGGCTACGCTGGCAGACGTGCGCATCGCGGTCGTCGGCACCGGGCTGATCGGAGCCTCGATCGGGCTCGCCGCCAAGCGCGCCGGCGTCGCGCGAGTCGCCGGCTTCGATCCCGACGGCGGCGCGCTCGACGTCGCCGCCGAACGGGGCGCGATCGACGATCGGGCCGAAAGCATCGCCCACGCCGTCGCCGAGGCCGACCTCGCCGTCGTGGCGGCGCCGGTCGCCAGCCTCCCGCGAGAGGTGAGCGCCGTCCTGCGCGCCAGCGACTCGGACACCACCGTCACCGACGTCGGCTCGACCAAGGGCGCCGTCGTCGACGCCGCGGCAGGCGACCCGCGCTTCATCGGCGGCCACCCCGTCTGCGGCTCCGAGGCCCGCGGCCCGGACCACGCCCGCGCCGAGCTCTTCCAGGGCGCAACCTGGTTCCTCACGCCCGTTGCCGCCACCGAGCCCGAGCGCTACCGCGTCCTCCACGGCTTCGTCGCCTCCCTCGGAGCGGTCCCGGTCGCCGTCGACGCCGAGGCTCACGACCGCCTCGTCGCGCTCACGAGTCACCTGCCGCACGCGCTCGCGAACCTGATCGTCAACCAGGCCGGCGCGACCCGGATCGAGGGCCACGAGGCCCTGGCAGCCGCCGGTGGGTCGTTGCGGGACATGACCCGTGTCGCCGGGGCCAACCCGCGGATCTGGGTCGACATCTTCCTCGACAACGCCAAGGCTCTCCGCGAAGCCCTCGGGGAGCACCGGCGGCGCATCGAGCAGCTCGAGACGGCGCTTGCGAGCGGCGACGCCGGCTTCCTCGCCCGCTGGATCGGCGAGGCGGCCGAGAACCGGCGCCGGATGCTCGCCGACGCCTACGCCGATCCGGGCGCGCTCCAGCGCCTCCGCGTCCACGTCCCCGACCGGCCCGGCGTGCTCGCCGGCATCACCCAGGCGCTGGGCGCCGAGCGCATCAACATCGAGGACTTCGAGCTCCACCACTTCTCGCCCGAGCGCGGCGGGGTGCTCACGCTGCTCGTCACGGGCGAGGAGCCCGCCCGCCGCGCCGCCGACCTGCTCGAGGCGCAGGGCTACGGCGTGGTCGTATCGCCGGTGCTGGACGAATGAGGATCGAGCCCGCGGCGTCGGTCGAGGGCGCGCTCGCGGTCCCCGGCGTCAAGGGCATCTCGCAGCGGGCCGTCTTGCTGGGCGCGCTTGCGGACGGCGAGAGCCGGATCCGCGGCTTCGGCCGCGCAGCCGACACCGAGTCGGCCGTCACCGCCGTCGAAGCGCTCGGCGCCGACGTCGCGGAAGACGGCGACGAGTTGACGGTGCGGGGGGTCGGGCTCCGCGGCCTGCGCCAGCCGGACGGCCCGATCGACTGCGGCAATGCCGGCACCGTGCTGCGCCTGCTGGCAGGAATCGTCGCCGGCCAGGAAGGCCGCTTCGAGCTCACCGGCGACGAGTCGCTTTCCAACCGCCCGATGGAGCGTGTCGCCGAGCCGCTGCGACGGATGGGCGCCCGCGTCGAGACGACGGACGGCCACGCGCCGGTCGTCGTCGAGGGCGGACAGCTCGACCCGATCCGCTACGAGCTCCCGGTCGCGAGCGCGCAGGTGAAGTCGGCCGTCCTCCTCGCCGGACTCCTCGCGCACGACGGCCCCACGACGGTCGTCGAGCCCCAGCCGACGCGCGACCACACCGAGCACCTCCTCCGGCTGCTCGGCGTCCGGGTCCAGCGCCGGGGCCACGACGTGTCGGTCTGGCCGGCGGCACGCCTACCCGCGCTCGAGCTCGAGATCGCGGGCGACTTCTCCTCGGCGGCGCCGTTCGTCCTCGCAGCGACGCTGCTGACCGGCTCCGAGCTCCTCGTCCAGGGCGTGAACATGAACCCGCTTCGCACCGGCTTCCTCGACGTGCTCGAGCGCATGGGCGCGAACATCGCCGTCTTCAACCGGCGCTCGGTCGGAGGCGAGCCCGCAACCGACCTCGAGGTTCGCGCGGCGCCGCTCGTCGCGACGACGGTCGAAGCCGACGAGGTCCCGCGAGTCGTAGACGAGCTGCCGCTGTTCGCCCTCGCGGCGGCGATGGCACGCGGCGACAGCGTCGTACGGGGTGCCGGGGAGCTCCGCGTCAAGGAGACCGACCGGATCGAAGGCGTTGTCACGGGGCTCCGCGCCCTCGGCGTCCGCATCTCCGAGACGCGCGACGGTTTCCGCGTCCGCGGCGTGCCGACGCGCATCCGCGGCGGGAAGCTCGACGCGCGCGGCGACCACCGGATCGCGATGCTCGGAGCGGTCGCCGGGCTCGTCTCGATCGAGGGCGTCGAGGTCGAGGGCGCCGAAACCGCCGCTATAAGCTTCCCCGGCTTCTACGAGCTCCTCGACTCGGTGAGCAGACGATGATTGTCGCGATCGACGGCCCCGCGGGCGCCGGCAAGAGCACGGTCGCCCGCCGACTGGCCGAGCGGCTCGGCTTCCGCTACCTCGACACCGGCGCGATGTACCGCGCCCTGACCTGGCTCGCGCTCCGGCACGGCGTGCCGCTGGCCGAGGGCGAGCGGCTCGAGGCGCTGGCCGCCGAGCATCCGGTGTCGTTCGACGCCGGCGGGCGCGTCTTCATCGACGGCACCGACGTCACGGCTGCGATCCGCGACGCGCGCATCGACCGCGTGGTCTCCGTCGTCGCGCGCCACCAGCCCGTGCGCGAGGTCATGCGGCGGCGCCAGCGCGAGCTCGCGGACAGCACCGACGCCGTGATCGAAGGGCGCGACATCGGCACCGTCGTCGTCCCGGGCGCCGAGGTGAAGGTCTACCTCACGGCCGACCGCGACGAGCGCGCGCGGCGGCGAATGGCCGAGCGTCCCGGGATCGGCGCCGATGCCCTCGCGACCGACCTGCGGCTCCGAGACGAGCGAGACGCCGCCCAGATGCAGGCCGCGCCCGACGCCGAGCAGATCGACACGACCGGCTTGGCCGTCGATGACGTCGTCGACCGGATCGAGCAGCTCGTTCGCGCGCGGCAACCCGCATGACCGTCGCGGAGCAGTCCTACCGCCCGCCGGGCTACGGCGATCTCGCGTGGACGATCGGGCGCCGGCTGCTCGGCTGGCCGACGCGCCTCTTCGTCCGCACACGCTCTTACGGCACGGAGCGCGTGCCCGAGGAGGGCGGGATCGTGATCGCCGCCAACCACCTGCACTGGATCGACATCCCGGTGCTCGGGGCGCTCTCGCCGCGCAACATCAACTACGTCGCCAAGGTCGAGGCCCACCGCATCCCGGGACTCGGCCGGTTCATCCGCTGGCACGGAACGATCGCGGTCCGCCGCGGAGAGTCGGACCGGGACGCGATCCGCCTGATGCGGCGGGCCGTGCGCGACGGCCGCGCGCTCGGCCTCTTCGTGGAGGGCACCAGGCAGCGGAGCGGCCTACCCGGCAAGGTGCAGCCGGGCGCGGCGATGGTCGCGATCCAGGAGGAAGTCCCGATCGTCCCGGTGGCGATCTACGGGACGCAGTTCTGGCGGCTCGGGAACTTCGCGCGGTGCTCGATCGCCTGGGGACGGCCGCTGCGCTTCGACGAGCTGCCGAAATCGGGGCAGGGCTACCGCGAGGCCTCGCAGGAGCTCGAGCGCACGCTCCACGGTCTGTTCGACTGGCTCGCCGACGTGCACGCCCGTGGCCGGCCCCGCGGCCTCACGCCTCCGTGAGCACCGAGGAGCTCGCTGGCGCGGTTGCGATCGTCGGCTTCCCGAACGTCGGCAAGTCCGCGCTTGTCAACCGCCTGACCTCGTCCCGCGCGGCGGTCGTGCACGAGACGCCCGGCGTGACGCGCGACCGGAAGGAACTCGTCTGCGAGTGGCGCGGCAAGCGCTTCCTGCTGATCGACACCGGCGGTGTCGACGTCGCCGACGCCTCCCCGATCACGAGGTCGATCGCGGACCAGGCGCGCGAGGCCGTTGCCGAGGCGGACCTCGTCCTCTTCGTCACCGACGCGCGAGCCGGCGTCACGCCCGGCGACGAGGAGATCGCGGGGATCCTGCGAGCCTCGAGGAAGCCGGTCCTGCTGCTGGCGAACAAGATCGACGACCCGAGCCAGGACGCAGCCGCGCTCGAGTTCCACCGGCTCGGGCTCGGCGACCCGATCCCGATCTCGGCGCTGCACGGGCACGGCACGGGCGACCTGCTCGACGCGATCCTCGAGCTGCTCCCGGGCCGCGGCCGCGTCGACGTCGGCGAGGACGCGATCCGCGTCGCGATCCTGGGGCGCCCCAACGTCGGCAAGTCGTCGCTGCTGAACGCGCTGCTCGGCCGCGAGCGCGTGATCGTCTCGGAGGTGCCGGGCACGACACGCGACGCGATCGACACCGTCGTCGAGCACGGCGGCCGGACGTTCGTGCTCGTCGACACGGCCGGGATCCGGCGCAAGCGCCGCCACCGGCAGGGCATCGAGTACTACTCGGAGCTGCGCGCGCGCGAGGCGGCGGAGCGGGCCGACGTCGCGCTCGTGCTCGTCGACGCGAGCGAGGGCGTCGTCGACCATGACCTGGCGATCGCGGACATCGCCCGCAAGGCCCAGTGCTCGACCCTGGTCGTGCTGTCGAAGTGGGACATCGCCACGGTCGACATCGCCGACGTGCGCCCGCGGCTCGAGCGCCGGCTGCGGCAACGCCCCCCGGTGATCGCCGTCTCGACAGTAACCGGTCGCGGCGTAGGGCGCGTGCTCGACGAGGTGGCGAAGCTCTACGACAAGCACGCCGCGCGCGTCCCGACCGGCGAGCTCAACCGCTTCCTCGCCGAGCTGCGCGAGTCGAGGCAGCCGCCGTCTCGAAACGGGCGCAGGCTCAACCTCCTCTACGGAACGCAGGTGCAGACGCGGCCGCCGCGGTTCCGCTTCTTCGTCAACGACCCCGGGCTGATCACGCGAGACTACGGCTACTGGGTCGAGAACGAGCTGCGCGAGAAGTTCGAGCTCGAGGGTGTGCCGGTCACAATCGACTTCGTGCGGCGCCGGTGAACGCCGTCGTCGTCGGCGGCGGGTCGTGGGGCACCGCGTTCGCCCGCGTGCTCGCCGACCGCGGCCACGACGTCACGCTCGCGTGCCGAGATTCCGAGCAGGCGCAGGCGATCAACGAGACGTGCCGCAATCCGCGCTACTCGCGCTCGGTCGACCTCACCGGGATCGAGGCGGTCGGACTCGACGGCGAGCCGGTGGAGGACGCCGACCTCGTCGTCCTCGCCGTGCCGAGCCGGGCCTTCGCCGACGTGGCTGCAGGACTGGGGGGCGCCGCGCCGGTGCTGAGCCTGACGAAAGGCCTCGACCCGGCGAGCGGCGAGCGGCTCTCGACGCGGGTCGAGGGACGGGCCGTCGCCGTCCTGTCAGGGCCGAACATGGCCGAAGAGGTCGTCGCAGGCCTGCCGACGGCCGCGGTGATCGCAAGCGAGGACGCGCGACTCGCCGAGCAGCTCCAGCATGCGATCAACTCGGCGGTGTTCCGCATCTACGTCAACGACGACCTCGTCGGGGTCGAGCTTTGCGCCGCGGCCAAGAACGTGATCGCCCTCGCGGTCGGCGGCGTCGACGGCCTGGGCCTCGGTGACAACGCGAAGGCGGCGCTGATGACGCGAGGCCTGGCGGAGATGGCCAGGCTCGGCGAGGCGTGCGGCGCGCGGCCGGACACGTTCTCGGGGCTGGCCGGAATGGGCGACCTGATCGTCACGTGCTGGCACCCGAGCGGCCGCAACCGCTGGGCCGGCGAGCTGATCGCGCAAGGGCGCACGCCCGAGGAGGCGATCGCCGAGATCGGACAGACTGTCGAGGGCCTGACGACGGCGCCGGCTCTGCGCGACCTCTCGCGCCGGCTCGGCATCGAGCTCCCGATCACCGAGGCAGTCTGTACCGTGATCGAGGGACTGAGCATGGGGGACCTCGTAGCCGATCTGATGGGTAGAAGACCGACGGAGGAATGAGGAAGCTCGCATCACTCGCTGCGCTCGCGGCCGTCGCGCTGCTCGCCGCCGGCTGCGGCGGCGGAGGCGCGTCCGGAGGCGACGACGCGGCCGCGGTCGTCCCGGCAGACGCGATCGCGTACGCGACGATCGATCTCGACTCCGACTCGGAGCAGTGGAAGCAGGCAAGCGCGCTCGTCAGCCGCTTCCCCGACGGCCCGGCCCTCCTGCGGCGGCTGCTGGCAAAGGCCGACGTGGACTGGGACTCCGACGTCAAGCCGGCACTCGGTGATCGGGCGTCGCTGGCGCTGCTCGGCCTCAGCGGCGGCCGGCCGAGCTACGTCCTGCTCGTCAAGCCCGACGATCCGGACAAGCTCCGGTCGCTGCTCGCGAAGTCCGACGAGCCGCACGCCGAGGCGACGGTCGGGGGCTGGACTGCGATTGCCGAGAACCGCGCGGACCTCGACGCGCTGAAGCAGGCCCAGGGCGGCAAGATGCTGTCCAACTCGGACGCGTACCGAGAGGCCTCGTCGAAGATCGGCTCCGACCAGCTCGCGGCGCTGTTCCTCAACGGCCCGCGGGCGCTCGAGGCACTCCGCGCGGCGATCGGCTCGCGGATCCCCGGGTTCGACAGCTCGCTCCGGAACCAGGCCGGCCGTCTGGACTGGGCAGCCGCAGGCGTCTCGGCCCACGATGACGGCCTGCGGGTCGAGGTGCACGCGCAGGGCGCAAACGAGCAGACGCGCAATTTCACGTCGACGCTTGTCGACGACGTCCCGGCGGGCGCGCTCCTGGTCGCGTCGTTCTCGGGCAAATCCCAGCTCGGCCAGCTGACGCCGCAGCAGCGCGGCTCGCTCGGGCAGCTCGAGCGCCTGTTCGGCCTCCCGCTGCGCGAGCTCGCAGGCCTTCTCGGCAACGAGGCGGTGCTCTACGTCCGCCCGGGGCTGCCGATTCCGGAGGTGACGCTGGTCGCGCGAACGCGAGACGAGGCACGGGCGCGGACGCCGCTCGACCGCCTCGCCGTCTTTCTCGCCCGGTTCGGCGCGAAACGCGGGTCGCCGACCACGATCGCCGGCATCCGCGTGCAGCAGGTCAGGCTCGGCTCGGTCACGGTCCTCTATGCAGCCTTCGACGGCAAGCTGGTCGTGACCACGTCGCCCGACGGGATCGCGTCGCTTCGCGCCGGCGGCGACCGGCTGGCGGACGACCCGGACTTTCAGGCCGCGAAGAAGGCCTCGGGCCTGCCGGACGAGAACGCGGGCTTCCTCTACGTCAACGTCGCGGACAGCCTGCCGCTCCTCCGCGGCCTCGCCCAGCTGAAGGACGCACAGGTGCCGGATCGGGTCTGGGCGAACCTGCGGCCGGTGCGCGCGCTCGTCGCCTACGCGGCCGTGGACGGGCAGGAGCAGAGCGCCGTCCTGTTCGCGGAGATTCAGTAGCCTTGGCGCCCATGCCGGGGCGCGAGTTCCTCTTCACGTCCGAGTCCGTCACCGAGGGCCACCCGGACAAGATCGCCGACCAGATCTCCGACAGCGTGCTCGACGCCGTCCTCCGCGACGACGTGGACGGCCGCGTCGCCTGCGAGACGCTGATCACGACGGGGCTCGTCGTCGTCGCCGGCGAGATCACGACCAAGACGTACGTCGACATCTCGCGGCTCGTGCGCGACAAGATCGGCGAGATCGGGTACACGCACTCGGAGTGGGGGTTCGACGCGACCACGTGCGGCGTCGTGGTCGCGATCGACGAGCAGTCTCCGGACATCGCCCTCGGCGTGGACGCGTCCTACGAGGTGCAGCACGACCCGGGCGACGACGACCCGCTCGACCTGATCGGCGCGGGCGACCAGGGAATGATGTTCGGCTACGCGACGCGCGAGACGCCGGAGTTGATGCCGCTTCCGATCATGCTCGCGCACAAGATCTGCCGCCGGCTCGCCGGCGTCCGCAAGGCGGGCGAGATCCCGTACCTACGGCCCGACGGCAAGGCGCAGGTGACGGTGCGCTACGCCTGCGACGAGCTCGGCCAGCAACGTCCCGTTGCGATCGAGCGGCTGCTCGTGTCGACCCAGCACGCGGAGGGACCCGATCCGGACACGATCAAAGAGGACGTGGTCAAGTTCGTGCTTGAGCCCGTGCTGCCGCCGGAGCTCTGCGACCCGCGGCGGTTCCAGGAGCGCGACTTCGTCTACGTCAACCCGACCGGCAAGTTCGTTCTGGGTGGGCCGATGGGGGACACCGGCCTCACCGGGCGCAAGATCATCGTCGACACCTACGGGGGGGCGGCCCGCCACGGCGGCGGCGCTTTTTCGGGCAAGGACCCGACCAAGGTCGACCGCTCGGCGGCCTACGCCGCGCGCTACGTGGCGAAGAACGTCGTCGCCGCAGGCCTCGCCGATCGGTGCGAGGTCAACGTCGCTTACGCCATCGGCGTTGCGCACCCGGTCTCGATCGCGGTCCGGACCTTCGACACCGAGCGGATTCCGATGACGCGGATCGAGGACCTTGTGCGCGAGCACTTCGACCTACGCCCGGCCGCGATCCTGCGGGATCTCGACCTGCGGCGGCCGATCTACGCGAAGACTGCGGCGTATGGCCACTTCGGCCGCGACGACCACGACTTCACGTGGGAGCGGGTCGACAAGGCCGCCGAGTTGCGCGAGGCCGCCGGCCTCGACGGCGAGCCGGAGATCGAGGTCATGCAGCCCGACGCCGCGCCGCCCGTCGCGGCGTACGACGTCCACGACGCGTAGATCGTCTCTCCCGTCGCGACGAGCTCGAACTCGATCGCAGCGCGCTTCTTCGCTCCCCGCGCCGGTGGATACAACTTCTCTGCGTGGCAGAGCATGCAGCGCGGACGGCGGCAGGCGTACGGCCTCCGCTTCCGCATGAAGCCGGGCCCGCGGAAGCAATGGCATCCCTCGCCGACGTCACCGAAGAACCGGTGCTTCTCCCTCTCGACCGCCCACCGCCGCAGCATCAGCGGCAGGTCTTCGTGCCAGCGCTTCATCCGTGCGACCTCCTTGCTGGCCAGGCCGCACGGCGAAGCTCCCGAGAGCTTCGGGCGACCTAGCCGATGGCTAGCAAGCGGTCGCGCGGAAAGCGCATCACAACCGAACCCTACCGCTAGGACGGACGGACGAAGAGACCCGAGGCGGCCTTCTCGCCGATCGCGCGCTCGGCGCCGTCGAGGCGGACGGTGAACTGCCCCGCGGCCGGCTGGGCATCGCGCACCTCGATCTCCTGCCCCGGCACCAAGCCCTCGTCGTAGAACCAGTGCAGCAGGTCGCCGTCGTGCTCGGCCAGCCGCACGATGGTCGCGCGCCGGCCCGGCTCGAGCTCGGCGAGCGGCGCGAGGTCGCGGTTCTCCGCCTGCTCGACCGCCGGATCCACGGGCCACCCGTGCGGACAGCGGTCCGGCGAGCCCAGCTTCTCCTCGATCCGCTCGACCATCTCGTCCGTGAAAGTGTCCCCGAGCGCGTCGGCGTGGACGTGCGCCTCCGCGGCCGAGTAGCCCATGAAGTCCGTGAGCAGCCGCTCGATGATCCGGTGCCGCCGCACGACCCGCTCGGCGCGCTTGCGGCCCTTCGACGTCAGCAGCGCCTCCTTCTGCTTGCCGCGCTCGATCAGCCCTTCGCCTTCGAGCCGCTTCAGCATCTCACCCGCGGACGCGCGCGAGACCCCGAGCATCTCGGCGACGCGCGCAGCGACCGTGCGCGACCCAGAGCTCGTGGGGTGGTACTCGCCGATCGGAAAGGCGAGGAAGTAGATCGTCTCCAGGTACTCGTCGACCGAATGTCCCTGCGCCACTTCGTCCTCGTTTGACGCCCGACCGGGACAGTTACTATAGTCGGCGCCGCTGTAAGGTAGACCTTACAATCGCGGCAAGGAGAGGCTGACGCATGGGTGCCGGAGTCGTGATGTTGCGGGAGGGGTTCGAAGCCTCCCTGATCGTCGGGATCGTCCTGTCGTTCCTGAACCGGACCGACCGGCGCGACGGCTTCACGCCTGTGTGGCTCGGCGCGCTGTCGGCGCTCGCGCTGAGCGCCGGGGCCGCCCTGGCGCTGTTCGTGCTCGGCGCCGAGCTCGAGGGCACGGCCGAGAACGTGTTCGAGGGAATCGCGATGCTCGGGGCCGCCGGGCTCCTCACCTGGATGATCTTCTGGATGCGCCGGCAGGCGCGCACGATCCGCAAGGAGCTCGAAGGCCAGGTGGAGAACGCACTGGCGACCGGGTCGGCCTTCGCCTTGGCCTTCGTGGCGTTCGTCGCCGTCCTGCGCGAAGGAGTCGAGACTGCGCTCTTCCTCTTCAGCAGCGTCGAGGGCTCGAACACGCTGCTCTCGACGATCAGCGCAGCCGCGGGGCTGTGCGCGGCGGTGCTGCTCGGGTACGCCTTCTACCGAGGCGCCTCCCGGCTCGACCTGCGCCGCTTCTTCGCGATCACGAGCGGCCTCCTGCTCGTGTTCGCGGGCTGGCTGCTAGCAAACGGCCTGCACGAGCTGGCGGAGGGCGGGATCCTGCCGGAGAGCGAGGCGCTGCTCCTGGCCGGGTTCACTGGGCTAGCGGCGCCGACGCTCTGGCTCTACTTCCGGCCGGCGAAGGCGTCGTAAGACCCGCGGGCTAGGCTCACGCGCGTGAGCCGATTTGCCTCGGTCTACCCGCTCGTCACGGCGCGCGCTCTCGCGCGGGCCTTCACGTACGAGGTGCCGGAGAATGTCGGCAAGGGCGCAGTCGTCGAGGTCCGATTCGGCGGCGCGAAGCGGCGCGGCGTCGTCGTCGGCCTCGAGCGCGAGGCTCCGGCCGGGGTCGAGCCGGCGGCGGTGGAGCGCGTAGCGGGCGAGCTGCCACCCGCGCTCGTGGATCTCGCGCTCTGGGTCGCCGACTACTACGGCTCGACGCCGGCGCGCGCCCTACAGCTCGTCGCGCCGCGGATGCCGAAGCGGCGCAAAGAGTCTCCGCCGCCCGCCACGCGGATCGCGCTCGACGGGGAGGCCCCGCCGTCGACGCTCACCGAGTCGCAGCGGTCGGCGCTCGAACGCATCGTCGCCGCGATGGATGCGGGGCGCGGCGGCCCGTTTCTCCTCTACGGCGCGACCGGCAGCGGCAAGACCGAGGTGTACCTCCAGGCCTGTGCCGCGGCGCTCGAGCGAGGCCTCGGCGCGATCGTGCTCGTGCCCGAGATCGCGCTCACGCCGCAAGCCGTCGGACGGTTCGCGGCGCGCTTCGGCGACCGTGTCGCCCTGCTCCACTCGGGCCTTTCGGAGGCCGAGCGCCGCGACGAGCGCGAGCGGATCGAGCGCGGCGAGGCGAGGGTGGTCGTCGGCGCACGGTCGGCGGTGTTCGCGCCCGTGCGGGGGCTGGGGCTGATCTGCGTCGATGAGGAGCACGACGCGTCGTACAAGCAGGAGTCCGACCCGCGCTACGACGCGCGAACGGTGGCCGCGAAGCGCGCTGCACTCGAGGGAGCGGTTGCCGTCTACGGGAGCGCAACGCCGCGGCCCGAGAGCTGGGAGCGACTCGACCGCCTCGAGCTCGGCGGCCGGCTGAGCGGCTCGCTCCCGCCCGTGCGCATCGTCGACCTCCGGCACGAGGCCGGCTATCCGCTGTCGGCGCCACTGCTCACCGCGCTCGGGCGGATCGCCGAGCGCGGAGGTAAGGCGATCCTGCTCCTCAACCGCCGCGGGATCGCTCCGGCCCTCCACTGTCGCGCCTGCGGGCTCACGCCCCGGTGCATCAGCTGTGACGTCGCGCTCGTCCTCCATCGGGGCGAGGTACTGCGATGCCACCACTGCGGCTACTCAGAGCCTGCGCCCGAGACGTGTCCGGCCTGCGGCTCGCCCGAGCTCGCACGGATCGGCGCCGGGACGCAGCGGCTCGAGCGCGAGCTCGAGCAGCACGTGCCAGAGCTCGAGCGGATCCGGCTCGATGCGGACGCGGTCGAGACGCTGGGGGCGCTGCCCGCCGCCCTTCGGCGCTTTGCCGCGGCGGACCGCGCCGTCCTCGTCGGGACGCAGATGGTCGCCAAGGGCCACCACTTCGCCGGTGTCGCGCTGGCCGCAGTGGTCGACGCCGACACCGGCCTCGGCCTGCCGGACTTCCGCGCCGAAGAGCGGACGTTCCAGCTCCTGACCCAGCTCGCCGGCCGCAGCGGACGCGACGCCCCGGGCCGGGTGATCGTCCAGACGTTCCAGCCCGACGCCCGCGCGATCGTCCACGCGGCGCGCCACGACGTCCAAGGCTTCCTCGCCGGAGAGCTCGATCGTCGAAGGGAGCTCGGGTATCCGCCGTTCCGCCACCTCGTCCGGATCGTCGTCGCCGGCCCGAGCGGCGAGGCGCCGCACCGGGCGCTGACCGAGCTCGCCGAGGACCTCGACGGCGCGGATTTGCTGGGGCCGGCTCCGCTCCTGCGACTGCGCGGTCGCTACCGAGCCCAGCTGCTGGCGAAGACGGACGAGCCGCGGAGGATCGCCGGTCACGCCGCCCGGCTGCTCGCGGCCGGAGCGCCGGCGATGCGGCGGGCGGGCCTGACTGCGGTCGTCGACGTCGACCCGCAGAGCCTCTAAGGCGACGCTTGCGGCGCCGACCATCAGGACGCGCGGCGCGCTCGAGCGGATGCGACTTCTAGCAGCGTTCCAGGCGGGCGGCGCAGACGGACGCGCGGATGAACCGCGCGTCCTGGAGAACGGCGTCGCAAGAGACGCCGTAGGCGCGTCCGTCTGAAC
>JBKOXJ010000181.1:0-6579 GCA_046724905.1 Actinomycetota bacterium | reverse complement strand
CCCTTCGAGCACGGCGGCGAGACGCGGCGCAAGGCCGGCCGCCCGCGACGCGAGCTCCCGGAACCCCTCGTCGGTCACTCGCATGCTCGCCATCGGATCGTCGACGTGCGCGTCGAAGCCCGCCGAGACGACGAGCAGGTCGGGATCGAAGCGCTCGATCGCCGGCGCGACGGTGTGGTCGAAGGCATGGAGGTACTCATCGTCTCCCGACCCTGCCGACATCGGCACGTTCAGCGTCGTCTCCCGCTGCTCGGTCGGGCCGCCGGTGCCCGGATAGAAGGGCCATTCGTGGAGGGAGACGTAGAGGACGCTCTCGTCGTCCCAGAAGATCGCCTGCGTCCCGTTCCCGTGGTGGACGTCCCAGTCGACGATCGCGACGCGCCCGACCCCGAGCTCCGCCTGGGCGTAGCGAGCCGCGATCGCGACGTTGTTGAAGATGCAGAACCCGTCCTGGCGCGCCGGCAGCGCGTGGTGCCCGGGCGGACGAACGAGCGCGAAGCCCCCACGCTCGACAGCCGCGGTCGCAGCCCCCGCCGCGAGCAGCGCCGCCTCGAAGGTGGTCTCGGACGCGATCGTGTTCACGTCCAGCAGGGTCGGTGCCGCCAGTGAGCGGACGAGCTCGACATAGCCGCGGTCGTGGCAGCGCTCAACGTCCTCGAGGCGCGCCGACCCAGTCTCCGTCCATTCGAGCGCGTCGAGGAGAACGCGTAGCCGCTCCGGAGATTCGGGGTGACCGAAGGTCGGGTGGAGTTCCGCGAGAGCCGAGTGGCTCAGCAGCTCCAAAGGGGAGACGCCTCCGCCGGGTGGGCTTGTGGTCCTAGGAGGGGAGAGGCGGCGGAGGCGTCGTGGCTCACCGTTCGCCTTCGCCCGCGCCGCTCCTTCCTCGCAACCGTTTCGCCAGCGCGCCCAGGCCCCAGCGCTCGACGAGCTCGGCGGCCGCCCCCCACTGCGGCTGGGCGTCGGGCAGGTCCGGGATCGGCGCGTCGGCCTGGAGCGTGGCCATCCGGAGGTAGTCGCGGAGGGCGTCGGCCTGGTCGGGGAACCCGCCCGCCTTCAGGCTCGCCTCGAGCGAGCCGTGCTTCTTGAGCACCGCGGCCGCACGGCCGGGCCCGATACCCGCCGCGCCCGGAATCCGGTCCGAGGTGTCGCCGCGCAAGGCGATCAGGTCGGGAATCTGCGCCGGCTCGACGGCGAAGCGTTCGCGCACCTCGTCCGGCCCGACGCGCCTGAGCTCGCTCACGCCGCGGGTCGGCATCAGGATCGTCGTCCGCTCGCTCGCGAGCTGGCACATGTCGCGGTCGCTCGTGACGACGAGCACCGTCCCTCCCCGCGCCTCCTCGGCCGCGGCGGCCGCCGCGAGGAAGTCGTCGGCCTCGTAGCCCGGGTGCTTCGCCCACGCAAACCCGAGGGCCTCGATCAGCTCGGGCAGCCGGTCGAGCTGGTTCATCAGCTCGGGCGGGAAATCGCGTCCGGACTGGTAGTCCGGCAGGAGCTCGTGCCGGTACGTCGGCTCGCCGACGGAGTCCCAGCCCACGAAGACCGTCCGCGGCTGCTCGTTCTCCCAGAGCCGCACGAGCATGTTCGCGAAGCCGACGAGCATGTTGGCGGGCTTGCGGTCGGCGCCGAGGATCGAGCGCGGCAGCGCGTGGTAGGCGCGGTGCGCGAGCGAGTCGCCGTCGATCGCGAGGAGCGGCGCCGTCACAGCCACTCGATCTCCGCCATCAGCCGGTCGGTCGCCTCCTGCGCGGCCTCGCGCGGCTCTCGATCTCGCAGGTCGTCGAGTGAAAGCGGCGCCCCGTAGGTAACGCCAAACGGCCCCAGACGCAGGAGCCGGTCAGTCCCCGAGATCCTGGCCGGCACGAGCGGCGCTCCCGCCGTGAGCGCGATCCGCGCGGCGCCGGTATGCGGCCGCGGCTGGTACTTCTTGACGAGGCCTTTCTTGCGCCGCGTCCCCTCGGGGAACATCACGACGATCTCACCGGCGCGAACGAGCTCCACCGCGGTCTCGACCGCCGCCATGTCCCCCTCGCCGCGCCGGACGGGAAACGCGCCGCCGGCACGCAGGATCCAGCCGAGCGGCGGCCTGAAGAGCTCCGACTTCCCCATGAAGCGAAGCCAGCGCTTCGGGAAGAGCGGCAGACCGAGCGGCCAGGGATCGAAGTTCGAAAGGTGATTCGCAGCCAGGACGAACCCGCCCTCCTGGGGAAGATTCTCGCCTCCGCGTGACCGCAGTCGGAACACGAAACGGATCAAGGGCCACGTCAAGAAGCCGATGAGGAGGTAGATCGCGCTCGGTCTCGTACTTGCCATCCCTCGCTATTTTGTTCCGAATGTCGAAAACGCTGATCATCGCCGAGAAGCCCTCCGTCGGACGCGACGTCGCGTCCGCGCTGCCGGGCAGCTTCGCCAAGGAGGACGGCTACCTGGAGTCCGACGACTATGTCGTCACCTGGGCAGTCGGCCATCTCGTCGAGCTCCAGCAGCCGGAGGACTATGACGAGCGCTTCAAGCGGTGGCGGATGGCGGACCTGCCGATCGTGCCCGAGTCGTTCGTGCTCAAGCCGCGGGACGCCAAGTCGAAGAAGCAGCTGAAGCTGATCGAGAAGTTGCTCCTCCGCGACGACGTCGACCTCGTGGTGAACGCCTGCGACGCCGGCCGCGAGGGCGAGCTGATCTTCGCCTACATCTACGAGAGCGTCTTCGGAAACGGTGACGGCACGCCGACGCGCAAGAAGCGGCCCGAGCCGAAGCCGGTCCAACGGCTCTGGATCTCGAGCATGACGAAGCAGGCGATCCGCGAGGGCTTCGAGCGCCTGCGCCCGGGCGAGCAGATGGCGCCGCTCGAGGCGGCGGCGCGCTCGCGCTCGGAGGCGGACTGGCTGGTCGGCATGAACGCGACCCGCGCCGCCACGATCCGCGGCCGCGCCTGGGTCGGCGGTGTCGTCTCGCTCGGTCGCGTACAGACGCCGACGCTGGCGATGATCGTCAAGCGCGAGCGCGAGATCCAGGCGTTCGTCCCCGAGCCGTACTGGCTCGTCCGCGGGACCTTCGACCCCCGCGCCGAGGGTGCGACCTACGAGGGCCTCTGGTTCGAGGGCGACGAGACGCGGATCAAGAAGGGCGAGCGGGCGGACGAGATCGTCTCGAAGGTCGCCGGCAAGGACGGCCGGGTCGAGTCGGTCGAGCGCAAGGAGCAGTCGGAGAGCGCACCGCTCCTCTACGACCTGACCTCGCTCCAGCGCGATGCCAACCGCCGCTTCGGCTTCTCCGCGCGGCGGACGCTGCAGGCCGCGCAGTCGCTGTACGAGGACAAGAAGGCGATCACGTATCCGCGCACGAGCTCCCGGTACCTCTCCGGCGACCTCGTCCCGCAGCTGAAGCCGACGGCCGAGACACTGCTGCCGATTCCCGACTACGCCGATGCCGCCCGCTACGTGCTGTCGCTCGACCAGCTCCCGCTCGGCCGCGTCGTCAACGACGCGCGCGTGGACGACCACCACGCGATCATCCCGACCGACGTCGAGCACGAGCTCGACCGGTTCTCGCCCGACGAGCGTCGCGTGTTCGACCTGGTTGCGCGCCGCTTCCTGGCCGTCTTCCACCCGCCGGCCCGCTACGCGCGGACGACGATCGTGACCGAGGTCGAGCAGGAGCGCTTCCGGACGCGCGGCAAGGTCACGTTGTTCGCCGGCTGGCGCGGGGTCTACGGCGTCGAGCCCGACGCGGAGAAGACGCAGGACGAGGACGGCGAGAGCAGCGAGCTTCCGGAGGTGCGGGAAGGCCAGACCGTCCGCTGCATCGTGGCCGAGAGCGACGCGCGAGAGACGAAGCCGCCGCCGCGCTACACCGAGGCGACCCTGCTGTCGGGGATGGAGACGGCGGGCAAGCTCGTCGAGGACGAGGAGCTGCGCGAGGCGATGAAGGAGCGCGGCCTCGGCACGCCGGCGACCCGGGCCGAGACAATCGAGACGCTGATCCGGCGCGAGTACATCGAGCGCGTCGGCAAGGAACTCCAACCGACCCCAAAGGGCCTGCAGGTGATCACCATGCTCGAGCAGCACAAGATCACCTCGCCCGACCTGACCGGCGACTGGGAGAAGCGCCTCACCGACATCGAGCACGGCAAGGACGACCGCCGCCGGTTCCTCGACGACATCGAAGGCTTCACGCGCGAGATCGTCGAGCAGATCGCCGCGCTCGACCGCGAGAAACTTCGGCCCGTGCGGGCCGAGCTCGGCCCCTGCCCGCGCTGCGGAGCCGAGACCGGCGAGATCATCCGCGAGAACTCGAAGGCCTTCGGCTGCACGAGCTGGAAGAGCCGCGAGGAGCCCGGCTGCGGCTTCGTGATCTGGAAGCGGGTCGCCGGCCGCACGCTGACACCGGAGCTCGCGCGGCAACTGATCGAGGAAGGCCGGACGCGTGAAGTCTTGTCAGGCTTTCGATCCAGAAACGGCAAACCTTTTCGCGCACGCCTCGTCTTGAATGACGAAGGCAAGATCGAGTTCGAGTTTCCCGCGCGCGCGCAAACCGCCGAGCCTGCAACGGCGGAATAGCTCCAGCAGGACCCTCGTTCACGATAGTGCTGGTCTCCCGGCGTGCCGGAGACGGTTCCCCCTAGCGCCGCTAGGACTTTCCTCCTACAGTGCGAAGGGGTCGTGCAGCCGCACGCCGCAACCCCGGATCGAAAGGGAGAAAAGAGCAAGTTGACGCAGAATCAGCTTCAGGAGCTGCTGGAGTCGGAGCAGGCGCGGCTGTTTGTCGAAGGCGCCGAGGAGCGCGGCTTCGTCGAGCCTGCCGAGATCGAGGCGTTCGCGATCGAGCACGAGCTGAACGAGGAGGAGATCGAGCAGTTCACGCACCAACTCGAGCAAAACGGCCTCGAGGTTCGGCATCCGCCGCTCGAGGGCGAGAAGCCCGAGCCGCCGCCTGCCGTCGATCCCGGTGAGATCACCGGCTCGGCCGACAGCCTCCAGCTCTTCCTGGCCGACGTCGGGCGTCACAAGCTGCTGACCGCCGCCGACGAGGTCGCGCTCGCCAAGGCGATCGAGCGCGGCGACCCGGTCGCGAAGCGCCGGATGATCGAGTCGAACCTCCGGCTTGTCGTCTCGATTGCGAAGGGCTACCGGGGTCTCGGCGTGCCGTTCCTCGACCTGATCCAGGAGGGGACGCTGGGACTCAACCGCGCGGTCGAGAAGTTCGACTGGAGGCGCGGCTACAAGTTCTCCACGTACGCGACCTGGTGGATCCGCCAGTCGGTCCAGCGCGCCGTCGCCAACCACGCGCGGACGATCCGCGTGCCGGTGCACGTCGTCGAGCGGCAGCAGAAGCTGTCCCGTGCCGCCCGACGGCTCGAGGTCGAGCTGGGGCGCGAGGCGACCAAGGACGAGCTCGCCGAGGCGACCGGGCTGCCGATCCAGCACGTCGACGAGGCGCTCGGCGCCGCGCAGGCGTCCGTCTCGCTCAACCAGACGGTCGGTGCCGACGACGAAGGCGAGCTCGGCGACCTCTTCGCCGATCGCGAGGCTCCCGATCCGTTCGACGAGGCCGAGGAGTCGCTTCGCCGCCAGGGCGTGCGCAAGGCACTCGACGCGCTGCCTGAGCGCGAGCGGCGCATCCTCGAGCTGCGCTTCGGCTTCGAGGGCGAGCCGTGGACGCTCGAGGCGATTGGCCACGAGCTCGATCTGACGCGCGAGCGCGTGCGCCAGCTCGAGGGCCAGGCACTGGCGCGCCTCGCAGCGCTCCGCGATCTGATCTCGGTCGCAGCCTAAAAGAGCTTCCTAGACTCGCCTGCTCGCGGTTGCGGCGCGTTTGGCCGTGCCGGATACTCCTTGCCCTGCCGCAGGCCGTAGCGGCGGTGGCTCACCAGGGAGGTCCGCATGACAAGAAAGCAACGGTTAGTGCAGGGCACGAGCGTGCTTGCCCTCATCGTCGGGGTCTGCATGCTCGCCACGGCCGCGTTCGGCGCGACCGCGGGCCCGCAGTCGACACAGAAGTCGAAGCGCTTCGAGACGCTGAACGTCGTCCTCGACACGATCGACTTCCTCGACCCGGCTCAGGCGTACACCGCGCAGAGCTGGGCCGCAATGTGGAACGTCTACGAGACGCTGCTGACGTACAAGCATGTCGGCGGGGCGCAGGGGTACAAGCTCGTCCCCGGCCTCGCGGCGTCGATGCCGAGGATCTCGCCGAACGGCAAGGTCTACAACTTCAAGCTTAGGTCCGGGCTGAAGTTCTCCAACGGCCGGGCGCTCAAGGCGAGTGACTTCGCCTACACGGTCAAGCGCATCTTCCGCGCGACCTCGCCCGGCGTCGGCTTCTACACGGGCATCGTCGGCGCGGAGGCGTACTCAAAGTCGCTGAAAGGCAACATCGCGGGCGTCATCACGAACGACCGCAAGCGGACGATCACGATCCGCATGAGCAGCCCGCGGGGCGACTTCCTGACGATCCTCGCGCTGCTCTTCGCGGCCCCGGTCCCGAACGGGACGCCGCCGGAGGACCAGTCGACGCACCCGATCCCGGGAACGGGGCCGTACCGGATCGTGAGCTACGAGCCGAACCGCGGCTTCACGATGACCC
>JBKOXJ010000034.1:0-3995 GCA_046724905.1 Actinomycetota bacterium | reverse complement strand
AGGGCCTAGCCCGGTAGGAGTTATGTAGCGCAGGTCGAACCTGGTGGTCGTGGGAGGAAGTTCGCGGCCGGGAGGTCGATCGATGGGCTTGGTGTCGAGGGATGACGGGTGGCGGATGCCGGACTGGTTGTGGGAGCGGATCGAACCGTTGTTGCCGGCGCCACCGTCGCACCCTCTGGGATGTCATCGTCCGCGGGTGCCCAACCGCGATGCGATGGACGCGGTCTTGTTGGTGTTGCGGACGGGGATGCAGTGGAACGCGTTGGACGCGACGGGGATCTGCTCGAGCTCGTCGGCGCATCGGCGCTTTCAGGAGTGGGAGCGGGCCGGGGTGTTTGCCGAGATCTGGCGCCAGGGACTGCTCGAATACGACAAGACGGTGGGCATCGATTGGCAATGGCTGGCCGCCGACGGCGCCATGACCAAGGCGCCGCTGGGCGGCAACAAGACCGGCCCCAATCCCACCGACAGAGCGAAAAAGGGGCGAAACGTTCGCTTCTGTGCGAGGCAGCGGGGGTCCCGGTCGGGCTGGCGCACGACGGCGCCAACCGCCACGACCAGCCACTGCTAGCGCCCACGCTAAACAGCATCCCGATCGGGCGGCCCGAGCCGACGCCGCAGGCGCCGCAGGGGCTCTGTCTCGACCGCGCCTACAACGCGCCCGCGGTGCACGAGCTCGCCACCGAGCGCGGGTTTACGCCGCACATCCGCAGCCGCGGCGACGAGATCCGCCTCAAGGCCCACACCCCCGGCTGGCGCGCTCGGCGCTGGGTCGTCGAAGCGTGTCACTCCTGGATGAACCGCAACCGCGCCCTGCTCGTCCGCTGGTCGAAAAAGGACGACAACCACCTCGCCCTCCTACACCTCGCCGCCGGCCTCATCGCCTTCAAAAAAGCCCACGCCGCCGCCCAAACGGGCTAGGCCCTTAGCGTCGGAGGCGCGCGCGGCCAGGCCACGCACCGATCCAGGTCGGCGCAGTACTGCCGCCGACCCGGATCGCGTCGTCCCACGACGTTTTGACGTTCGCTACGGCCCGGCGATCTCCCTGATCGCGACCGGGCTGGCACTCCTCCGCGCCGCGGCGGCCCGGCGGCTTGGCGCCTTGGACGCCCGGCCCTTCAGCGCCAGGGCCTCGGCCCCCTTGGCCGACGTCGGGATGAGGAACTCCTGCACCTGCGGATTGAGGTGATCCTCGTGGATGGTCAGGTCAGTGAGCGGGCTCAGGAAGTTGAAGAAGAACTGGCCCTGCTCGATGTGGTTTCCGTACGGGTGCCGGTCATACCAGTAGCCCGTCCAGAAGCCCTCCTCGTGTTCTCCCTCGTTGCGGTCGAAGTAGCCGATCTCCGTCGGGTGCTGGATCTTCGACCAGTCGATCATCGAGATGCCGCCGTTGTACCAGGACGACGCGAGCACGTAGCCCTTCTCGCCCCCGAAGGGCAGGAAGTTGAACAGGTGCGCCGAGCAGTAACCTTCCTCTTCCCCCGCGGCTGCCTGCGTGCGCGGGATCATGAACGAGCTGACCGCGTGCCCGATGTTGCGGCGGTGGTAGAGCCACAGGCGGCCGTCGGTCTCGTCGGTCGTCTGGCAGCTCGTGTTGATGCTCTCATCGCCATACACGACGTACTTGCCGTCCCAGCTGAACGTCGCCGAGTGCCAGAAGTCGACCTCGGGACGATCGGTGGCGACCGCCTCCTCCGTCTTCGGGTTCGCCGGGTCGGAGATGTCCCACAGCTCCCCGTCGCTCATGCACGCCGCCGCGGCCTGCTTCAGCGGCAGGTTCACCGAGATGTCGTGACAGCCCAGGCTGTCGTGGTTCGCGAAGGCGGGGTCAAGATCATTCCCGACGAAGAGCGGGTGGCCGGGATGGAGCTTCGGCTCGGCGACCACCGACGCGTCCTCGGGGTGCGCGAGCGGAATCTCGACGACCGAGATCTGGTTGTGCAGCGGGTTGACGTCCCCGTCACGGCCGCTGGTGTTCGCCCCGCAGATCGGGCCCCACCGAAGCGGATAGGACGACACGTACACGAGGAGCCGGTTGTTGTCGAGGTCGGGCACGATCGTGTGCGTGTGCGACCCGCAGTCCGTGTCCACGCCCTTGATCAGGGTGGGGGCAGACGGGTTCGTCACGTCGAAGATCCGGATCCCCTCGAAGTACGCGCCTTCGCCCGGCGGGGTCACCGTACCCTCGCGGTCACCAGCCGTGCTGCCCGGTTCCACCGGCGCGTCCTCCGTGCACGCGCCGCGCGGGGTCGACGGGTCGTTGTCGTCGAGCTGCGGCGTGTCGATCGACATGATCAACAGCCGGTTGTCCCACACCGAAGGGTCGCCCTGCCCCCCGCGACACTCGAAATCGATCATCGTGCTCGGATTCGACGGGTCCGCAATGTCGATGATCCGGAACCCGTTGTAGTGCCCCGCGTATAGGCGGCTGCCCCAGAAGGCGAAGTCGGAGTTCGCACTCGCGGGGCCGGTCGCCCCGCTCAGATCGCCCTCCTTGAACAGCTGCGCGGTCAGCTGCATGTTCGGGCTCGACTGGTCAGGTCCGTGCGTGGCGGATGCCACGGCAGGCCACGCCAACAGGGCCAAGGCCGCGGACCAAATAGCTGCGGTCCGAAGCAGCGTCTTCATCCCTACCTCCCTCGCTCCCAGTAATCCGATCCGGCCCTACCCCCGGCCCCAAACCCATGAAACGCGGGGGCGCCAAGTTCTGCCAATCGGGCCAACCAGCACACCTGGACCAGTCCAGTTTGTCCGACGAGTAGTAGGAGTATCGGCCACCGACCGGCCCGCTGCACCGACCTCAAACGCAGTACAGGCCCGCGTTTCTGCGATCGCAGCTGGCCCCGACAGCAACGAACCTACCACCCCGACGCTTCGTCGGACTACTATGGCGGGCCCGCGAGGTTGGAGCGCTGCCCTCCCAGTGCGAGGGAAGGCGCCAGTCCAATCGGTTCAAGGGAAGAGGACCCCGTTGCGACGACCCTTTACCGCGGCCCTTGCCGCCACCACGCTTGTCGTGCTGGTAAGCGCGGCGTCGGCGAACGCCGCCAGCAACCGGAACTCGGCTGATCGTGCGCCGTACCCGACGAAGGGCGGCGGGCCCAAGGGATCCGATACGCCTGAGGCGAGTTCGTCGTGGTTTTCGCTTGGCGGCAGTCGCCGCGGTGCTCGGTGCGGTCCTGGTTGGTGCGCCGTCGGCCGGTGCCGCCGGCCACCCGATGAAGCTCGTCGGGGCTTTGAACCCATGGGAGAACGGCCAGTTCTCGAACGTCGCCGCGGACGCTTCGCGCCACGTCGGGTACCTCGGCTCGTTTGACGACCAAGGCGTCGCCGTGATCAACACGACGGATCCCGAGCACCCCGTCCTCGCCGATCGACTGACGACCCACATCACCAGCGACACGCAGACGTCCGACTCCGCGGACCTCGACCTCGTTGGCCGCTACCTCGCCGTCAGCCACCAGCCGTGGACGGAGGGCGGGTTCGCGGGCGTCAGCATCTACGACACTGCCGCCGACCCATACCACCCGACGCTGGTCCGCCGCGTCGCGCTCCCCGGCGGCATCCACACGGTTCAACTGGACCCCGAGGTTGAGTCGGGGAGGCCTTACGCGTACGCCAACGCGTTCGAGTTCGGGACGGAGGCCGTCTTCATCGTCAACATCCAGACCGGCGCCGTCGTCGGGACCTACCAGTCGCCCGAGCCGCAGGGCTGTGTCCCCTCGGACTCGGACTGCGAGCAGTTCAACGCGCCACACGAGGGCTGGTTGCAGCGCAGCCCGGCGGGGCGCATGCTCGACTACGTCGCCTATTGGGACAGCGGAATGCGCATCGTGGACGTGACGGACCCAGCGCACCCGGTCGAGATCGGTACGTTCGACTATCCAGGCGCCCCCGGCAACTGCTGCGCTGACTCAACGGCACCCACGCCGGGCGCCATGCCGCGCCAACGGCCTGCGCGGATCCTCCAGACGATCTGGCAGTTGGTGTAGATG
>JBKOXJ010000173.1:0-8032 GCA_046724905.1 Actinomycetota bacterium | reverse complement strand
GAGACTGCGGCGGGCGGACGCGTGGGTACGCCGACGCAGCCTTTCTAAGGAGGGCTTGGCGGAACAACGCTGAGCCGTCGGGCCGCGCTGCTCGCCCCGAGGCGGCGTCCTCAGTCGCCCCCGTACTGTTCAAGTACGGGGGCTCCCTGCGTCCTTGCCTCAGAACGACCATCGCAACCCGACGACGAGCGACATTCCGCCAAACCCTCCTAGGTCTCCAGCCTGTAGATCGGGACGAGGCGCTTCTCTGCCTCCGTGTCGATGTGCGCGATCACCTCGACGTACGGCTCCAGCCCTGACCCGACCAGCTTCGCCTTCAGCAGGCTGTCGACCTGGTAGATCCCGGACGAGTTGTTCATCTGGATCTCGATCCGGATCGGCTTGTCCTCGCCGTCCTCGATCGCGACGTCGTCGATCGCCGCGGCCGACAGGGAGTGGATCGAGACGCGACCGCGCTCGAACGGGATCCGCGAGCGCCCCTGCTCCATGTCAAGCGCGTCGGCGACGCGCACGATCCCGGCCTCGAGCGTCAACGGCTTTCCGTAGTCCCGGTGGCTCGAGATCGCCTGGAGCACCTCGCTCGCGATCACCGTCAGATCCGGCTCCTCGTAGAGCCCCGCGAGCAGCTCGCGCGCCTTCGGGTCGGCGAGGAAGAGGCTGAAGTCCTCGTGCCCGTCGCGGTGGACGGCCATTCCGATGCAGTGGAGCAGGGCGCCGAGCGCGACGGCGACCTCCGAGTCCTCCGGCTCGTAGCCGTAGTCCCGCACTAGCGACGGCTCGATCCGGTGCTTCGTCAGCTGCCGCAGGAGCTTGAGCGCGATGTTCGCGACGATCTGGATGTGCACCCAGGAGTGGTCGTTGATCTCGAGCCGCGCGACCGCGTTCACGTTTGCTGCGTGCCACCAGCCCTTCAGCTGCCGGTCGGCATTGGCGCGCTCGACCACGGTCCGGAGCTTGCGGTTCCCGCGGGCCGGGATGTTGATCTTCATCAGCTCGATCGCCTGCGCCGGCGTCAGACGCGTCTCGCGCTGGGCCTCGGCTGAGACCGGCTGTTCGATCCGTTCCTCGGTTTCGCGGTCGAGCGACATGGCCCGCACTCTACGCCGAGCCGCGGGAACGCGGATAATGCCGACCCGTGGAGCCGCCGCAGCCGCGCCCGATCCGGATCGTTGTCACGGACGATCTCCTCCGCCGCCGCGTGACGGTTCTGTTCCGGCTCATCCTTGCAATCCCGCATCTGATCTGGCTCTTCCTCTGGTCGATTGGCGCGATCGTCGTGGCGATCGTGAACTGGATCGCGACGCTCGTGCGGGGCCAGTCGCCCGACGCGCTGCACGAGTTCCTCGCCACGTACGTGCGGTACTGGACACACGTCGTCGCGTACGTCTCACTCGCCGCCGAGCCGTGGCCGGACTTCCTCGGCCGGCCGGGCTACCCCGTCGACATCGAAGTCGACCCGCCTCGCGTGCAGAACCGCTGGACGGTCGGCTTTCGGCTGATCCTGGCTGTACCGGCTCTCGCGCTAGCAGAGGTGTTCCTGTCGACCGGCGGTGGCAGGGGCTGGAATGCGAGCACCGGTCGCGGCCAGAACTGGGCGTTCAGCTGGGGTGGCGGCGGCCTGATCGCGGCGGTGGCGTTCTTCGCCTGGTTCGTCTGCATCGCGCGCGCACGGATGCCGAACGGGTTCCGGGACGTGCTCGTTTACGCGCTCCGCTACGCGGCCGAGGCCTACGGCTACGTCTTCCTGCTGACCAGCCGTTACCCGGACACCGACCCGGCGACGGCCGTTCCGGGGCCCGCGCCGCCGCACCCGGTGCGGATCGAGGTCACCGACGACCTCGTTCGCTCACGCCTCACCGTCTTCTTCCGGTTCCTGCTCTTCCTGCCGCACCTCGTCTGGCTGACGCTGTGGGCGGTCGCGACCATCCTGGTCGGGATCGCGAACTGGTTCGCGACGCTCGTGCGGGGCACGCCGCCGGAGGCGTTCCAGCGGTTCCTGAGCGCGTTCATCCGCTACGACACCCACGTCTTCTCGTTCGTCGGCCTGACCGCGAACCCGTTCCCGGGCTTCCTCGGCCGGCGTGGGACCTACCCGGTCGACGTGGACTTCCCGGAGCCGGAGCGGCAGAACCGTTGGACGGTCGGCTTTCGGTTCTTCCTCGCGATTCCGGCGCTGGTGCTGAGCGGCGCGCTCGGCGCGACGATCGGGGTCACGGCCTTCCTCGGCTGGTTCTACGCGCTCGCGACCGGCCGCACGCCGCGCGGGTACCGGAACCTGCAGGCCTTCGCGCTGCGGTACTCGGCCCAGGCGAACGCCTACCTCTACTTGATCACCCAGCGCTACCCGCACACCGGCCCGCCGGCCGAAGGCCCACCCGTCGGCTTCGAGCCGGCGAGTGAGAGCGCAATCGCTGCCTAGGTTCCTCGTGCGGGCCGCGGTGCTCGCGGTCCTCGCCGCGATCTGGGGCACCGCGGCCGTCCTCCTCTGGCGCTCGAGCCGCGTTCCGGACGACCTCCGGCTCCCGGCCGTCGACGTCCACCGGCTCTTCAGCGCGGCCGATCTCGCGCGCGCCGAGCACTACGACCGTTTCGTCAGGGTCGACACGCTCGTGTCGGAGCTCGCGCTGGTCGCGGTGCTCGCCGTCTACGCCGTCCGGGGGCCACGGCTGCAGCGGCAGTCGGCGGCAGGGCCGATCGGGACGGGGATGCTGCTCGGGATGCTCGGGCTCGCGCTCGTCTGGATCGCGCAGGCGCCCTTCGGCCTCGCCGAGCTCTGGTGGGAGCGCCGGCATGACATCTCGCGCGAGAGCTACGGCCTCTGGATCCTCGACAGCTGGTTCGGGCTCGGCGGCGAGTTCCTCTACATCTGCTTCGCGCTGCTGATCGTGATGGGGCTCGCGCGGCTGCTGGGGGATCGCTGGTGGATTCCGGGCGCCGCCGTGTTCGTCGCTCTGGCGGTACTGCTCGTGTTCGTCGAGCCGTACCTGATACCAGACGTGCATGACCTGAGCGACCCGACCCTGGCCGCGAGCGCCGCGAACCTGGCGCACGACGAGGGCGTCGAGGGCACGCCCGTGAAGGTGCAGGACGTCCACGAGCTCACGAGCGCGCCGAACGCCGAGGCCGCGGGACTCGGGCCGAGCCGGCGCGTGATCCTCTGGGACACGCTCCTCGACGGTCGTTTCCCGCCCGACGAGATCCGCTTCGTGCTCGCCCATGAGTTCGGACACCTCGCCCGCGATCACATCCCGAAGCTGCTCGCCTGGTACACGCTCTTCGCCGTTCCGGGCGCGTTCCTGATCGCCGTCGCGACGCGGCGGCGTGGGGGGATGGGCGACCCCGCAGCCGTGCCGCTCTCGCTGCTCGTGCTCGTCTTGCTCAACCTCGCGGCTCTGCCGGTGTGGAATGCGATCTCACGGCACTTCGAAGCGGAGGCCGACTGGATGGCGCTCCAGACGACGCGCGATCCCGCCGCTGGCCGGGCGCTTTTCCGCCGCTTCACGACGACCGTGCTCGAGCCGCCGAGCCCCCCGACCTGGGACTACCTGCTCTTCTCCTCGCACCCGACTATCGAGCAGCGGATCGCGATGGTCGAAGCCTGGCGGACTACCGAGGCGACGCTTGCGGCGCCGACCATCAGGACGCGCGGTTCATCCGCGCGTCCGTCTGAAATGACCGGTCGATCGAAAGGAACTACTCACCGCAACGCTTCTGGAATCATCGGTCGCCCCGGGTCGGCGAGCCGGTAGTACGTCACCGTGAGCGCGTGCGCCATGTACGGCGCCGTCAGGCCTGTGGCGATCGCGGCCCCGATCCAGACGCCGAGGGCGCCTGGCAGCGCGGCGAAGGCGAAGCGGAGGGCGAAGCCGAGCGCCGTGGTGATCAGAGCGGCGATGAAGAGGATGCGAAAGACCGCCAGCCCGTGCCCACGCACGAGCTCGCGTGACCGGCGGAACGCCCGCATCGTCGGGGTCTGCTCGAGCACGATCACCGGCACGATCAGCGACCAGCGCGTCCAGAGCACGAACACCGCGGCGAGCGGCACGAGCAGCACAGGCAAGGCGAGTGGCCCGGCGAAAGCGATGACAGCGACGGCGGCGCCGCCGGTGACGAGGAAGGCGCCGGCGATACCGAGCACGAGCAGGAGCGAGCCGCCGACAAGCGCGCCGAAGCGGCCCCGCGTGCCCTCGTAGAGCTCCGTGGTCGAGCGCTGCGCGCCGCCCTCGTGGACGTCTCGGACGGCCTGCGAGAGCGCACCCTGGACGAGGAGCGAGCCGACGAACGAGAGCAGCAGCGAGATCAGGGCGATCACCGCGGCGGCGGCCTTCGAGTCGGTGTAGCCGAGGAACACGCCGGGCAGCTCGAGGACGGCAAAAACCACTGTCGCCGCGAGCACGGTGCGCGCGAAGAGGCGCTTGTAGATCGTCCAGCTGTCGCCGAGGACGCTGCGTGCGGTCACACGGGCTTTATCGGCGTATGAAGCGTGGTTTGTTAGGCGACGTCGGTCGCCCAGTCGCCGTAGAGCGACGTGTAGAGGCCCTGGCGGGCCATCAGCTCGTCGTGCGTCCCCTGCTCGATCACCCGGCCGTGCTCGAGGACGACGATCCGGTCGGCGTCGCGGATCGTCGAGAGCCGGTGGGCGATCACGAAGGCGGTCCGGTCGGCGAGGAGCACGCGCAGCGCCTGCTCGATCCGCCGCTCGGTGCCGATGTCCACCGACGAGGTCGCTTCGTCGAGGATCAGGATCCGCGGATCGGCGAGCAGCGCGCGCGCGAAGGCGACGAGTTGGCGCTGGCCGAGCGAAAGGCGGGTACCGCGCTCCTGGAGCTCGGTCTCGTAGCCGTTCTCGAGCCGCAGGATGAACTCGTGGGCGCCGACCGTGCGCGCGGCCGAGACGATCTCCTCGGGCCGTGCGCCGGCGTTCGCGAACGCGATGTTCTCGGCGACGGTGCCCGCGAACAGGAAGCCCTCCTGCGGCACGACGCCGAGCTGGCGGCGGAGCGACTCCTGGGTCACGTCGCGCAGGTCGACGCCGTCGATCGTGATCCGGCCGTCGCGCGGGTCGTAGAAGCGGGCGAGCAGCTTCGCGATCGTGGACTTGCCGGCGCCCGTGTGGCCGACAAGCGCGACTGTCGTCCCGGCGGGCACGTCGAGGTCGATTCCGTGGAGGACGTCGGGCCCTTGCCCGTAGCCGAACCGGACCTGTTCGAGCCTGACGTGACCCTCGATCCAGTCGAGCTCGCGCGCGCCAGGCCTGTCGAGCACCTCGGGCTCCTCGTCGATCACGTCCATGATCTTGTCCAGGGCGGCGACCGCGGCCAGGAAGGTGTTGTAGAGCTGCGAAAGCTGCTGGACCGGATCGAAGAAGTTCTGCCCGTAGAGCAGGAAGGCGAGCAGCGTGCCGGCGCTGACGGCACCGTCGAAGTAGAGGTAGCCGCCGTAGCCGAGCACGATCGCGACGGCGATGCTCGAGAGCAAGTCGACGAACGGGAAGTAGAGCCCGTTCGTCACGACGGTCGTCTGGTTGGCCGCGCGGTAGTGGCCGTTGACCTCGCGGAAGCGCCGGTAGTTGCGCGACTCGCGTGTGAACGCCTGGACCACGCGCATCCCCGCGATGTCCTCTGCGAGGGTCGCGGTGACGAGGCCGAGGCGCTCGCGGACGGCCCGGTAGGCCCGCGACGAGCGGATCCGGAAGATCGCCGTCGCCACGGCCATCAGCGGGAACACCGCCATCGTCGCGAGGGCCAGACGCCAGTCGAGCAGGAACAGGATCACGCCCGATCCGACCAGCACGAGCGTGTTCTGGACGAGGGTGGTGACGCCGTCGGTGACGAGCTGGTCGAGCGCCTCGACGTCATTCGTGAGGCGGCTGACGATCACGCCGGCGCGGTTGCGCTCGTAGAAGCCGAGCGAGAGGCGCTGCAGGTGGCGGAAGAGCGTGTTCCGGAGGTCGGCGAGGATCCGCTCGCCCGTCCAGCCGGTGAAGTACGTCTGGGCGGCGCTGGTGCCGAGCGCGAGCAGGCCGGCCGCAATGAACGCGACGACGACCCACGTCAGCGCGCCGAGGTTCTCGTGCTGGATCCCGACGTCGAGGGCGAGCTTGGCGAGATACGGCGGCGCCAGCGAGGCGGCCGTCGCAGCGAGCAGCGAGGCGATGGCAAGGCTCGTTCGCAGCTTGTACGGAGACGTCAGCCGCGCGAGCGTCGAGATGCGCCGGGCGGTCTGGCGCCAGGACCAGTCCTTCACCTCGGCGCCGCGCTGCATCGTCAGGTGCGACCCGGGCTGCCAGACCCTCATGCCCGCGCCTCCACCCGCTCTGCGAATTCCCGCTCGAGCAAGCCGTGCTCGTAGATCTCCCGGTAGACCGCGCTCGTCGCAGATAGCTCCTCGTGCGTCCCGCGCGCCGCAATCCGGCCCGAGTCCAGCACCACGATCTCGTCCGCGAGCGCAATCGTCGAGAGCCGGTGCGCGATGATCAGCGTCGTTCGCCCCTTCATCGCTTCGCGCAAGCCGAGCCGGATCCGGGCCTCGGTCGTTGCGTCCACCGAGGCGGTCGCGTCGTCGAGGATCAGCACACGCGGATCGATGACGAGCGCGCGGGCGATCGCGACACGCTGGCGCTGTCCGCCCGAGAGCGTGATCCCGCGCTCGCCGATGACGGTGTCGTAGCCGTCCGGCAGCTCCGCGATGAACTCGTGCGCCTGCGCGAGCCGCGCCGCCCGCTCGATCTCCCCGTCGGTCGCCCCCGCCGCGCCGAACGCGATGTTCTCGCGCACGGTCGCCGAGAACAGGAACGGATCCTGCGACACGATCCCGATCGCGTGACGCAGCGACGACAGCGTGACCTCGCGCACGTCGGCGCCGTCCAGCACGACGCGGCCGCCGGCAACGTCGTAGAAACGCGGCACGAGCGCCGTCAGGGTCGACTTGCCCGAGCCGGTGTGCCCGATCAGCGCGATCGTCCGGCCGGGCGCGACCTCGAGGTCGACGTCGTGGAGAACCGGACGCCCGCCGTCGTAGGAGAACCCGACGCGCTCGAAGCGGAGGCGGCCCTCACCCGGCGGGAGCTCCTGTGCCTCTCGTGCGTCCTGCACGTCCTCGGCCTCGTCCATCACCTGGAAGATCCGCTCGCCCGACGCGGTAGCCCGCTGCGACTGCCCGATCCACATGCCGAGCATTCGCAGCGGCATGATCAGCATCACGACGTAGAGGTTGAACGCGAAGAAGTCGCCGTAGGTCATCGCGCCTCGGACGACCATGTGCCCGCCGAGGATCAGCACGGCCGCCTGGGCGAGGAGCGGGAGGAACGAGAGCAGGGGCACGTAGAGCGCCCGCTGGCGGTTCGCGTGGACGGTCTGGTCGAACACCGCCTCGGAGCGCCGCTCGAACTTGCACTGCTCGGCGCCCTCCTGCGCGAACGCCTTCACGACATGGACGCCGACGATGTTCTCCTCTGCGACCGTGGCGACGTCCGCCATCCGCTGCTGCACGTCGCGCAGGATCGGGTGCGAGATCGAGCTGTAGCGGTAGGCGACGACGACGAGCAGCGGCGTCATCGCGAGCACGACGAGCGCGAGGCGCCACTCGATCAAGAAGATCACGGCGGTCACGCCGACGATCGTCAGGATGTGCTGGAAGAAGAAGATCAGGCCGTAGCCGAGGAAGAAGCGCACCGACTGGAGGTCGACAGTGGCGCGCGACATCAGCTGGCCGGTCTGATGCCGGTCGTAGAAGCCGAACGAGAGCCGCAGGAGGCGCGCGTAGAGCGCGTTCCGCATGTCGAATTCGACTCCGAGCGCCTGACGCCCGGAGATCAGGCGCCGGCCGACCAGGAGCAGCGCCTTGACGATGCCGAGCACGATCACGACCCCGATGTACAGGCGGAGCTTTCCCGTGTCGTGCGGGCGGAGGGCGTGGTCGATCGCGCGTCCGGGGATTGTTCCGAGGGCGATCTGCGCGGCCTGCGAGCCGGCGGCGAGCACGATCGAGATCCCGAGTGAGAGCTTGTACGGCCGCAGGAAGCCCAGCAGGC
>JBKOXJ010000111.1:0-10680 GCA_046724905.1 Actinomycetota bacterium | reverse complement strand
CTCGTCTGCCGCACGCGCCGGGTACTCGGACAGAGGTGGATGCTCTACCAGGAACGCCGTCGTCGTGTGGCCGACGCGGACCTCCGGGTGCGACACGAGCCAGCGCAGGAACGGCAGGTTCGTCACGACGCCGTCGACCTCGGTGTCCGCCAGCGCCTCGCGCAATCGGTCGAGCGCCTCGCCGCGCGTCTCGCCGTGCGCGATCAGCTTCGCGATCATCGGATCGTAGGCAAGCGGTACCTCGTCGCCCTCGGCGACACCGGCGTCGACCCGAATCGCGTCCGGTAACCGCAGCCGCTCGATCCTCCCGCCCTGAGGCAGGAAGGTGCGCGGATCCTCTGCATACAAACGAACCTCGACCCCGTGGCCTTGTAACAACTTGTTACTTGCGTCGATGGGCTCGCCGGCTGCGATCCGCAGCTGCGCCTCCACGAGATCGATCCCGGTCACGACCTCGGTCACCGGGTGCTCGACCTGGATCCGGCCGTTCAGCTCCAGGAAGAAGAACTCCTGCCCGTCGAGCATGAACTCGGCGGTGCCGGCGCTCTGGTAGCCGATCGCACGCCCGAAGGCGACGGCGGCCTCGCTCATCCCCGCACGCAGGCCTTCGTCGAGCGCCGGCGACGGCGATTCCTCGAGCACCTTCTGGTGGCGTCGCTGGATCGAGCACTCGCGCTCGCCGAGCGCGACGACGTTCCCGTGCGTGTCGGCCATGAGCTGGATCTCGACGTGCCGCGGCCGCTCGACGTAGCGCTCGCAGAAGACCGTGTCGTCGCCGAAGGCCGCCTGCGCTTCGCGGCGCGCGGCGGCGAGCGCATCGTCGACCTCGGCAGGCTCACGGACGACCCGCATCCCGCGCCCACCTCCACCGGCCGCCGCCTTCACGATCAGCGGAAAGCCGATCTCCTCCGCCTCGCCCGCCGGCACGACGGGAACGCCGGCCTCGGCGGCGAGGCGCTTCGACTCGAGCTTGTCGCCGGCCGCGCGAAGCGCCTCCGGCGGTGGCCCCACCCACACGAGCCCGGCGGCGAGCACCGCCTCCGCGAAGTCCGCGTTCTCCGCCAAGAAGCCGTATCCGGGATGGATCGCGTCGGCGCCTGCCTCCTTGGCCGCACGAACGTGCTCTTCCTCGTGCAGGTAGCCCGCGATCTCGAGCGGCTCGTCGGCCGACCGCGCGTGCAGGGACCCGCGGTCGTCGGGCGCGACGACGGCCACTGTGGCGATCCCGAGCCCGCGGCACGCCCGGAAGACGCGCAGCGCGATCTCGCCGCGGTTGGCAACGAGAACTTTCCGCAGCGGTCGCCGCACGGGCGCCGCCATGCCGGTTAGCGCGCTATCGCTTGTGGCCGTTGTCGCCGCCGCCTGTCTCGGGAGCAAAGATTCCGGGCGGCGGAGGCGCAGGAGCGGAAGGCGGCTTCGAAGGCATGTTGGGCACCACGGTCAGTCTAGCGCCAGGGCCAGCGACCACAGTAGGAGGCTGGAGAGAAGCGCTGCACACGCCCACCAGAAGACGCGAACGAGACGGTCGATGACCGCCTGATTGCTGTCCCACGCGCCGCGGATCCAGTACGCGAGCGTCCGGTGGGTCTCGGACAGATCGACGCCCTCCTTGGTGAAGTGCTCGTAGACCGCGTCGCCGTGAATCGCGAAGTTCAGGTCTCCCTTCGGCGCGAGCACGTAGATCGCCAGGGCGAGGCTCGCGAGCGCGAGCCCGAGGCCGGGAATCGCAAGCCAGCTCAAGCCCGTGTCCAGCGCGCGACCGCCGAGAAACGAGGCGACGAAGGCCGTTGCTCCCAGCAGGACACCGCTGCGCCCACGGAGCTCCGTCAGGACTCCCTCCTGCTGGGTCAGGCTGCGCGACGAGAGGTCGTAAGCAAGGCTCTCGAGCTCACCCGCCATGTCGCCATGCTGCCGGTGGGGGCGGACGAGGTTGGCACCTTCTGCGACCGACGGCGATGATGGAGGAACCGTGGCCGTCACGGCGCAAACGGTGGGCAACCGGGCCGTCTTCGCGAACGACGACGGCACCTGGCACATCTGGCTCCGCCTGACGCACAACCCGCGCAGCGGCGCCGTCGTCGGCCCGGGCCACATCGGCCGCGTGGTCGCAGCCGACGGCACGCCGATCGTCGAGGACTACTACCAGGCCGATCCGAACCTGAACAACCACCGGAACGGCGGGCTCGGCTCGTTCGGCTGCCACCTCTCGCGCCGGAACGAGTTCTTCCCCAGCGGCTACGTCTGGAACTTCACCTGGAACGTCACCGCACGGATGGACGCGGGGTCGAATGGATTCGGGATCTCGCGCGTCGAGGTCCTCGACGGACCGAGAGTGGACTCGCGCGGAGTGGGCCGGCTCGCCGTCGCGAGCGAGATCTCCGACATGTACTCGTATCCGAAGCCGGTGATCCTGCTCCGCCACACGTACAGGGTCTTGTCGAAGCGAGTCGAGCAGCAGATCGACGTCGCCGCAGGGTGGGACGGGACGGGCCCGGCAGTGTTCGTGAAGGAGCCGAAGCTCACGTGCCACTCGATCGGGCCGTCCGGCGGGCCGCGCTACCGCTACCTGTCCGTGTACTCGCCCGAAGGAGACGCGCTCCTGACCAGCTTCGACATCTGGTCGCTGCCGAGCCCGCCGGTACACACGAAGCAGCTCCCGTACACGAAGCGCTGCCGGCTCGTCTTCGCCGACGAGAGCGGGCAGCACCCGTTGACGGCCGTGATCATGGGCTACGGGCCCCAAGGGAGAACTCCGTGGCACGGGGGCGATGGGCTGGATGCGTGGGCGCGCGACGCGAACGGCTGGGAACGGCTGCTGCCCAACTGCAAGGCGTACTGCCTGCAGGGGCCACGTGACGCGCAGGGGAACCCGACCCTGAGCCGGAAGTGGGAGCTGGGACGCTGGGCGAGCGACGGGGCCAACTCACCGCCGCATCCGGGAATGCCGCAAGTGGGCGTCGGCCTCCACGCGTGGGAGGGAGGAGTCGGGCCGCCGGATTGCCTATGCGCCAGCCGTCCGCTCCCGCCGTTTGGAAAGACGTACCGCGCCTGGGCGAACTACTCGTTGAGCGACGGCTGGATCACCTGACCGCGCGCAAGTGCGGCGAACGTGACCAGGCACGTCGTCGAGAGCAGCAGGTACGGCACCGCGTCGACCGTCAGCTCTGCGAGCGCGCCGCCGCCTGACGACCCGAGCGCCTGTCCGGGGGCCCACGCCAGGTTGATCAGCGCGAAGGCGTAGGCGTAGTCGAGGCCGCGCCGCTCCGCCTCGTCGGCGAGCAGCGACATCGCCGGGGTCCAGAAGCTCCCGAACGCCAGGCCGGCGCACACGACGACCGCCGCCAGCGGCAGAGCCCGGTCGGGCCACGGCAAGACGGCTGCGACCGCCGCGGAGGCCAGGAGCCCGGCACGGATCGGGCGCAGCCTCCCGATCCGGTCGGATAGCCGCCCGAGCATCGGGCTCGCCAGCGCTTCCAGTCCCGCGGAGAGGAGGTACACGCTCGCGATCGCCACCGCTCCGACGCCGAGGTCCGAGAGCCGCAGCGGCGCGAGCACGTTCAGCGTCCCGAACAGCAGCGCCGGCAGCATCACGAACCAGAACGCGCGCGCGACGCGGTGATCGAGAACCGCGCGGCCGAACATCGCGAGCGGCTGCCGTCGGGGTGGGCCGGGAGGCGGCGTCAACGCAGCCCAGACCGCGAGTCCGAGCGTCACCGCTCCGACCGCGCCGAACACGACGCCCGCGCCGAGCAGCGAGCTCGCTCCGCCCAGCACCGGACCGAAGAGCGCCCCGACGATTGCCGCGGCCATCGCGCTGCCGAGCAACTCGCCGCGGCGGGACGCGGGCGCCGCCGAGACGAGCCAGCTCAGACCCGCGGTCCACGCGCACGAGCTCGCGAGGCCCTGCGTGAAGCGGGCCGCGTCGAGAACGACGACCGACTCCCCGAGGCCGAACGCGACGGTCGTCGCGGCGAGGAGCAGGAGCCCGCCGATGACCACCGCCCGTGCGCCGAACCATGTGGACGCGAGGCCGCTCGGGAGGGAGCCCACGAGGACGCCGGCGGGGTAGGCCGCGGCGAGCACGCCGGCGCCCGTCTTCGAGAGGTCGAAATGGTCGGCGTAGTGCGGGAGCAGCGGCGTGAGCGCCGCGAAGAACATCGTGTCGACGAAGACGACCGCGCCGACGAGCGGGAGGAGCCTCTTCAGGGCGCTAGCGCCAGCTCGGGGCGCGTTTTTCCAGGAAGGCGCGCATGCCTTCCTGGCCCTCGTCGCTCGTGCGCCGCTCGGCCGTCCGCCGCTCCGTTGCGAGCGCGTCAGGCCGCTCGAGCACGAGCTTCTTGGCGACCCGCGCGGCTTCGGGCCCGGCGGAGAGCAGCTCGCCGACGGCCCGCTGCACGGCCTCGTCGAGATCGGCCGCGATCTCGTGGATCAGCCCGATCCTGAACGCCGTCGCCGCGTCGAAGCGCTCGCCGGTCACGAAGTAGCGGCGCGCCGCGCTCGGCCCGATCTTGGCGAGCGCGAACGGCGAGATCACGGCGGGCACGATCCCGAGCTTGACCTCCGAGAAGCCGAAGATTGTGTCAGGAGCCGCGATCGCGATGTCGACGCATGCGGTCAGGCCGCAGCCGCCGCCGAGCGCGTGCCCGTGGATGCGGGCCACGACCGGCGCGGGGGAGGCGTCGAGCGTCTCCAGCATCATCCGCAGACGTCGAGCCTCGCCGACGTTCTGCTCGTAGGAGAGGTCGATCGAGCTGCGCATCCACTCGACGTCCGCGCCTGCGGAGAAGCTCGGCCCTTCGCCGGCCAGCACGACCGCCCGCGCGTCGCCGACGTTCTCGAACGCCTCGCGCAGCTGGTCGATCAGCGCCGCGTCGAAGGCGTTGCGACGCTCGGGCCGGGCCAGCGTGACCCGGTAGACCGGCCCGTCCCGCTCAGTGCGGATCATCGGCGGGCATCGTAAAGTCGCGGCATGCTGCGAGGAGCCCTGGCAGCCGCGCTGACGCCTTTCCGGAGCGGAGGCGCGTCGCTCGACGAGGACGCGTTCGAGCCGTACGTCGAGTTCCTGGCGCGCGCCGGGCTCGACGGACTGCTCGCTCTGGGCACCACGGGCGAGGGGATCCTCCTGACGGCCGAGGAGCGGAAGCGCGCGGCCGAGCGCTTCGTCGCGGCCGGTCGCGGGCGACTCGCGATCGCGATCCACTGCGGCGCCCAGACGACCGCCGACACGGCAACTCTCGCCGCGCACGCCGCTGAGACCGGCGCGGACGCCGTGGCCGTAATCGGCCCGCCGTACTACGCGCTCGACGAGCGGGCGCTCCTTGCGCACTTCTCCGCGGCAGCGGCGGCCTGCGCACCGTTGCCGTTCTACGTGTACGAGTTCGCGGCGCGCAGCGGGTACCCGGTACCGCTCGACGTGATCGAACGGCTGCGCGAAGCCGCTCCGAACCTCGCCGGGCTAAAGGTGTCCGACCGGCCGTGGGACGCGTTCGCGCCCTACATCGTCGAAGGGCTCGACGTCTTCGTCGGCCCCGAGGCGCTGATCGCGCAGGGGCTCGAGGCCGGTGCCGCAGGAGTCGTCTCGGGCCTGGCCTCCGTCTTCCCGGAGGACGTCGTCGCGGCGGTGCAGCGCCGAGATGGCCGCGACGTCGGCGCGTTGCGTGCCGGGTTCGAGCCGCTGCCGTTCCAGGCGGCCGCGAAGCACGCCCTCGGCCGACGCGGCGTGGCAGTCCGGCCGGATGTCCGCGCGCCGCTCCGCGGGCTCACCGAGGACGAACAACGGCGATTGGACGAGTGGCTCGATTCGCAATAGCCGGCGCCGGCGCCATGGGCGCCTCGATCGCCTACCACCTCGCGCTCCGCGGGGCGCGGGACGTCGTCCTCTGCGACCGTGCCGAGGTCGCCTCCGGCGCGACGGGCAAGGCCATGGGCGGCGTTCGCCAGCAATTCTCGACCGCAGCCGAGGTCCGCCTCGCACGGGCGAGCATCGCGTTCTTCGAGGAGCTCGGCCCGCCGTTCTTCTGGCAGGTCGGCTACCTCTTCTTCGCGACGACCGAGGACGCACTCGCCGAGCTCGATGCTCGCCGGGCCGTCCAGGCGGAGCTCGGGGTGCCGGTGGAGCGTGTCGACCCGTCGTTCGTTCCGGGCCTGCACACCGCCGACGTCGTCGGAGCCGTCTGGTGCCCGACCGACGGCGTCGCCGATCCGCCGGCGGTGGCCAGGGAGCTGGTTCGCCGTGCCGTCGGTCTCGGCGTCGAGCTCCGTGAGGGCACACCGGCCGAGGAGGTCGATGCCGACGTGCTCGTGATCGCCGCCGGCCCGTACTCGGCGGAGCTCGCGGCCACGCGCGGGATCGAGCTACCGATCCGGCCCCTCTGCCGCCAGCTACTCGAGACGACGCCGCTCGATCTCCCCGAGCGGCTGCCGATGACGATCGAGGCGGAGACGGGCTTCCACTTCCGGTGTCGCGGCGATCGCCTCGTGATCGCGATGGCGGACCCCGAGCCGCGTTGGGGCTTCGAGGAGCGGGTCGACGAGTCGCTCTTCGACGATCGGCTCGCGCGGCTGCGCCATCGCTATCCGGCGGCCGCCGCCGCCGAGATCGAGCGCGGCTGGGCAGGCCTCTACGACATGACCCCGGACGCGCATCCGATCATCGGCGAGGTCGGCGACGGCGTCTACGCCGCCTGCGGCTTCTCCGGCCACGGCTTCATGCAGTCTCCTGCCGTCGGCCGCGCGGTCGCCGAAGAGCTCATGAGCGGAACCTCCGAGCTGGACCTCTCCCCGTACCGCCTCGAGCGATTCGAGGGCGAGACGGTTTTTCCGGAGACTCTGCTCCTCTAACGTTGGGCCATGGCCTTCGAGGGTTTTCGGCCCGAGGCCCGGGACTTTCTCGCTGCGCTCGCCGAGAACAACGACCGCGAGTGGTTCCAGGCCCACCGGGAGGACTACGAGCGATTCCTGCTCGAGCCCGCACGCGACTTCGTCGAGGCGATGGGCCCAGAGCTCGAGCGATTTGCGCCGGGTGTGCACGCGGACCCGCGGGTCAACGGCTCGATCATGCGGATCAACCGCGATACCCGTTTCTCACGCGACAAGCGTCCGTACAAAGATCACCTGGATCTGTGGTTCTGGCAGGGCGACGGTGCGAGCCGCACGTGCCCGGGCTACTGGTTTCGGCTGACGCCGCAGACGTTGATCCTCGGTGCCGGAAAGCACCACTTCGAGCCGGACTGGCTCGACCGTTACCGCGATGCCGTCGCGGATCCCGAGCGCGGCGAGGCGCTTCAGGCCGCCGTATCGCAAGTGGAGTCAGCGGGCTACGACGTCGGAGGGCGCCGCTACAAGCGCCTGCCGCGCGGCTACGAGGTGCCTCTAGGGCGCGAGGAGCTGATGCTTCACGACGGCTTGTTCGCCGGCATCGACCGGCCGGTGCCCGAGGAAATCGAGACGCCGGCCTTCCCGGCCTTCTGCGCGCGTCGCTACCGCGAGCTCGCGCCGCTTCAGGACTGGCTCCTCACCCTGAGCAAGTAACAACTTGTTACTTGCCCTCGGGGGCGAGGCGTCTTGCCGCGCGTCAGCTGTTCGCAGCCGCCGTGGCGGCCGCGGCCTGCTCCTCGTTGCGCCGGATCAGCAGGAAGCAAGCGAGCACGGCGGCGGCGAGCGCGTCCCGCTCAGCGATGCGCGGATCGACGGCGAGAGCGCCGAACGAGCGGGCAAACCCGCTGCGAACCTGCCCCGAGACGAGCGGTTCGCCGTCCTCTCCGACGAAACCGAAACCCTTCCCCCGGCCGAGCTTCCGCCACTCGGCCACCTGGCCCTCGAGCTCGAGCCGGCGATGGAGTCCGTCGCGCCGTACCCGCGCGATCTCGGCGCCGGAAGGCTCCTCTCGAAGCACGTAGTCCGGCCGGACGACGCCGTCCCGCTCGATCCGCCACCGCTCGTTGCCCAAGTCGGCGCTACCGCCCGAGCGAAAGACCGGCAGCCGCAACCGGGCCCGGACCTCCTGCCCGTCGCGGAGCTCCCACTCACGCCGGCGTGCGGACGGCCGCACGACCGTCAAGTCGCGCATTTCACTGCTCGAACGCCAGTCCCTGCCGCGACAGCTCGGCGATCGCGTAGGCGCCCTCGATCGTCGCCTCGACGTCGAACTCCTCGCCGAGGTCCGGATCCTTGCCGATCAGCTCGCGGGCGTGGCTCGGCACGTCTTGCTCTGCGGACTCCCGTGACTCCCACAGGTACACCGCGCCCCAGCGCTCGGTTGCCTCGTCCGAGATCCACGCCTTGAAGCGAAGCCCCGGGACGCGCGCGAAGGCATCCACCGACTCGTCGCGCAGGTAGCGCCGCAGCTCGCCGATCGTCGTCTTCGAGTCGGCGAGGTTCCAGAGGACGATGCGGAGGAGCACTACTCGAAGTAGCGCTCGGCGCTCGGCAGCTTCGCGAGCAGCTCCTTCACGAGCCGGAGCACGTCCGCCTCCTCGTGTCCGAAGTCGTCGAGGTAGGCGTGGAGGGCGGTTCGGACGAGCCGAAGCTCGTCGTCGGTCAGCTCGATCGTGTGTTGCATGCCGCGGAGCCTAACCGCGTCTACATGCGGAAGATGCCGAACGTCGTCTCGGGAATCGGAGCATTCAGCGCGGCCGAGATCCCGAGCGCGAGCACCCGCCGGGTGTCGAGCGGGTCGATGATTCCGTCGTCCCAGAGCCGTGCCGTCGAGTGGTAGGGGTTTCCCTCGGCCTCGTACTTCTCGCGGATCTCGTCCGGGTCGGCGTCGCCCACCATCGTCAGCACCGTCGCGGCCTGCTCGCCCCCCATGACCGAGATCCGGGCGTTCGGCCACATCCAGAGCTGCCGCGGCTCATACGCGCGGCCGCACATCGCGTAGTTGCCGGCGCCGAACGACCCGCCGATCACGACCGTGAATTTCGGTACCTGCGCGCAGGCGACGGCCATCACGAGCTTGGCGCCGTCACGGGCGATCCCGCCTTCCTCGTACTCCTTGCCCACCATGAACCCGGTGATGTTCTGGAGGAACACGAGCGGCACGCGGCGCTTGCAGGCGAGCTCGATGAAGTGCGCGCCTTTCTGCGACGACTCGGCGAAGAGCACGCCGTTGCTCGCCAGGATCCCGACCGGATACCCCTCGATCCGGCCGAAGCCGCAGACGAGCGTCTCGCCGTAGAGCGCCTTGAACTCGGCGAAGCGGCTGCCGTCGACGATACGGGCGATCACCTCGCGCGGGTCGAGCGGCTGGCGGTAGTCGTCGGGGATCAGGCCGTAGAGCTCCTCCGGATCGGCTGCCGGCGGCTGGGGCGGTGCGAGCTCCCACGGCGGTTCCGGCTTCCGCGAGTGGAGGTTGCGGACGATCTGGCGCGCGATCGCGAGGGCGTGCTCGTCCGAGGTCGCGTAGTGGTCGGCGACGCCGGAGCGGCGCGCGTGCACGTCGGCGCCGCCGAGCTCCTCGGCGGTCACGTCCTGCCCGGTCGCGGCCTTCACGAGCGGTGGGCCGCCGATGAAGATCGTGCCCGTCCCCTTGACGATCACCGTCTCGTCGCTCATCGCCGGGACGTACGCGCCGCCGGCCGTGCACGAGCCCATCACGACGGCGATCTGGGGGATCCCCGCGGCCGACATCCGCGCCTGGTTAAAGAAGATCCGGCCGAAGTGCTCCTTGTCCGGGAAGACCTCGTCCTGGAGCGGCAAGAAGGCGCCGCCGGAATCCACGAGGTAGAGGCACGGAAGCCGGTTCTGGAGCGCGATCTCCTGCGCCCGCAGATGCTTCTTGACCGTCAGCGGGAAATACGTGCCGCCTTTGACGGTGGCGTCGTTCGCGACGAGCACGCATTCGCGTCCCTCGACGATGCCGATCCCGGTGGCGATCCCCGCCGAAGGCGCCTGGTCGTCGTAGAGCCCGTAGGCTGCGAGCCCCGAGAGCTCGAGGAAGGCGGTGTCGGGGTCGCAGAGCCGGTCGATCCGCTCGCGCGCGGTCAGCTTCCCGCGCGAGCGGTGGCGTTCGACCGCTGCATCGCCGCCTCCACGCGCGACCTGCTCCGTCCGCTCGCGGAGCTCGGCGACGAGCTCGGCCATGCGCTCGTGCCGGCGGGCGAAGTCGTCGGTCCGCTCGACCTGCGAGGTCAGCACCGCCATCGCGGCGGTGAGCCTAGCGGTCGCTAGCTCCCTTGGGAGGCCACCCGGAGAGTCGGCGCCTCGGGCTCACCGGCGACGAAGAGAATCGCAGGAAGAAGCTCGGACGCGATCCGGTCCTTCGTCAGATAGCCCCATGCTCCTGCCTGGAACGCCTTGTCCGAATCGCCCGATTCGGCAGACGCCGTAAGGACGAGCACCCGTGCCGTCGACCCGCGCTGGCGCAGCATGCGCGTCGCGTCGAAGCCGTTCAGGACCGGCATGTCGAGGTCCATCAGGATCACCTCGGGCTCGAGCTGCTCGGCAAGCTCGATTGCGCGCTTCCCGTCGGGAGCAGAGCCGAGCACCTCCACGCGCTCGTCCCCGGCGAGCACGGCCTCGAGCGTCTTTGCGAAGAGCGGATGGTCGTCGGCAACGAGCACGCGCACCGGGCGTCCGGCCACTGCGGACCTCGGCGGCACGCTGCGCAGGGGGTCCATCAAGAGAATGAACGCCGGGAGTACGCGCACGGATACGGGAGCAGCCGCGGGCGCGACGTGGTTT
>JBKOXJ010000087.1:0-11568 GCA_046724905.1 Actinomycetota bacterium | reverse complement strand
GAGCCGACCGCGACGGTGCCGGTCGATCAGCCTTCATCGGAGCCCGAGCCCGCTGCGACGGCCGAGAACGATCAGGCTCAATCCGAGCCCGCGCCCGAGGAGGCGGAGGCCGCCGCCGAGCCGACCGGATCCGCATCCGGCACGGCTGCCGCGCCACCGGCGGAGGAGACGGCGACGCCCGAACCGGCTGGGCCGACTACGACCCCGGTGACGGTGCCTGAACCCGCGGCCGCTCCCGTGGCGGCCGTACCGGACGTCGAGGTCCCGGACCCGCCGCTGGAGGAGACACCGACCCCCGCTCAGGAGGGAACGCCGGCCGCGACGGCGCCCGCGCCGCCCGCTGCGGCGGAGGCCGCTCCTCCGGTCGAGTCGCCCGCGACGGATGTGCCGGCCGAGAGCGAGCCCTTGCCGCCGGTCGCTCCGCTCTGGCCGCCCGTGGCCGCGCTGATGGAGGGCTCGGTCCACGTCCTCGACGCAGCGGTGCCCGTTGAGCCCGGCGCAAACGCGCAGACGAGCGCACGGGTGCGGGCCGACATGCGTTCCGGACGTACTGTCGCCGGCGAGGCGCCCGCGGTGGCGCCCGGTGAGCCGGCTGCCGGAGCGTCCGGTCGCCCCGAACAACCGGTGGATGTCCCGGCGTCCCGGAACCGCTTCGAGCGCGACGACCGGCTGCCGATAGCAACCGGCGCCGATCGCGACCGCGAGCACTGGAGACTGCATCTGTTGCTCCTGCTCGCTGCGCTCCTGCTTGCGGCAGCGCTCGCGGGCGTGTGGCACACAGCCCGGATCCGTAGGCGTTCGGCGGCGAAGCCCGTCCCTATGATTGCCCGCGATGCGCTTCTACCTGACGACGCCGATCTACTACGTCAACTCGACGCCGCACATCGGCCATGCGTACACGACCATCGCCGCCGACATCGTCGTCCGGCACCACAAGCAGCGCGGCGACGAGACGTTCTTCCTCACCGGGGTCGACGAGCACGCCTCGAAGGTCTACCGCGTCGCGCAGGAGCAGGGGCTCGATCCGAAGGCGTACACGGACCGGATCGTCGAGCGCTGGAGAGAGCTGCCTGAGCGCCTCAATGTCGAGAACGACTTCTTCATCCGCACCACGGACGAGGGCCACAAGGCCTTCGTCCGCGACTTCCTCCAGCGCATCTACGACAGCGGCGACGTCTACGAGGACGTCTACGCCGGGTTCTACTGCGTCGGCTGCGAGGCCTTCTATACCGAGGACGAGCTCGTCGACGGCAAGTGTCCGATCCACGAGACCGTGCCGGAGTGGATCGAGGAGAAGAACTACTTCTTCCGGCTCTCGGCCTACCAGGACCGGCTGCTTCGCCTCTATGCCGAGCGGCCCGACTTCGTCCTGCCAGGGTTCAGGTTCAACGAGGCCCGCAGCTTCATCGAGGGCGGGCTCAAGGACTTCTCGATCAGCCGCGCCGGCCAGCCGTGGGGCATCCCGCTGCCGTGGGACGAGAGCCAGGTCGCCTACGTCTGGGTCGACGCACTCCCGAACTACACGAGCGCCCTGACGTACGCCCGGCCCGGCGAGGATCTGCTCCCGGTCTTCTGGCCGGAGGCGCGCCACATGCTCGGGAAGGACATCCTGCGGTTCCACTGCGTGTACTGGCCCGCGCTGCTGCTCTCGGCCGGGTACGACCCGCCGCGGCAGCTCTACGTGCACGGCTACCTCCTCCTCGACGAGCGGAAGATCTCGAAGTCGCTTGGCAACGTCATCGACCCGCTCGACCTGATCGACGTCTACGGCGCCGACGCGGTGCGGTTCTGGGCGGCGCGCTCGGTCTCGTTCGGCCAGGACGGCTCCGTGACGATCGAGACCGTCGGGGAGCGCTACGAGCGCGAGCTCGGCAACGACCTCGGCAACCTGCTCTCGCGGACGACGGCCATGATCGCGCGCTACCGGGAGGGCCGGGTGACCCGCGCACCCGGCAACGACGAGCTCCGCGAGCTCCTCGAGCGGCTGCGAGGCCGGCTCGGTGAGCAGTTCGACGTTTACGACATCACCGGAGCGCTCGAATCGATCTGGGAGGTCGTGCGGTATCTGAATCGCCACGTCGAGCAGACGAAGCCATGGGAGCTGGCGAAGGACGAGACGCGCTCCGGAGAGCTCGACGCCGTCCTGTACGACCTCGCCGACGGAGTGCGGGCGGTCGCGGTCGCGCTCTGTCCGTATCTGCCCCAGACGGCGCCCCGCATCCTCGAGGCGCTCCGCCAGCCGCCGGAGCTTCGGCTCGACGCGATCGCGTACGGCGCCACGGCCGAGACGGACGGGATCGAGCCGGCGGCGCCGCTCTTCCCCCGCGTCGAGCTGCCCGCTCCGGCAGCCTGATGTGATCGACACCCACGCGCACCTCGACGCGTGCGACGACGAGCCGGCCGAGCTCCTCGCGCGCGCGCGTGAGGCCGGAGTCGAGCAAGTGATCTGGATCGCCGCGTGGCCGGAGACGTGGCGACCGGCGCTCGATCACGCCGGGCGGGACGAGGGGCTCGTCGCGGTCCTCGGGATTCACCCCCACCGGGCCGGCACCGAAGATGCGGACCGCATCCAGGAGCTGTGCGAGCTCCTCGGCCACGACCAAGCCGTGGGCGTGGGGGAGACGGGGCTCGACTACTACCGCGACTACGCCTCGCCTGAGGCGCAGCGGCGCCTGTTCGAGCGCTTGATCGCAGTCGCGGCCGACCTCGACAAGCCCCTCGTGATCCACACCCGCGCCGCAGACGACGAGACCGCGACGCTCCTTGCAGACTTCGAAGGCACCGTCGTGCTGCACTGCTTCTCGACTCCCGGCCTCCTCCCAGTCGCGCTCGACCGCAGCTACTACGTCTCTTTCGCCGGCAACGTCACCTACCCGAGCGCGGGCGACCTCCGCGACGCGGCCGCGCAGGTTCCTTCGGATCGGCTGCTCATCGAGACCGATGCGCCGTTCCTCTCCCCGCAGGCGCGACGCGGCCGTCCGAACGAGCCGGCCTACGTCGTCCACACCCTCGCCGCCCTCGCCGAGCTGCGCGGGGTCGACAAACGGAAGCTGGAGGCGCAGGTCGACGCGAACGCCCGCGCTGCCTTCTCGCTCCCGTGAGCGTTGCGCCGAAGAAGGAGCTCGGCCAGCACTTCCTGGTCGACGAGAACATCCTGGGCGTGATCGGCCGCCTGGCGGAGCTCGAGCCGGAGGACGTCGTGCTCGAGATCGGGCCCGGCCTCGGGGTACTGACGGCCTACCTCGCAGAGCGAGTCGCGCGCGTCCACGCCGTCGAAGTCGACCGCTCGCTCGAGCCGCGCCTTGCCGAGCGCCTGCGGGACGCGCGGAACGTCGAGCTTCAGTTCGGCGACGCGCTCCAGCTCGACCTCGCTTCGCTCGAGCCGCCTCCGACGAAGCTCGTCGCCAACCTGCCCTACAACGTCGCGACGCCGCTTGTCGTCGAGAGCCTCGACCGGCTGCCGAGCGTCGGCCTCTGGTGCGTGATGGTCCAGCGCGAGGTGGCGGACCGGTTCTTCGCACGACCTCGGACGAAGGCCTACGGCGCCGTCTCGGTGCTCGTGCGGCTGACGGCGCGCCGCACCGGCTTCCACCCGGTCTCGCGAACGGTCTTCCGGCCGCGCCCGAACGTCGATTCGGCGCTCGTCGCCTTCAGGCGCGGTCAGCTCCCGGAGAACTACGCCGAAGTCAAGCGGCTCGTCTCCGCCGCGTTCGCTCATCGGCGAAAGACGCTCGCGAACTCACTCGAGCTCGCCGGGCACACCGAGCGCGACGCCGCCGCGCGAGCGCTCGAGGCGATCGGCCACCAACCGAACGCGCGCGCGGAAGCACTCGCGCCGCAGGACTACGTGACGCTCGCCGCCGCGCTCGCGTGAGGCGCCTTCCCGCGCCGGCCAAGCTCAACCTGGCGCTCCTCGTCGGCCCGCGCCGAGACGACGGCAAGCACGAGGTCGCGACCGTCTACCAGCGGCTCGCGCTCTGCGACCGCGTCGCGCTCGCGCCCGCGCCGCGACTGGCCGTGACCGGGTTCGCGCAAGACACCCTCGTGGATGCCGCGCTGCGTACGCTCGCCGACTGCGCCGGCGTCGAGCCGCGCTTCCGGGCCCGGATCTGGAAGCACATTCCGGTCGCAGCAGGGCTCGGCGGCGGCAGCTCCGACGCGGCGGCGGCGCTGCGCCTCGCCAACGAGACGCTCGACCGCCCGCTCGTGCAGGCCGACCTCCGGCGGGTCGCCTCCTCCATCGGCGCGGACGTCGCGTTCTTCCTCGAGCAGGGTCCGCAGCTCGGCACCGGCGACGGCTCCGAGTTGACGCCGCTCGAGCTCCCGCAGGCGTACTGGGTCGTGCTGGTGCTGCCGCACGGGGCCGGCAAGCCGTCGACGGCGGCGGTGTACGACGCCTTCGACCGGCGCTCCGGCGCAGACGGGTTCGCCGAGCGCTACGCCGGGCTCACCGAACGGCTTGCGCGGATCCACCGCGCGACCGATCTCGCCGACCTGCCGCCGAACGACCTCGCGTCCTCACCGCTGGCCGCGCGGCTGCACGAGCTGGGTGCGTTTCGCGCCGACGTGACGGGCGCGGGGCCGGTCGTCTACGGCCTCTTCCTCCACCGCCCGCCGGCGGTTGCGGCAGCCCGCGCAGTCCGCCGCCTCGGCCGCACCTGGGTCACGGTTCCTGCGTGGTACGGTTGAAATCGATGACATTGCCCGCCCCGGCGCTCGAGCACGGGACCAGCCGGAGCGGACGCTGGCTCCGCGCGAACCGCCTTCGGTTCGCCCTCTTGATCGCGGTCATGGAGGGCCTGCTCGTCCTCGTCCACGCGATTCCGCTCACCCTCGCCCTGCTGATCGCGGCGGCGGTGCTCGTCTTCTACATGTTCCTCGGCCGCCGACTGCACTCGCACACAGGAAGGCAGGTGAGCTGGATCGCGGCGGCGTCGCAGGCGATGGTGGCGCTCGTCCCGCTGCTTGCGTTCGTAGTCGGCTTTTTCGCAGTCGTCGTGGTCGGAATCCTGGCCGCGGTGGCGCTGTTCGTCCTCTTCACGGACCGCCGATAGACTGAGGACCCCAAACTCTGGGGCGTAGCCAAGTGGTAAGGCAGCGGGTTTTGGTCCCGCGATCCCAGGTTCGAATCCTGGCGCCCCAGCCATCTCGTCGAGTGCGATGACCCCCGACCTCGCAGCAGTCGTGCTGGCCGGCGGCCTCGGCACCCGCATGCGCTCCTCGAGGCAGAAGCACGCCCACGAGCTCCTGGGCAGGCGCATGGTCGACTGGGTGATCGAGACCGCCCGCGCGCTCGAGCCCGACCGGCTCGTCGTCGTCGCCTCCCCCGAGACCCGCGACGCCTACGAGGACGTCGACGTGGCGGTCCAGGAGGAGCCGCGCGGGACCGGCGACGCGGCCGCGGCGGCGCTCGGGGCTCTCGACGGCTTCGACGGCGACGTCCTCGTCCTCGCCGATACGCCGATGCTGACACCCGAGCTGCTGCAAGGCCTGATCGACGAGCACCGCCGCGAGGACGCCGACGTGACCGTGCTCTCGTTCGAGCCGGTCTCGCCGCAGCCGTACGGGCGGGTGCTGCGCGACGACTCCGGCGCCGTCACGGCGATCGTGGAGGAGAAGGACGCCGGCCCCGACCAGCTCGCAGTGACGGAACTGAACTCGTCGATCTACGTCTTCCGCGCGCCCGCATTGCGCCACGCGCTGGCGAAGCTCGACTCCGACAACGCTCAGCGCGAGCTCTACCTCACCGACACGATCGAGCACGTGATCGCCGGTGGCGGCAAGGCGGCCGCCTACCTCTCGCCGGACCCGGTCGCCGTCGTCGGCGTCAACACCCGCGCCGACCTCGCGCTGGCCGCCGGCGTCCTGCGCCGCCGCGTGAACGAGGCGCACATGCTCGCCGGCGTCACGATCGTCGACCCCGAGACGACCTGGATCGACGCCGCAGTCGAGCTGGAGCCCGACTCGACGATCCATCCGTTCACCGTCCTCCGGGGTCGGACGAAGGTGGCCGCGGGCGCCGAGATCGGCCCGCAGGTCGTCGCCGTGGACGCCGAGATCGGGCCCGATACGACGACCGGACCGTTCTGTTACCTTCGGCCCGGAACGGTGCTGGGACCTCGCGTCAAGGCAGGCACGTTCGTCGAGATCAAGAACTCGCAGATCGGCGACGACGCAAAGGTGCCCCACCTCTCCTACATCGGCGACGCCGAGATCGGAGCAGGCACCAACATCGGCGCGAGCAACGTGACGGCCAACTTCGACCACCGGCCGGGACAGCCGAAGAAGCGCACGAAGATCGGGCGCAACGTCAGGACGGCAGTCGACAATACGTTCGTTGCTCCGGTCGAGATTGGCGACGATGCTTGGCTTGCAGCGGGAACGGTCATCACCGAGGACGTCCCGCCAGGATCGCTTGCGGGCTTCCCGCCTCGGCAGGTCACGAAGGAGGGGTACGTCTACGACAAGTACGGAAAGCGTGACAACGACAGCGACTGATCTGACGACGCTGCCCGGCCTCGAGACCGCCGCAGCGGCCGCGGAGCCGAAGCCCGGCCACTGGATCGAGCGCGGTCCGCAGAAGCGGCTGATGGTGTTCGCGGGGCGCTCACATCCCGATCTGGCGCAGCGGATCGCGGAGCAACTGGGCGTTGAGCTCGGCGAGATCCAGCTGAAGACGTTCGCCAACGGTGAGACGTATTGCCGCTACGGCGAGTCGATCCGCGGCGCCGACGTCTTCCTCGTGCAAACCGGCTGCGAGCCGATCGACCGCAACCTGATGGAGCTGCTGTTCATGATCCAGGCGGCGAAGCTCGCGTCGGCGAAGCGGATCACGGCCGTGATGCCGCTGTACCCCTATGCGCGCCAGGACCGGAAAGCGAAGCCGCGCGAGCCGATCTCGGCGCGGCTGGTCGCCGACATGCTGCAGCTGGCCGGCGCCGATCGCGTGCTGACGATGGACCTACACGCCGGCCAGATCCAGGGGTTCTTCACGATCCCGGTCGACCACATGACCGCGCTGCCGCTGTTCGCGCGCCACTTCCGCGATCTCGGGCTCACCGGCGAGAACGTCGTCTCGGTCTCGCCGGACGCGGGCCGGGCGAAGATGGCCGTGCGCTTCGCGGAGATGATCGAGGCCGAGTTCGCGATCATGCACAAGACGCGGCCGGCGCACGACAAGGCCCAGGTGACCGAGATCACCGGCCGTGTCCGCGACCGGACGGCGATCCTCGGGGACGACGTGATCATGACAGGCGGGACGCTGCTCGCGAACGTCGCGAGGCTCAAGGAGCAGGGAGCCAAGGACGTATGGGTCTTCGCGACGCACGGGCTCTTCTGCGAGGGCGCGCTCGAGCGCTTCGCCAAGTCGGACATCACGGGCATCGTCGTGACGGACACCGTTCCGATCGATCCCCTGGCGCGGCCGGCCACCATGACCGTGCTGCCCGTCTCAGGGCTGCTTGCCGAGACGATCATGAACGTTTTCGCCGATGATTCTGTGTCCGCGATCTTCGGCGGCGAGAACCAGCTCTTTTAGCGCTCGAAAACGCTTGTGCGTTTTCGAGCGAGATGATTTCAGTCTGCCTACGGCTGGCCAGACCGGACCGCGCCAGGTTCTCACGCGACTTGTCGAGCGTTGGATGACGATCTTGACGCCTATCTCGTTGTCGCTTCCGCGAGCCCGTTGAACGCGGATCGGAGCCGCAGCGAGCGGTGGATCGCATCGCTCGGGAAGTGAGCGGCTCCGACGATTGCGTATCCGGGGGCGACTGCCTGGGCAGGCGGCCGGTGCCCAGCAGCCGCGGTCGAGGCGAACAAGAGGCTGAAGACAGCAGTCACGGTGACCGGCGTGAGCCTCACGTACGAGTGTGCCTCGCAGATGCAGCGGCGGTTTTCCACCAGCGACGAGCGGGCACCAGCCGAGCATGCGCATCAGCGTGATCGGACTGATCTACATCATCATCGGCGTGATCGTGGCGGCGTCTCAGAACTACTTGGACAAGCTGAACACGGCCGGGCGTGTGTTGACGGCGATCCTCGGCGTGATCGCCTGGCCGCTGCTCTTGATCGGCTTCGACATCAGCGTCCATCGCTAGTTCCTCCGGCTACACTTGCCGGCCGTGGCCGGAGAGCGTGTCAAGCTCGAGGTACGTGAGCGTGAGTCGCGAGGCTCGCGCGACGCCCGCCGCCTGCGCCGGCAGGGGCTGATTCCGGGCGTCCTCTACGGGCGCGGCAAGACGCCGCACGCCATCTGCGTGCCCGAGCGGGAGCTGCGGCGCGCGCTAACCGGCTCGCACGGCCTGCACGCGATTCTCGACGTGACGCTCGACGGCCAGAAGAGCACCCATGCCTCGATCCTCAAGGACTACCAGCAGGATCCCCTGCGCGGCCGGATCACGCATTTCGACCTCTTCGAGGTGCGGCTCGACCAGCCGATCCAGGCGCAGGTCGTCGTCGAGCTTGTCGGAGCCGAGGAGGCGCCGGGCATCAAGGAGGGCGGCGTCCTCTCGCAGGTCAACCGTGAGATCAACGTCGAGGCGCTCCCGCTCGAGATGCCCGACCGCCTCGAGCTCGACGTCAGCGGTATGGCGATCGGAGACACCCTGCGCGTCGCCGACCTCCGTGCGCCCGAGGGTGCCACCCTGCTCGACGACCCCGAGGAGACCGTGCTCGCGACGGTGACGATGCCGACGCGCGTCGTCGAGCCCGAGCCCGAGGAGGTCGAGGAGGGCGAGGAGCTGCCCGAAGGCGAGGTCCCGCCCGAAGAAATGGCCGAAGGGGCCGCCGAGGGCGAGGCGGAGTCGGAGGCCGAGGCCGCCGGCGAGCCGGAGACCACAGAGGGTTAGTGACCCGCCCGGCGGGATCCGCCGGGCTCTGGCCCGCGATAAGACGTCGCCATGCGGCGTCCTCAGTCGCGCCCAATACGGGCGCTCCCTGCGTCCTTGCCTGGCTCGCTTCTCGCGACCCAGATTCCCGGCAATCCCACCGGGCGGGTCACTGATGCGCCTCTTCCGTCGGGGCGAGGCCGCCTCGACGCTCGACCTGCTCGTCGCGGGTCTCGGCAACCCGGGCCCCGAGTACGCGGGTCACCGCCACAACGTCGGCTGGATGGTTCTCGACAAGCTCGGCCGACGGCACGGCGCGTCGTGGCGCGGGAAGTTCTCGGGCCGGCTGGCCGAGATCCGGATCGACGACCATCGCGTCGCTCTCCTGAAGCCGGAGACCTACATGAACGAGTCCGGCCGCTCAGTCGCAGCGGCGGCGCGGTTCTTCAAGGTCGATCCGAGCTCGCTGCTCGTCGTCCACGACGAGGGCGACTTCGACCTCGGCCGGCTACAGGTCCGGCAGGGGGGCGGGCTGGCGGGGCACAACGGCCTTCGTTCCGTCACCGCACAGCTCGGGACCCAGGACTTCCTCCGGCTGCGGATCGGCGTCGGCCGCCCGGAGCGCGGCGACCCGCGGCCGCTCGCCGACTTCGTCCTCTCGAACTTCGAGCCCGAGGATGACGCCGAGACGATCGTCGCGCGTGCCGCGGTCGCGGTCGAGTCGGTCGTCCGCGACGGGCTCAGCGCGGCGCAGGCCCGGTACAACTAGGTCGGCATGGCGATCCGCGTGATCCGGGATGGGCCCGGCGCCTCGTCAACCGACGGGCAGTCCCGCCGGACGAGGACCTGGTGGGATGTGATGCATCCCGAGGGCTCGGAGGGAAGCTGGCGCGACCTCCCGCAGCTCCTGGCCGACTCGTTTCGCCTCGTCTGGGAGGCCGGACGCCGCGAGCTGCTCGTGACGGCCGGGCTCCAGCTCCTCACGGCCGCCGGGACGGCGGCGCAGCTCTTCATCGGCAAGGCCGTCTTCGACGCCGTCCTGACCGCGGGCGTCGCCGAGGACTACGCGGCGCTGCTGCCGGCGCTCGCCGCGTTCGTCGTCGTCACGCTTGCGCTCGACGTGGCGCAGGCGATCGAGGGCGAGCAGAGTCGCGTGCTCGGCGAGCTCGTCGGGCGGCGGGCAATCGACCGCGTCCTCGACGTCGCGACACGCATCGACCTGCTCGCGTTCGAGTCGCCCGACTTCTACGACCGGCTCCAGCGCGCGCGGGCGCAGGGGATGTGGCGGTCGATGCAGACGGTCAACGGGCTGCTCGGCCTCGTCGGCGCCGCCGTCACGGCCGTCGGCATCATCCTCGCACTGTCGGCGCTACAGCCGATCCTGCTGCCGCTCGTCCTGCTTGGCTACGTGCCGCTCTGGGTCGTCGCGGCGCGCAACAGCCGAGACCTGTATCGCTTCCAGCGCGGCATGACCGCGAACGAGCGGCAGCGCTACTACCTCCAGGGCGTCCTGATGAACCGGCATCCGGCGAAGGAGGTGCGCTCATTCGGGATCGCGGGATTCCTGCGGCGGCGCTACGACGACCTCTATGACGAACGGATCGCGGAGTTGCGCTCCCTGGCGCGCCGCCGGGTCGGCCGCTCGCTCGTCGGCTCGCTCGCGTCGACTGCGGTCACCGCCGGAACGGTTGCGACGCTGACGTGGCTGTTCGCGAGCGGCCGGATGAGCCTGGCGGCGGCCGGCGCGGCGGTCTTCGGCCTCTACCAGCTCGCCGGCCGGCTGCGGGGGATCCAGTTCAGCGCCAACTCGCTCTACGAGGCGACGCTGTTCATCCGGGACTACTCCTCGTTCCTGAAGCTCGCGCCGGTCACCGACGGCGATCGAGCCATCCCCGCGCCGGCCGGGTTCCGCCGCCTGACCGCCGAGGAAGTGAGCTTCACCTATCCCGAGAGCGCGAAGCCGGCGCTCGACCGCGTGTCGCTCGAGATCTCGGACGGCGAGGTGATTGCGCTCGTCGGCGAGAACGGCTCCGGCAAGACGACGCTCGCGAAGCTCCTCGGCGGCCTCTACGAACCCGACAGCGGACGGATTCGCTGGGACGGTGTCGACCTCGCCGACGTCGATCCCGACGAGCTGCGGCGGTCGATCGCGGTCATCTTCCAGGACTTCGAGCGCTATCTGCTACCCGCGCGCGAGAACGTCGGTCTCGGGCGGCACGACCGGATCGACGATCAGGCGGCGGTGATCGACGCGGCGCGGCGGGCCGACGCGCACAGCTTTCTCGACGTCCTGCCTGAGGGGTACGAGACGATGCTCGGGCGCGAGTTCTCCGGCGGCTACGACCTCTCGATTGGCCAGTGGCAACGGATCGCCCTCGCGCGGGCGTTCTTCCGCGACGCCCCGTTCGTGATCCTCGACGAGCCGACGTCTGCACTCGACGCACGGGCGGAGAGCATGCTCTTCGAGCGGCTGCGCGAGCTGCTGGAGGGCCGCTCCGTCGTGCTGATCTCCCACCGCTTCTCGAGCGTGCGCTCGGCCGACCGGATCTACGTGCTCGAGGGAGGCCGGATCGTCGAGCACGGCTCGCACGACGAGCTGATGGCCGTCGACGGCCTCTACGCGGAGCTCTTCTCGCTCCAGGCCCGCGCGTATCTCGACACAGAATCGGCACACTCGCGCGCAACCTGACGCGCCCCGCCTGCGTACCCTGATCTTGATCCCCCTCTGGGGGGTGAGTGGGTG
>JBKOXJ010000014.1:0-4918 GCA_046724905.1 Actinomycetota bacterium | reverse complement strand
GCCCTTCGGGACGGCGAAGCGGTCTGTGCGCTGACCCGAGCCGGTGTCATAGACCTCGACCGCGTCGGCGGTACGGAGCGCGAGGCGGTTGCCCGAGACAGCGGCTGCCTTTGCGGCGACGGGGAGATCCCGCACGACCTTGCCCGCGGCCGTGAGCACCCTGACGCCATGGTCGGTGCGCGCCGCGATGCGCCCCGAGCCGGCGGCGAGCACAGTGAGCTCGCCGTCGGCTTGCGCCACCTGCGTGCAGCGCCGTGGGCCGGCGTTGTCGCCGCCGCAGCGCATCCTCCCGCCCAGCCGCCAGATCGTCGCGCGGATGAGGTCGCCGCTCTTGCGCCCCGGAGGGCAGTCGCCCCCTGGTTCCACACGCGGATCGCTGCACTGGTGCGAGACGGTGAAGACAAGCAGCCCGTCACCGCCGACGGGCGCTCCGGCGATGTCGCCTAAGTCGGACCCGTCCGCGTACTCCACGCCGAGGTCGACGCGAGCACCACCACCGAGCGTCGCCGTCGAGACGGACGTCTCGAGCGAGTTTCCGCCGTTGACCTGGAGCCAAGCGACGTGCGCTCCCGCGACCGCGAGCCCGTGCGCCGGCTGGTAGCGCACCCCGTTTTCGCTGCAACCTTCGCGCGCGAGACGCGCGAACCGGCGGCGCGCCGGCTGCCAGGCCTCGATGCCGGCGTCGACACACGGCTCGGCTCTGAAGATGATCGCGGCCAGGCCACCGTCGGCAGCGAGTTCCGAGATCGTCCCGCTGCCGGGCCGGAATGAGAATCTCGAAACTGTCTCGGAGGGAAGCGGCGGGACGGGCCGGCGGCCGAGCCGCTCCCTTGTCGCGCCCTTGGGTCGCCATGTCGCCGCCCCGTAGCCGGCTCCCCCCCACGGCCTCGGGAGGCGCGCGGTGAGGTGACGCAACGACGAGCCGTCGACTGCGACGAGAAGGACGTCGTGCTCCGAGGCGACCGCTAGCCAACGGCTGTCGGGCGACCAGGCCGGCGACGCCGCGCCCTTTGGCGGAAGGCGGCGGATCGACCGCCCGGTCGACGACGCGACGTGGAGTCCCCCTCGGTCGACGAACGCGAGGCGCCGCCCGTCGGGAGACCAGGCGAGGGCGTAAGGAACCGAGCGCAGAAGTCGCCGCGCGTGCCGGCCGTTCGCGCCGATCAGGCCGACGGCACCGCCGTACTTGCCCACGAACGCGATCTCGCCGCGGGGCGACCAGCCGAGCGGGCTTGCGTTCCGGCGGACCGTCCTCAGCCCGCGACCGTCGCCGCGGACAACGGCGAGGTCGACGCGATCGCCGACCTCCCGGGAGAAGGCGATCAGGCCGCCGTCGGGTGACCAGTGCGGGGGGGAGCTCCCGCGACGGACGATGACCCGCGCACTGCCGTCGAGGCGCGCGACGACCAGCCTGGAGTCGGCGACATAGGCGATCCGCCGCGAGTCGGGCGCCCAGGACAGCGCGGTAGCGGACGAGCCGAGCTTCCGCTGCCCGCTCCCGTCGGCGTTCATGACCCAGAGCTCGGAGTCGTGCCGCTTCGATACGTGGGTGAAGACGATCCAGCGCCCGTCAGGCGAGAAGAGCGGCGCCCCGTCGGCCGCTCTGCCACGTGTGAGCTGACCGAGCCGAGAGCCGTCGGCGCGAATGGAGTAGATCTGGGACGTGCCGCTACGATCGCTCGTAAAGACGAGCGTCCCCTGCGGCGCCCGAGCGGGCGCGTCGACCGCCGCGCCGCCGGTCCCCGTGAAGACGAGGGTGATCAATCCCGCCAGCGCGGCACGCCCGAGGTTCGGCATTACCGGCATCGCTTCGTCAGCGGGAGGGTAGGCCCTTTCGCCGCCGTGGCCAACCACGTCGCGGAGCCGCCGCCTTGCCCGGGCTCCGCTCACAGAACGCTTGGCGAGAGGTTAGCGGCGCCTCAGGCGCCGTGGCACTTCTTGTACTTCTTGCCCGACCCGCACCAGCAGGGGTCGTTGCGGCCGATCTTCTCGTGCGGGCCCGCCACCCGCTGCTGCGGATTCGTCGAGACCGTCGTCGCGGGAGCCGCCACAGCGCCCGCCGTCGCGACGCCGACGCCGGCCCCGGCCCCGGCCGCAGCAATCGCCTCGGCGCCGGCCAGCGACTCGTGCTCGTAGCTGAAATCGCCGTCGACAGCCGCCGCCTGCTCGGCCTGGAGCGCCTCGGCCTCCTCGGGGGCGAGCTGCGCGTGGAACAGGTGCAGCAGCACCTCCTCGCGGATGCCGTAGCTCATCTCCTCGAACATCACGTGGCCTTCGCCGCGGTACTCGACGAGCGGATCCTTCTGGGCGAACGCGCGCAGGTGGACGCCCTCGCGCAAGTAGTCCATGTTCTCGAGGTGCTCGCGCCAGCGTGTGTCGACGACCTGCAGGATCACGAACCGCTCCAGCTCGCGCATCAGCTCCGAGCCGAGCTCCTGCTCCTTCTCCGCGTAGACGTCGCGGGCGTCGTTTTGGAACTCCTCCGTGATCGCCTCACGCGAGAGCTCCACCTCGGCCCGTAGCTCGTCGACGGTGATGTCCGTCCCGTAGAGGTCGACCATCGCCTGCACGAGCTGGGCGAGGTCCCACTCCTCCGTGAACTCGCTCTCCGTGTAGACGGAGACGATCCGCTGGATCACCTCGTCGACCCAGCCTTGCACCTCTTCCGACAGGTCCTGGCCCTCGAGCACGCGCCGCCGCTGCGCGTAGATCACCTGGCGCTGCGTATTCATCACGTCGTCGTACTTGAGGACGTTCTTGCGCGCGACGAAGTTCTGCTCCTCGACCTTCTTTTGCGCGTTCTCGATCTGCTTCGAGAGGATCCCGGCCTGCATCGCCTCCTCGTCCGGGACCTTGAAGCGCTCCATGATGTTGTAGATCCGGTCGCCGGCGAACAGGCGCACGAGGTCGTCCTGGCCGGACAGGTAGAAGCGCGACTCGCCGGGGTCTCCCTGGCGCCCCGAGCGGCCGCGGAGCTGGTTGTCGATCCGCCGCGCCTCGTGTCGCTCGGTCCCCAGCACGTAGAGGCCGCCGAGGGCGACGACGCCCTCTCCGAGCTTGATGTCGACGCCGCGGCCGGCCATGTTCGTCGCGATCGTGACGGCGCCGACCTGGCCCGCGTCCTTAATGATCTCGGCCTCGCGCGCGTGCTCCTTCGCGTTCAGGACGTTGTGCGGGATGCCCTGGCGCTGAAGCAGCTGCGAGAGGTACTCGGAGGTCTCGACCGCGATCGTGCCGACCAGGATCGGCTGCCCCTTCTCGTGGCGCTCCTTGATGTCCTTCGCGACGGCACCGAACTTCGCGTCCTTCGTCTTGAAGATGAGGTCGTTCTCGTCGGCGCGCTGGACGGGGACGTTCGTCGGGATCTCGACCACGTGGAGCCCGTAGATCTCGACAAACTCCTTCTCCTCGGTCTTCGCCGTGCCGGTCATGCCGGCGAGCTTCTCGTAGAGCCGGAAGTAGTTCTGGAGCGTGATCGTCGCCAGGGTGACGTGCTCCTCCTGGATCCGCACGCCCTCCTTGGCCTCGATCGCCTGGTGCAGACCCTCGGACCAGCGGCGCCCTTCCATGATCCGGCCGGTGAACTCGTCGACGATCTTGACCTCGCCGTCCGCGATCACGTAGTCGACGTCGCGCTGGTAGAGCGACTCCGCCTTGAGCGCCTGGGTCAAGTGGTTGACGAGCTGGGCGTTCCGCGGGTCGTAGAGGTTCTCGACGCCGAGCGCCCGCTCGACGCCCTCGATCGCGGTCGGCCCCGGCGAGACCGTCTTGTGCTTCTCGTCGTAGAGGTAGTCGACGCCCTCGAGGGCCTCCTCTCCCTTCTCGGTCGGCTTCGTCTGGCGCCCCTTGAGCCCTTTGACGACGCGCGCGAAGTCGTAGTAGATCTTCGCCGCGGTCTCGGGCTCGCCGGAGATGATCAGCGGCGTGCGCGCCTCGTCGATCAGGATCGAGTCGACCTCGTCCACGATCGCGTACCGGTGACTGCGCTGGACGACGCCATCGAGCGAGACCGCCATGTTGTCGCGCAGGTAGTCGAAACCGAACTCGGAGTTCGTGCCGTAGGTGATGTCGGCGGCGTAGGCCTCCCGGCGCTCGGCGAACGGCATCATGTTCTCGATGAACGCGGCGCGAATGCCGAGCCGCTCGTAGACAGGCCCCATCCACTCGGCGTCGCGCTTGGCCAGGTAGTCGTTGACCGTGACGAGGTGGACGCCCTGGCCTTCGAGCGCGTTCAGGTACAGGGGCTGGGTCGCGACGAGCGTCTTGCCTTCGCCCGTCTTCATCTCGGCGATGTCGCCCTCGTGGAGCGCGATCCCGCCCATCGCCTGGACGTCGAAGATGTTCTGGCCGAGCGCGCGCTTTCCGGCCTCGCGCACGGCCGCGAACGCCTCGAAGAGCAGCTCCTCGAGCTCCTCGCCGTTTTCGAACCGCTGCTTGAACTCGGCGGTCTTGCCGGCGAGCTCGGCGTCGGAGAGCTTCTCGAAGTCGGGCTCCAGGGTGCGGATGTAGGCCGCCTGCTCGGCGAGCCGCTTCAGCCGGCGGCCCTCGCCGAAGCGGAGGACGCGCTCGAGCGAGCCTAGGTTCTGCGCCATCGAGCCTAGGGTAGCGGGTCTAGACTGCGAGCCTGAACCCCGTCCGAGCGATCTTTGCGGTGCTTGCAGCCGCGCTCGCCGTCCTCGGCTCGGGGTGTGGTCACGGCGACGGCGAAGAGTGGCGGTTCGTGTTCACGAGCGACCGCGATGGCGACAACGCGCTCTTCGCGATGACGCCGGACGGCGGCGACCTGACGCGCGTGCTGGCGATGCCGCCCTATGCGTACCAGGCTCCCGTCCCATCGCCGGATGGTCGCCGGATCCTCGTCTTCGGCGAACGCGTCTGGATCATCCGGCTCGACACGGGCCGTCGAACCCTGCTACAG
>JBKOXJ010000052.1:0-22011 GCA_046724905.1 Actinomycetota bacterium | reverse complement strand
TGCCCGGCGAGAAGCGCTACGGGCTCGAGTTTCCCGACCAGCCGGTCCTCGCGGTCGACCGCGTTCGGTACTTCGGCGAGCCCGTCGCGATCGTCGCGGCCGAGGAGCCGGAGCAGGCGCGGCGTGCGGCCGCAGCGGTTCGCGTCGAGTACGAGCCGCTCGAGCCGATCGTCGACCCGGAGCGCGCGACCGAGCTCGAGCCGTTGCACCCGGACCGCCCGACGATGGGGCACGGGTACCGCGACGATCCGCGCCCGAACGTCGTCCGCTCGCTCGTGATCGAGCGCGGCGATCCGCATGCCGAGGCGGAAGTCGCCGTGTCGGGCGAGTACGAGGTCGGCCAGCAGGACCAGGCGTTCCTCGGGCCCGAGTCCGGGCTCGCGATCCCGGATGGCGAGGGCGGCGTCGACATCCACGTCGCGACCCAGTGGCTGCACGTCGACCGCGACCAGATCGCGCCGTGCCTCGACCTCGAGCCAGAGCGGGTACGGATCCACCTCGCCGGCGTCGGCGGCGCGTTCGGCGGCCGCGAGGACCTCTCGATGCAGATCCACAGCGCGATGCTCGCGCTGCACACGAACCGGCCGGTGAAGATGATCTATAGCCGCGAGGAGTCCTTCGTCGGCCACGTCCACCGCCATCCGGCGCGCATCTGGGCCGAGCACCGGGCCGACCGCCACGGGAAGCTCGTCTGCGTCCGGATGCGGATCCTGCTCGACGGCGGCGCGTACGCCTCGAGCTCGACCGCGGTCACGTCGAACGCCGCCTCGTTCGCCTGCGGCCCGTACGCCGTCGCGAACGCGCTGATCGAGTCGACGAGCGTCTACACGAACAACCCGCCGTGCGGCGCGATGCGGGGCTTCGGCGCGGTCCAGACCTGCTTCGCGGCCGAGGCCCAGATGGACAAGCTGGCGACGGCGCTCGAGCTCGATCCCGTCGAGCTCCGCCTGCTCAACGCGCTCGCCCCGGGCGACGTCCTGCCGACCGGACAGCGGCTCGAGGGCGCCCTCCCGGTTGCAGAGGTAATCCGCCGCGCCGCCGAGCTGCCGATCCCGGAGGCCGAACCGCTCCCGCGCGAGGCGATCCGGCTGCCCGGCGGCGCCGGGAACACGACGCGTGGAGACGGAATCCGCCGCGGCGTCGGGTTCGCTGTCGGCTTCAAGAACGTCTGCTACTCCGAGGGCTTCGACGACTACTGCGCCGCGCGCGTGCGCCTGTTCTCGGACGGCCGCGCGGAGGTCCACTGCGCGGCGGCCGAGGTCGGCCAGGGCGTGACGAACGTGATCCTCCAGGTCGCGCGAACGGAGCTCGACACCGAGGACGTCGTCCTCGCGCCCCATACGACCGCGTCCGTCGACTCCGCCGGCTCGGCCTCGGCCTCGCGCATGACGTGGATGGCGGCCGGCGCCGTCCAGCTCGCCTGCCGCGCCGCGCTGGAGGAGCAGAAGCGGCGCGGCGGCGTCGAGGTGGACGTCGAGCGTATCTACCGCCACCCACGCACCAGTCCGCTCGACCCGGAGACGGGCCAGACCACCGGGCGGCGCTCGCACGTCGGGTTCGCCTGCGCGGCGATGCGGGTCGTCGCCGAGGTCGACGTCGAGCTCGGCCTGACGCGGGTCGTCTGGATCGGCACGGCGCAGGACGTCGGGACCGCCGTCAACCCGGTGGCCGTCGAGGGCCAGATCGAAGGCGGGACGGCCCAGGGCCTCGGTCTCGCGCTGATGGAGGAGATCCAGACCCGGGGCGGACTGATCACGAATGCGAGCTTCACCGACTACCTGATCCCGACCGCGCTTGATATGCCCCCGGTCGAGTCGGTGCTCGTGGAGGTGCCCGAGCCCGACGCGCCCTACGGCGTCAAGGGGGTCGGTGAGCCGCCGACCGTCGTGTCGACCGCCGCGATCGTGGCGGCCCTTCGCGACGCGACGGGCCGCGAGCTCACGCGTGTGCCGGTCCGACCAGACGACATGGTCGGGCTCTAAGGCGACGCTCGCGGCGCCGACAGTCAGGACGCGCGGCGCGCTCGGGCGGCTGCGACTTCGGTGGATGGTCCGGGCGAGCGACGCAGACGGACGCGCGGATGACCCGCGCGTCCTAGAAACAGCGTCGCAAGCGACGCCGTTGGCGCGTCCGTCTGAAGCGCGTCCGTCTGAAACGACCGGTCGACCCGCTCGAGCCCATGTCGAAACCGCTTGTAAACGACTCACGCCGCCTCGATCCCGAGGTACACGTCGTCGCGTGCTCCGTCGACGACGACGTGCATGACCGGCTGCGAGAACCGCCGCCGCGCCCGTTCGACGAGGTTGCGGGCGAGCCAGTGCGAGCGCCCCTGCGGATGCGTGGCGATGATGATCTCGTCGGCCGGGAACGCTCGTAGCCCGTCGTCGATCGCCGTCAACGGGTTCGCGTCGCCGACCCAGCCGCTCGCCTCGATGCCGGCGTCAGCGAGGCGTCCGAGGCACCTCGCCAGCCGGGCCTCGGCCCGTCGACGGGCCGCGTCGTCGTCAGACAGCCAGTGCCGTGGGCGCGAGTTGAGCGCGGGCGCGATCACGAGCACCTCCGCCGCCGGAACGCCGCCGGCGCGCAGCCGGATCGCATCGTGCAGTAGTGCGCCTTCGACGGTCTCGTTGGCCACGGCGAGAATGCGCCAGGTCTCCTGTTGGGTGGTCACGCTCTCTCCTTTCGTTGGGTTTCCCCGAGGGAACCACCCGCGGTTCAGAGCGCCGTGAGAAACAGCTAGGAGCTTTCTAAGAGCTCGCTTGAAATCGCCTCGCCGGGAGGCGTATGGTCCTCCGAGGGACCCGAGTTAAGAACCTTTACCAGATTGGAGGCGAGGGGTATGCGTAGCTCGAGGGGAGCGCGGCGCATGGGCGCTGCGATCGCACTCGTCCTGGTCGCGGGTCTCGCCGGCGCGGTGTCCATCCCGCGCGCGGAATCCGCGACGGCGACTGCCTTCGTGCGCGTCAACCAGGTCGGATACCCGGTGGGAAGCTCGAAGCGGGCCTACCTGATGTCGAGTGTTGCCGCGACGGGCGCGACCTTCAGCGTGAAGAACGCGAGCGGCGCCACCGTGTACTCGGCGCCCGTGGGCACGAGCTTGGGGTCGTGGAGCAACGCCTACTCGTTCGTCCATCCGCTCGACTTCGACAGCGTCTCGGCGGCCGGCACCTACACGATCAGCGTAACCAGCCCGGTCGCAGCCTCATCGCCGAGCTTCAGGATCGACAGCGGGCAGAACGTGTACGCCGACGCGCTGGCGAACGCGCTGTCCTTCTACCAGACGGAGCGCGACGGCCCGAACTACATCCCGAACGCGCTGCGAACGGCGCCCGCACACCTCAACGACCAGAACGCGATGACCTACCTGACGCCGCACGTGAATCCGGCCGGGCGCTTCTCGGACGACCTCGACCCCCTCGGCGTTCGGATTGACGCCTCAGGCGGCTGGTGGGATGCGGGGGACTACATCAAAGGCGTCGAGACGCTCGGCTACACGACGGCGCTCTTGCTCCACGGTGTCCGCGAGTTCCCGAACCAGATGGGCGCCGGCTCGACCACATCCGACTTCACAGCCGAGACGAAGTTTGGAACCGACTGGCTGCTGCGGATGTGGGACGACGGCACGAAGACCTTCTACTACCAGGTGGGGATCGGCACGGGAAACGGCAAGACTGTCGGCGACCACGACATCTGGCGGCTCCCCCAGGCCGACGACACGTTCGGCGGGACGGATCCTCTCTACCGCTACATCCGCGATCGCCCGGTCTTTCGCGATGGGCCTCCCGGCTCGCTGATCAGCCCCAACCTCGCCGGACGGGACGCGGCCGTCTTCGCCCTCTGCTTCCAGATCTTCAAGGCAACCGACCCGGCGTTCGCGAACCGTTGCTTGCTCGCGGCGGAGCACATCTTCGATCTCGCGGACGCCAACCCGGGCCGGCTCACGACGTACATCCCGTTCAGCTTCTATCCCGAGACCGAGTGGCGGAGCGACCTCGAGCTGGGCGCGACCGAGCTGTACTTCGCCGTCGCGAGCGGCGGGCTGCCTCCGGGGCTGCCGCATGCCGATGCCGCCTACTACCTCCAGCAGGCGGCGCACTGGGCCAACGCGTACATCACCGGTCCGGATGATGCGGCCGACACGCTCAACCTCTACGACGTCAGCGGCCTCGCGCACTACGAGCTCCACAAAGCGATTGCGCAGGCCGGAAACCCGCCGGGACTGGAAACGACGCAGGCCGCTCTCCTGGCCGATCTGAAGAAGGCCTTGGACGGCGCGCTGGCGCAGGCCGCGAGCGACCCGTTCCAGTTCGGCTTCCCGTGGGCGACTTGGGACACGACCTCGCACGGGGCCGGACTGGCCGTGATGGCGAGCGAGTACGACCAGCTCACCGGAACGGCGACGTACGCGCCGTGGAGCAGCCGCTGGATGGCGAACATCCTGGGGGCAAACGCCTGGGGCGTCTCGCTGATCGTCGGCGACGGGACGACGTTCCCGCATTGCATTCACCACCAGGTGGCAAATCTCGTCGGGTCGCTGGACGGCTCGCCGCCGGTCCTGAACGGAGCGGCAGTCGAAGGCCCGAACGGCACGGTCTACTCGGGGTTCCTGACCGGGATGCAGAACTGCCCGCCCGACGACAGTGACCCGTACGCGCAGTTCAACGGAAGCCACGCCAAGTTCAAAGACGACATCGAGTCGTTCTCCACAGTCGAGCCGGCGGTCGATCTCACCGCGACTTCGCCACTCGGGTTTGCGTGGCAGACGCGGACGCCGTCGACTCCGCCTCCCCCGCCTCCGCCGCCGCAGACCGTCGTCTCGATCCAGTTCGACGACGGCGTCGCCGACCAGATCGGCGCACTGCCGATCCTGAACGCGCACGGCATGCACGTGACCTTCTACGTCAACACGGCCGTGATCGGCGACGCCGACCACATGACCTGGGACCAGCTGAGCCAGCTCGGCGCCGCGGGCAACGAGCTCGCCGGCCACACGCTCCATCACGTGAACCTGAAGCCGCTGAAGACCGCCGACGCGCGGCTCGAGGTGTGCCAGGACCGCAATAACCTGATCGACCACGGCTTCCAGCCGACCTCGTTCGCGTATCCGTTCGGCACCTTCGACGCCGCGACGCAGCAGGTCGTCAAGGACTGCGGCTACAACAGCGGGCGAGGAGTCTCAGGCGTCGACGACACGAAGACGTTCGCCGAGACGATCCCGCCGCTCGACCCGTACGCGACGCGGACGCCACCGAACCCGAAGCAGGGAACGACCGTCGAGACGATCGAGAGCTACGTGACCGCCGCGGAGCAGAACGGCGGCGGCTGGGTGCAGCTCGTGTTCCACCACCTCTGCAACCAGTGCGACGCGTACTCGATCACGCCGGCGGACTTCACGGCGCTCCTCGACTGGCTGCAGCCGCGAGCTGCAACGGGAACAGTGGTCAAGACGACGGCGGAGGTGATCGGCGGGCCGGTGCAGCCGCCGGTGGCGCCCTAGGGCTAACAGACTCTGATGCGATTCGTAGCCCCGCGCCAAGACAGGGGCGCGGGTACAGCCTGGCGGCCGCCTCCCATATGCTCGCCAGGTGCTCGCTCGCGCAGTGCTCCCTTCGATCCTGTTGGCTGCGCTCACAGCGACGGCTGCTCCGGCCGCGGCCGCGGAGAGGACGATCGCGAGCCACTGCAGCCCAAGCGGCGATGTCTGTTACGGCGTCTTCAATCGCGGCGGCAGGGTCTATCTCCGGATCACGACGGCCGCGCACTACTTCAAGCGCTACACACTGTGCGTCCGGCTCCTCGGAGCCGGCGGCGGCGCCGAGCACGCGAGGCGCTGCGGCACGTTCCCCGTATTTCGCCAGCGTGGCTCGACCTGGGCCTCGTCGGTGAACTACGCGCGGCAGTACCCAGTGACGCTGCCGGGCAGGTATCGAGTCACGTGGAAGCTGAGCACTGGGCCGCTTGGGCCGTCGCTGTACTTCCGCCTTCCTCTGCACAGCTAGCCGCGCCGCCGACGTTCGCTCTGCCGTTCCCGACTGCCATCCGTGCCAGGTTTTCTTCCGTGGTGGAGAGCCACCAAAGGGCTAACAGACTTCTTAGGCGATTCTTAGAGCGCTCGGCCGGCGCAGCGCGATAATCGCGGGAAGCCGGCTGCCCGCAGGTAGGCCCCCGAGACGAGCGGTACGTCAAGCCTCGTCGGAAGGAGGGGCCCGCATGCGCATCACCGTCGTCTCGGCCCTCGCCGCGGCCGTCCTGCTCGTTCCGCCGGCCGCGTCGCCGGAAGCGCCTCTCGCCGAGTCGGTCCGCACGCTGAACGGCAGCGCGAACAACCTGCGCCATCCCGACTGGGGCCGCGCGAACACTCCGTACCTGCGCGTCGCGCCGGCGAACTACGCGGACGGCGTGCAGAGGATGGCGTCCGGCCCGCCGGTCAGGTACGTCAGCAACCGCATCTTCAACGACGTCGGGCAGAACATCTTCTCCGAGAACGACGTCTCGCAGTGGGGCTTCACCTGGGGCCAGTTCCTCGACCACGACTTCGGGCTCCGCGACGAGAGGCCGGCGGAGCACGAGCCGATCGCCTTCGACCGTCACGACCCACTGGAGCAGTTCCGGAACGACCTCGGCGCCCTCGAGTTCTCGCGCACGCCCGCCGCTCGAGGCACGGGCGTCACGACGCCGCGGGAGCAGATCAACACGATCAGCAGCTTCATCGACGGCTCAGGCGTGTACGGCTTGACGAACGGGCGGCTCGACTGGCTCCGCCGCGGCTCTCGCGACGGCAACCCCTCGAACAACGCGGCGGGCCTCCTGTCGACGCGGGCCGGCTACCTGCCGCGAGTCACGGCGCGGGGCAAGGCCGCGGATGCGCCGCGGATGGGGCTTTTCGGCCGGCTCGTCGCCACGCCCGCGAAGGCGATGGTGGCCGGCGACATCCGCGCGAACGAGAACATCGCGCTCACGGCCGTGCACACGCTGTTCTTGCGCGAGCACAACCGCATCATCGCGGCGCTGCCGGCCTCGCTCTCCGAAGAGCAGAAGTTCCAGATCGCCCGGCGCGTCGTCGGGGCCGAGATCCAGTACATCACCTACAACGAGTTCCTTCCGGCCCTCGGCGTCCGGCTCAGCCGCTACCGCGGCTACGACCCGCGCGTCAACCCGAGCCTCTCGAACGAGTTCGCCGTCGTCGGCTACCGCGCGCACAGCATGATCCACGGCACGATCGAGCCGGTCGCGGATGCGGGGACGTACTCGCGGGCACAGCTGAACAGGTTCCGGCGGGCGGGCATCGAGGTCACGTCGGAGGACGGCCGGGTCCGGCTCGAGATCCCGCTCAACCTCGCGTTCGGCAACCCGGATCTCCTACGCGCCGTCGGCCTGGGCCCGGTGCTGGTAGGGCTCGGCACGGAGCGGCAGTACCGGAACGACGAGCAGATCGACAACCAGCTGCGGAGCGTGCTCTTCCAGGTTCCGCGGCCGGGCGTGTCCGATCCGGCCGAGTGCCTCGAGGGAGACGACCTCGCCAAGTGTTTCCGGGGCGTGCTCGATCTGGCGGCGATCGACATCGAGCGCGGCCGCGACCACGGGATGCCGTCGTACAACGATCTCCGGCGCGCATACGGGCTGGCGCCGAAGACGTCGTTCACGGCAATCACCGGCGAGGCGACGGACGCGTTCCCGCGTGACCCGCTGATCAACGCCGCCGATCCGATCGACGATCCGAACATCCTCGACTTCGTCGAGCTTCGCGACCGCGACGGCACGCTCGTGCAGCCGGGAACCGACGAGGCGAAAGAGGACGTGGTGACCGCCGTGCGCCGGACCGCGCTGGCGGCGCGCCTGAAGACGATCTACGGCTCGGTCGACCGCCTGGACGCGTTCGTCGGGATGGTCTCCGAGCCGCATGTCCCGGGCACCGAGTTCGGTGAGCTGCAGCTGGCGATCTGGAAGCGGCAGTTCGAAGCGCTCCGCGACGGCGATCGGTTCTTCTACCGAAGCGACCCGCTGCTGCGAGCGATCGAGCGGCAGTACCGGATCACGTACCGGCACTCGCTCGCGCAGCTGATCCAGCTCAACACCACCGCCGACGTCGAGCGGAACGCCTTCAAGGCCGAGCCGGAATCGGAGACCGATTCTGCCGTCATGGCCGCGGTTCGCCCGCCGGCCCGCCATGCCGGCCACAGCGGCAACGGCTGTCCGCATCTAGCCGAGCGCCGCATCCCCGGTGACGCCTCGGCCTTGCACGCGACGCGTTGACGCTCGAGCATCTCCGCCGTGCGGGTGATCGTCGTCGGAGGCGGGATCGGCGGGCTGAGCACCGCGATCGCGTTGCGCCGCGCCAGCCACGACGTCGTCGTCCTCGAACAGGCATTCCGCATCGATCCCGTGGGGGCCGGGATCATCCTCTTCGGCAAACGTCGCGGTCACGGCCGTGGACCAGGACTCCGAAGGCGTGACCGCGACAGGCGCCGACGGCTCCGAGCAGCGAGGCGACGTGCTGATCGGTGCCGACGGGCTGAGCTCGGTCGCCCGCCGTGCGGTCGCAGACGCGCAGCCGCGCTAAGCGGGCTACACCGCGTGGCGCGGCGTCTCACCGGTCCCGGTCGATGCGGGCCGGCTGACCGAGTCGTGGGGGCGTCGGCGAACGCTTCGGCCTCGTCGACATCGGCGCCGGCCGGACGTACTGGTTTGCGACGAAGAACGCGCCCGAGGACGAGGCGGACGAGCCCGGCGGCCGCAAGCCGGAGATCCTCCGGCGCTTCTCCGGCTGGCACGAGCCGATCGCGGCCGTGGCCGAAGCCACGGCGGAGGAAGAGATCCTCCGGAACGACGTCTACTACGTCGACCCGCTCCCGCGCTGGAGCCGAGGTCGCATCGTCCTCGTCGGCGACGCCGCGCATGCGACCACGCCGGGCATCGGGCAGGGCGCAGCACAGGCGATCGAGGACGCGGTCGTGCTCGCCGCTGAGCTCGCGCGGAGCGAGGACCCGACCACCGCATTCGCCGCGTACGAGTCGATCCGCAGGCCGCGCGCCGAAGCCGTGCTGAAGATGTCACGCCGCGCCGACAAGGCCGCGCAGCGCGCGAGCCCGATCGGCTGGCGGCTCAGAAACGCCCTCGTCCGGCGCCTGCCCGAGCGGGCCCAGCGCCGCCAGCTCAAACCGCTGGTCGACTCAGAGCTTTAGCCCGGCGGCTCCCCGTCCATATAGTCCAGCGCCTCGACGCGGCCGATCAGGCCGACGCCGCGCCAGTAGATCTTGCGGGAGCGCGGGTAGTAGCAGATGTCGTTCGGCTTCCGCGTCCCGTAGACGAGCATCGTCATCCCGTCCGGGCCGGCGCGAAACGCGTGCGCGATCTTCGTGCCCGGCGGGCGCGAGACGACGTGGCCCGGGCGTACCGGAATGTCCTCGCGCTGGACGCCCCGCTTCTCGGCGACGGGCGTCGGCCAGAGCTCGAGCGTCCCGTCGCCCTCGAGAATCACGAACACCTCCTCCTCCTCCGAGTGGCAGTGCGGCGGCGGGCCGCTGCGCCCGGCCTCGAGGCGCGACCAGTGGAGGCCCGTCGCCTCCGACCCACCGGCATCGGCCATCGCCTTCCAGGTCTCGCCGCCCTCCGACTCCGTCGGCACGTCGTCGAGGTTGACGATGTTCGGCGGACGCTCCGCCGGCTCCCCGAAGGCGAGCGGCTCCGACTGCGCCTCGACGTCCCACGGATCGTCGGTGCGGCCCTCGACCCAGGGCCAGCCGAACCGGACGGCGCCTGAGCGCGGGAGCCAGCCGAGCTCGGTCGGATGGTTCGTGCCGTAGACCAGGTATGCGAGGCCGTCCGGACCCGCGCGAAACGTGTGCTCGAGCTCGTTGGCGCGTTGCACGATGCAGTCGCCGGCTCGCACCTCGTGTACGGCCTCGTCCTGCCACGCGAGGCCGGAGCCGCCGAGCACGTAGTAGAGCTCCTCCGACGCGCCGTGCGAGTGCGGCGGCGTCGGCAGCATCCCCGGCGCGACCCGCACGCGGTTGACGCCGACGCCCTTGCAGCCCGCAGCCCGACCGAGCCACTGCCAGGCCGCGTCCATCTCGCCCTTCGCGCGACGGTGGCTTTCGACCTCGTCCCAGTGGACGACGCTCATGGCCCGACTATCGCACGCCGATGATCAGTACCGACCGGTGTACCAGCGCCGCAAAGACGACCCGCTCCGAGGACTCGATCACGCCGCACGCAAGCGGGTGCGCCGCGCCGTGCGCCGCGGCGAGGCCGTCCGAGATCCACGGGAAGCCCCGCAGGCGGCTGCGTACGCGGAAGTCGTCGCGGCCCGAGAGAGCCCGATCCCGTTCGGGTTCCCGGTAATCCTCGCGCTGCTGGGAGGCGCAGGGGTGGCCGTCGAGCTCGGCCGGCTGGCACCCGTGTGGCTGCTTCCGTTCGCGATCGCCGTCGTCGTGCGGCCGCTCGAGACGCGGCTCGTGGCGAGGGCAAAGGCTGCTGCTGCCGCAAACCGTGAGGTCGCGTTGACAACCGGTGTCGCCATCCCGGATCGTCCCGCGCCGAAGCCTGCCTGGCACGGAGTCACGCCCTGGGGGATCGCCGCGGTGATGATCGCCCTCTCGGTCGCTCACTTCGGCGTCCGGGCGCTCGACGGAGGCAACCCCCACGCGCTCCCTGCTCCGACGGCGGAGCCAAGCTCCGCTCCGGTCGACAACGTCGCCTGGTATGCGAACGCGGAGCAGCGGTGCCAACAGGCCGCCAGGGCGATCGCCGACCTGCCGAACCGCAACGCGAGAGCGTTCAGGGCACGGCGCTTCGAGGTACGCGCGCGCACCGCGACGGCGATCGAGTCCGGGGCGGGACTGTCGCCGGATCGCGCCAATGGGGCGCTCGTCCACCTCGACCGTGCCCTCCGCCACGAGGAGCTCGCGGTCGAGCTCGAGCGTCGACGTCGCGCCGCCGCAAGTGAGTGGAAGGCGGCGGCGTCCGACGCGCAGATCGCGACGTCGCTGCTGGAGGCGCTCGGTGTGCACGGCTGCTCCCGCGCCTTCGGCTAGGCACCGCTTATTACGATCGCCCGATGGCGAAGCGGTCGCAGACCTGGGTGGCGCTCCTCCGCGGCGTCAACCTCGGCTCCCACAACAAGGTCTCGATGGCGGCTCTCCGTGAGCTCTTCTCGGATCTTGGCGCGGAGGACGTGGCGACGTACGTCCAGAGCGGCAACGTCGTCTTCAGGAGCGCGCGCAGCCGTGCGGCGTTGACGAAGGCGATCGAGGGCGAGATCCGCAAGCGGTTCGGGCTCGACGTGACCGTCGTGCTGCGGACGAAGGCGGAGCTCGCGAAGCTCGTCGCCGGCAACCCCTTCGAAAAGCAGTCCGACCCGACGAAACTGCACGTGAGCTTCCTTGTGCAGGCGCCGGAACGGGGACGCACCCGCGAGCTCGAGAAGCAGGAGTTCGAGCCGGACGAGTTCCGCGTCACACGCGACGCCGTCTACCTCCACTGCCCGAAGGGCTACGGCCGCTCGAAGCTCAGCAACGCCTTCTTCGAGAAGCAGCTCGGCGTCCGCGCGACGACGCGCAACTGGCGCACCGTCGCGACACTGGCCGAGATGGCGAAGAGTTAAAGCGGCAGCGTCTGCTCGATCTCGAGCACGTCCGCACAGAGATCGCCGTCGCCGGCGAGCCGCGCCAGCATCGGCGCGAGCGGCGGCCGCATAGGCGAGGTCTCCGCCGCGCCGCGCACGTGGCTATGGGTTCGGCGGCGGCAGCAAGTCCAAGGCGACGCGCCACTCACTGCGCAGCACTGCCGCGTAGACCTCTCCCGCCTTCGCCTTGCCCTGCGTGGCATCGAGGATTGCCTGCGAGCGGGCAGCCCGCGCGGTCATCCCGGGCTTCCGCTCGAACTCGCCGAGCAGCTCCCATCGGTCTTCCCCCACTCGGCGGAGAACGACGAAGCCGGGTGCTGCGGGCTTCTCCCTGGCCATGGGCTGACACCCTAGTGGCGGGGCGACCCGGGTAGCCTCGCAACCATGAACGGCTTGGACTTCGACGGGCTGATCGTCGATCTGGACGGCGTCGTCTGGCTCGGCGACACGGCCGTGCCCGGATCGGTCGACGCGATTGCGGCGTTGCGAGCTGCCGGTGTGCGGCTCGTCTTCCTTACCAACGACCCGCGCGGCTCGCGTGCGGAGTACGCGGCGCGCCTCCGGCGTCTCGGCGTCGCGGTCGACGAAGACGAGATCGTGACGTCGGGCAGTGCGCTTGCGCTGCTCGTTCGCGACCGAGAGGGCACCGGCACGAAGGCGTTCGTCATCGGCTCGCCCTCGCTCAAGAACGAGCTCGCACGGGTCGGGATCGAGCTGATCCCAGGCGAGCGCGGCCGCGAAGCCCAGATCGTCGCGGTCGGCGGGCACGACGGCTTCGACTACGACGAGCTGCGCATCGCGACCCAGGCGCTCCGCCGCGGCGCTCGACTCTACGCCGCCGGCCGCGACGCGACGTTCCCGATGCCCGACGGGCCGTGGCCGGGAACCGGATCCGTCGTCGCCGCGATCGAGGTGGCCGGCGGCAAGACGGCGATCGCGGCCGGGAAACCGGAGCGGTTCATCCTCGAGATCGCGCGCTCGCTCCTCGCGGGATGCAGGCAGGTCGCGATCGTCGGCGACAACCTCGCGTCCGATATCGCCGGCGGCTCCCGCGCAGGGCTGACCACCATCCTCGTCCTCACCGGAACGAGCTCACGCCATGACCTGGCAGGCGCGGACGCGTCTCCGGACCTGGTACTTCCGGACCTGGCTGCGCTTAGCCGGCCCGGGACAACGGCGGCTCGACCGAAGCCGACCTGAGCTCGGCGACGTTCTGCCCGAGCACGCGAATCAGGACGTCGACGCAGCGTGGATCGAACGCCGTCCCCGACTCGCTCCGCACCAGCGCGAGCGCGTCCTCAGTCGACCACGCCGGCCGGTAGACCCGCGCCGACACGAGCGCGTCATAGACGTCGCAGATCGTCAGGATCCTCGTCTCGACCTCGAGCTCGCACGGCGCGACGCCGCGCGGGTAGCCGCGGCCGTCGAGGCGCTCGTGGTGGTTGAGGACGAGCCGTTTCACGCTCTCGTCGAAACCGCCGAGGTCGCTCAGGAGGTCGCAGCCGCGCTGGGGGTGGAGCTTGACGAGCGCGTACTCAGTCTCGTCGAGCGCCGCCGGCTTCTGGAGGATCGCAGCTGGGATCGAGAGCTTGCCGATGTCGTGGAGCAGACCGCCGATCGCGAGGCTGCGCAGGCGGTTTCCCGGCAATCCGAGCTGCTCGCCGACCTCGACGGCGAGGGCCGCGACGCGGCGCGTGTGCTCCTCCGTCGACGTGTCCTTCTCCGCGAGCCGCACCATCAGCGCGCGGACGCGGGCGCCGAGGAACGCCTCCTCCGAGACGACGATCTCCGCCGCCCGCAGATCGCCCGCAAGCGGCCGAGAGCGGCGGCCTCGGCGCAGGTCGTACGCGGCCGACGTCCCGACGAGCGTGATCCCGACGACTTCGAACAGGTGCCCGAGCCACCAACCCAGGTCCATGAAAGTGAGCGCCATCGCGCAGTAGAGCGCCGCCCCGAGCAGCACGAGCCCGGCGACGGCCGCGAGGTCGGCCACCCGGTGCGTGAGGAGGTACGTGTGGGCTGCCCGAACGGCAACGGCGCCGATCATCACGAGGCCGAGGGCGAACAGGAGCCAGGCCGCGCCCGAGCGCGGCGCCGGGACCGGCGGCACCACAGCCGGCCTGAGCACGCCGACCAGGCTCACGAGGGCGATCGACGCCACGATGACGCCCTGGAGCGCCAGCACACGGCGGATCGAGCTCGAGAGCGTGAAGGAGCTCAGCCCCGAGAGGACGAGCACCGCGGCCCCGACCGGGAGCGTCGCTCCGCCGGTGAGCGCGATCAGACCGTTCTGGCCGACGAGCACGCCCGGCGTGACCAGGCCGTGCACGGCGAGCAGCGCGGCCATGATCGCGAAGGCGCCGCCGACGATGACCGTCCGCCCGTCCTGTGCACGCACGCCGGCAGTGGTCAGCGCGACGGCCGCCGCCGTCGCCACCAGAGACGTCACGCCGACGCCGTAGAAGTGCACCCACAAAGGCGGCATCACCATGCGGTCCCCGATCAGCCACAGCAGGGCGACCGGGACCAGCGTGCAGCCAGCGAGGACGGGGGTAACCGTCACGAACCGCCGCAGCATTTGCACGTTATCGAACGCCTATCGCACGCTTGCAAGCCCTAAAAGGGGCACATAGCACGCCTGTTAAGCGCCGCGCGCGTGCGAGAAGTGCCTGCTGAGTGAGTTAGGACTCGGAGCTCACCAGCTCAGCCGAGTGGAGCTCAGCTTCGGTCGGTTCCACTCGACACCCGACCAGGCGATGAACGAGGACGCAGACGAGCGACGTAACGTGCCGTTCGCCCATCCGGCGACGATCGCGAACCTGCTCGGCCGGGGCCGGACGGCGCAGATGACGTACTACGAGACCACGCGCGGTGCACGAGTCTTCGCGGCGGGCGCGTTCACCCTCGCGGGCCACACACGTGATCCGTCCGTTCGCCGACTGCTCGAAAATGTCTGGGAGCGGCTCAGCAGCGACTGAAGGCGGAGAGATGGACGCGGGTCAGATCGTGATCTTGAACGGAGCACCGCGATCCGGGAAGTCCAGCATCGCCGCCGTGATCCAGGAGAGGTTCGACGGCGCGTGGATGAACCTCGGCGTCGACGCCGCCCGGCAGACGACGCCGCCGCGCTACCAGCCGGGGATCGGGCTGCGCCCCGGCGAGCCGGACCATCCGGCCGCGCCGCTCGTCCCGACCCTCTACGCGGCCTGGTACGACTCGATCGCCGCGCACAGCCGCGCGGGCCTCAACGTTGTCGCCGACGTCGTCCACCACGACGAAAAGGTTCTCGCGGACTGCGCGCAACGCCTCGACGGCCTGCCGGCGCTCCTCGTCGGCGTGCGCTGCCCGATCGAGGTGATCATGGAGCGGCGCAACGCCGGCCAGCCGGGCCGCGAGGGCATGTACGCAACCGGCTCGCCGGACGACCAGGTTTCGGCGCCGGTTCGGCTCTGGCAGGAGCGGGTCCACCTCCCCGGCATTTACGACCTCGAGGTCGACACGTCGGTGCTCAGCCCCGAGGAGTGCGCCGAGGCAATCCGGAAGCGACTCGCAGGCCCGCCGCCGACCGCGTTTCGACAACTCGCAACGAGATCGGCGCGCGTCGGCGAGTAAAGCCTCCGTCGTCGTCCGCCGATGATCGGACCATGAAGCCGCGTTTTGCCTATCGCTCCGTGCCGCTCAGGGCTCGGGGTCTTGGCATCTGGGCGCCACGGCGCCTCCCGACTCACTCCTAGGCTCACTGTGTCGGTCAAGGAGTCTCCAGTGATGCTGCACGGGCGAGCCGTCGAACGCGCGCGGATCGACGCGCTCCTCGCTGAGGCCCGTTCCGGACGAAGCGGCGCGCTCGTGGTCCGCGGCGCGGCGGGCGTCGGCAAGACTGCCCTCCTCGCGGACGCCGTCGAACGGGCAGCCGGGCTCGTCGTACTCCGAACCGCGGGCTTCGACGGTGAGTCGCAGATCTCGTTCTCCGGCCTCGACGAGCTGCTCGCGCCGGTCATCGATCTCATCGACGTGATCCCGGAACCGCAGCAGCAGGCGCTCCAGGTGGCGCTCGACCTCGCAGCGCCGCGAGATCTCGCGCGCGGCGCGGTCTTCCGCGCCGTCCTCAGCATCCTCGCAGCGGCCGCCGAGGCGGGTCCGATTCTCTGCGTCGTCGACGACGCTCACATCGTCGATCCCGCATCCACATCCGCGCTGGCGTTCGCGGCACGCAGAGTCAAGGCCGAAGGGATCGCGATGCTCCTCGCCGTCAGGGAGGGAGAGGCGAATCCGTTTGCGGGACTCGAAGAGCTCTGCCTCGACGGCCTCGACGTCGAATCCGTGCGCACGCTGCTCGAGGAGCATGCCGGCGTTCGCGTCGCACCCGATATCGCGCGCCGACTCACTGACGCCTCAGGCGGGAATCCGCGCGCGCTGGTCGAGGCGTCCGCGGCGCTGACCGCCGACGAGCTCGCAGGCCTCGCACCGCTTCGTACGCCGTTGCCGGTATGGGCCGCCGCCGATTCGCGCCAGCTGAGTTCGGCGGCCTCGCTCTCGCCCGCTGCCCGCGACGCCCTCGTCACCGCGGCGGCCGCCGATACGCAGACGCTGCAAGCGATCGCGAAGGAAGGCGCGATCCCGGGGATTACAGCCGCGGCGCTCGAAGAGTGCGAGGCGGCCGAACTGATCGCCTTCGAGGACGGACGCGTGACGTTCCGACATCCGCCGGTCCGCGCCGCGGTCTACAACAGCGCCTCTGCGCCGAAGCAGCGGGCAGCTCACAGGGCCCTCGCCGCCGCGAGCTCCGGCGAACGGCGTGCGCTTCACCTCGCAGCCGCGGCAACGGGCCCCGACGAAACGGTCGCAATCGAGCTCGAGGCCGCGGCCGAGAGCGCAGCGGGGCGTGGCAGCTATGTCGTCGCAGCCAACTGGTTCACCCGTGCGGCGAACTTTTCGCCTGACGGCAAAGGCGAGATGCGGCGCCTCTATCGAGCCGCTGACGCGGCGTGGCGCGGTGGGCAGCCGGCGCTCGCCGAGCAACTCCTCGAGCGGGCCGGCGACGCCGACGGAGATCCGCCGCTTCGCGCAGATCTCGAGCACCTTCGCGCGCGAATCGAGCTCGAGAGCGGTCGTGAGGCGGCGGCGTACCAGCGACTCACTGCCGAAGCCGACCGTCTCGAGCCCCTCGACGCCGAACGTGCGGCGTCCCTGCTCACTACGGCTGCCTCGGCAGCCCCGCCGGGCGAGCGACCAGGCGTGGCGCGCCGCGCCTACGCGCTTGCCCCGCGGGACGGCGGCGAGACCGACCTGCGCGCGACCATCGCGCTCGCCCGCGGCCTCATTGACGCCGGCGACCACCGTCAGGGGCTCGAGCTGCTCGTCCGCGTCAGGTCGCTCGTCGAGTCGAACAGCGATCTCGCGGGCGACCCCGACGCGCTGCTCGCGGCGGCCGGCGCCCTCGACGCGGACGAGGGCGACGACGAGCTCGTGCTCGAGTTCGTAGTTCGCGCGGTTGCGATCGCGCGCGACCGGGGGCTCCTTGGCGCTCTGCCGCTTGCGCTGCTTCAGCTCGCCCGCCTCGATGTCGAAGCCGGCCGGTGGATCGACGCGTACGCCACGGCCTCGGAAGCGCTGGAGCTCGCGCGCGACGCACAGCAGGCGAGGACGAGCGTGGAGGCCCTTGCCCTCCTCGCGCGGCTGGACGCGTTGCGCGGGTGCGGCGCGGAATGCCGGCAGCGCGTCGCGCAGATCCGTGAGGTCGCTCGCTCCGGACCTGCCTCCCCCAGCGTCGAGATTACTCTCGGGCTCCTCGCGCTGGGATGCGGCGATCCGAGCGGCGCAATCGTCCACCTCGAGGATGGCCGGCCCGAGCGAGCGCCGGATCTCGTCGAGGCGTACGTGCGCGCGGGTAAGAGCGCAGACGCAAAGCGAGTCGCCGCCAAGGAGGCCGTCGAGGCCTCCGAGTCGAGCGAACCCTGGGCCCGCGTACGCGCAGCGTGGACATTCGCGCTCGTCGCGGGCGACGATGCGTACGAGGAAGCGTTCGCGACTGCAACTGCGGCGCTGCAGTCCCTCGTCGCCGACGGCTCGTTCGAGCTCGCGCGTCTCCGGCTCAACTGGGGCGAGCGGCTCCGGCGGGCAGGCCGACGGATCGACGCGCGCGATCACCTGCGCGTTGCGCACGAGGCGTTCGAGCTTCTCGGCGCCGAACCGTGGGCCGAACGCACTCGCGCCGAGCTCCGGGCCAGCGGCGAGACCGCGCGGAGGCGGAACCCGAGCACGCTCGACGAGCTAACCCCGCAGGAGCTCCAGGTCCTTCGCGAGATCGCCGCGGGGGCAACGTATCGGCAGGCGGCGCAGAGTCTCTTCCTGAGCCCGAAGACGATCGAGTACCACCTGCACAAGATCTACCGCAAGCTCGGCGTCGAATCGCGGCAGCAGCTCGTGGCCCGTCTGGAGACGCTCAACCCGGGCGCAGTCGAAGCGGCCGAGCGTTGAGTACGGCCATGGCCCTCGATCGCTACGAGATCATCCGCGAGATCGGGCGCGGCGCGAGCGCGGTCGTCTATCTCGCGCGCGATTCAGCTCTGAACAGGTTCGTGGCGCTGAAGGAGCTTTTGCGGATCGACGTCGGGGACGAGACAGCCGCGGCGAGATTCCGCCGCGAGGCGGAGCTGGCGGCGCGGCTCACACATCCGAACATCGTGGCCGTCTACGACTACTTCGAGCACGAGGGGACGCCGTACATCGCGATGGAGTACGTCGAGCGTGGTTCGCTGCGTCCGCTCGTCGGCCGTCTGACGCTGCCGGAGATCTTCACCGTCCTCGAGGGATTGCTCGAAGGGCTCGCCTGTGCGGAGCTGCACGGCGTCGTCCATCGCGACCTGAAGCCGGAAAACCTCATGCTGACCGATGACGGCCAAATCAAGATCGCCGATTTCGGAGTCGCGAAGGCGAGCGCCGCCGCGACCACGAACCTCACGCGCACTGGACTCGTCGTCGGATCACCGGCGTACATGGCACCCGAACAGGCGAGCGACGACGAGATCGGGCCGGCCGCAGATCTCTATTCGGCGGGCGTCATCGCGTACGAACTCGTAACAGGGACAGTTCCCTACACAGGGGGAGTGGCGATGTCGATCATGTGGCGCCACGTCAACGAGCCGCTGCCGGCCCTCTCGCTGCATAAGCCGGGCGTCGACTCTCGGCTCGCGCGGTGGATCGAACGCCTCCTCGAAAAGGATCCGTCGCGTCGCCCCGCCGGTGCGCGCGAAGCGCATAAGGCTCTGAGCGCGATCAGAGACGACGTGCTCGAGCGGCCTCGGCCGCTGCGCCCGCCCAGTCGAATCGTCGGACCGCTCGTAAGTCCTCTCAACGTGGCTGTCGCGCTCGCGGTCGTTGTCGCGGCCGCCGTCCTCGGCGTGGCTTGGCTCCTAGCGGTCGCGGGCGCTGTCTACGCAGCTCTGGTCGGCATCAGCTACCTCTCCGCGCCTTCCCCGCGGCCTGGCCACTAGGGGCGGGACCAGGGAAGGCCCCCGGCGCGACCGCGAGCCCGGCGACCCAAGCTTCGGACATGACAACCGAAGAAGCGAGGTAACCCATGGCAACCGTGACCGACTCTCTCTTCAGCCTGACCGGCGCGTGGGAGCGCGTCGATACACGCATCGCTGCTCCCGAGCCTCGGCGCACGAAGATCGTGTGCACGCTCGGACCTGCCTCGGAAGACGGCGGCGTCGAGCAGCTCGCGCGAGCCGGCATGGACGCCGCCCGGCTCAACTTCTCGCATGGAACCCACGACGACCATCTGGGCCAGCTGCGCGCCGTGCGGCGCGCGCAGAAGGCGGTGGGCCGACCGATCGCGGTCATCGCGGATCTGTGCGGCCCGAAGATCCGGATCGAGGGCCTGCGCGAGCCTCTTTGGGTCGAGAGCGGCGAGCTGCTGACGCTGGCGGCGAACGCAACCGACGGCCACGTCGGGGTGACGTTCGCGGATCTCCATCGCGCCGTCGAGCCGGGGAGCCCAATCCTGATCAACGACGGAAAGATCCGGGCTCGCGTGCGCGCGATCGAAAACGAGCGCGTGTCGTGTCGCGTCGAGATCGGCGGCGTGATCTCCGCGGGCAAAGGGGTGAACCTCCCGGGAGCCGTCCTCCCCATTCCGGCGCTGACGGCCAAGGATCTCGTGGACCTCGAGTTCGCGCTCGCCCACGGCGTTGACTACGTCGCACTGTCCTTCGTTCAGTCGGCGGACGACGTGCTCGAGCTGCGTGACCGGATTCAGACCGCCGGCTCGAGCGCGAGGATCATCGCGAAGATCGAGAAGGCCGAGGCGATCCGCAACCTCGACGCGATCATCGACGCGACCGACGCGGTCATGGTCGCACGAGGGGATCTCGGAGTCGAGATCGGTGTCGCGGAGGTACCTCTCCTTCAGAAGCAGATGATCGCGAAGGCCCGCGCGGCAAATCGAACGGTGATCACCGCGACGCAGATGCTCGAGTCGATGATCGAGTACGCGGAGCCGACCCGCGCCGAGGCCTCGGACGTGGCGAACGCGATCTTGGACGGAACGTCCGCCGTCATGCTCTCCGGCGAGACGGCGATGGGGAAGCATCCGGTCGCAGCGGTCGCCGTCATGGACACGATCGCGCGCGTCGTCGAGCCGTCGCTCGACTACGACTCCTTCACATCGCGGCAGCTCGAGACGGCCGCGGTTCTGACCCATGCGGCGTGCAATGTCGCCGAGGAGATGGACGCAGCAGTGATCGCCGTTCCCACCGAGACCGGCGCAACCGCGCGCCACGTCTCAAGGTTCCGGCCGCGGCGCCCGATCTTGGCCGCATGCTCCGATGCGCAGGTGCTCGGCCAGCTCGCACTGGATTGGGGGGTCATCCCAGTCGACGTCCACCCCGTTCAGACAATCGAGCAGATGTCGGCTCAGATCCTCGAGCAGATCGAGACGCGGGATCTGGCCGGCGCAGGCGACGTCGTTGTCATGACGGGACGAACTGAGCTCGCTGCTCCTGGGCTGACGAACCATGTTTTCGTCCATCGAATGACGGGAGGCTAGGGAGCGCGTGGCGGTTCGCGGATCGTGGCTGCGAGCGCGACGAGCGACGGCAGCCCGCGGGCTCGTCATCGCGCTTGCGGCCGCCGCGGTCGGCATGGCCGTCGTCGAGCGCGGCGGATCGTCGTCGGGAACGAGTCCGATCCGCATCGAGTTCGTCTACTCGCCGGACACGGAGGAGCTCCTTGCTCCGCTGATCACGCGCTTCAACGGCGCCGCGGTCAAGGTCCGCGGGCGCTCGATCCGGGTCTCGGGCCGGGCGATGACATCGGGCGAGGCCGAGCAGATGATCGCCTCCGGGGCGCTCAAACCCGTCGTCTGGGCGCCGGCATCGTCGCTCTGGGGCCGGCTGCTCAATGCCCATGTCCGCCGGGAGTGGGCGCCGCTCGACAACCCGTCGATCGTGCAGTCGCCGCAGGTGATCGCGATGCCGGAGCAGGTGGCAAGAAGGCTGGGTTGGCCGGAGCGCCCGATCGGATGGAAGGACATCCCGAGGTACGCCGCGAGCGGCGCGTTCCGATACGGCCACCCCAGTCCGGCGACCTCGACCTCCGGGCTCGCCGCAGTCGCGGCCGAGTACTACGCGGTCACCGGAAAGCTCGCCGGACTCACGATCGACGACGTGAACCGCGCTCGTCGTGACGTCCGAAAGATCGAGGCGTCGATCGTCCACTACACGCCGACGGCGGACGACTTTCTCGCGCAGCTCGCCCGCTACGGGCCCCGATACGCGTCCGCTGTCGTCGTGCAGGAGACGTCGCTGGTCCAGTTCAACCAGGAAAGTCCGTGGAAGCTCGTCGCCGTCTATCCCGCAGACGGCACGTTTATCGCCGATTACCCGTACACCGTGCTCGACGCCCCCTGGGTCAACGCCGACGAGCGGGCCGGCGCCCAGGCGTTCTGGAGATGGCTCCGCGGCGAAGTGACGCCGGAGGCCGCCGCGCGCAGCGGATATCGCGTCGCGACGCCGGGCGCGCCGGTGCTGCCGCCGGTCGATCCGCAGCACGGGGCCGACCCAAGTAAGCCGGATGTCGTCCTCCGCCCGCCGGCTCCCGACGTCCTCACCGCCATCCTGGACACCTGGAGAGAAGATCGAAAGCTCGCCAGTATCGTGGTCGCCGTCGACGCTTCGGCTTCGATGCGTCAGGCTGGCAAAGCACGCGGGCAGAGGCGGGCAATCGAGGCTTTCCTCGAGCCGCTCTCGCGCCGCGATCGCGTCGGACTCATCGCATTCAACGACCGCGTCAAGACCGTCGTACGTGTGGACCGGCTCGCAACCGATGAGCGCACCCTTCGCAACGCCCTTTCCACCTCGGTCGCGAGCGGCCGGACGGCGCTGTAC
>JBKOXJ010000110.1:0-13566 GCA_046724905.1 Actinomycetota bacterium | reverse complement strand
GTGCTGCCCTGCTCGAGCGTCCCCTCCCAGAGCGTGCGCCCGGCGGCCGAGTCCAGGTGGACGGCGAGCCAGCAGCGGCCGCGGGCGGCGGTCAGGACGAGCGAGACGTTCTCGGCGCGCTTCGGCCGGTGCGTGACGGGTGGTCGCGTGACCGCCGTCGTCGTCGCCGCCACTCCGAATGTCGGCATCTCGGTGGCCGTGCGCTCGCCGCCGCGCGCGCCCAGAGCCCAGACCGCCAGCCCCGCGAGCGCGAGCCCGGCCAACGCCAGGCCGACATAGCGCCCAACCGATTCGCGATGCGGCAGGGCACGCGGCACGATCGCGGGCTCCTCGTGCGTCGCGAAGCGCGCGTCGAACTCGTCGACGAACGGCTGGGCCTCGAGGCCGAGGTAGTCGGCGTACTCGCGCAGGAAGGAGCGGGTGTACGCGTCACCCGGCAGATCGGCGAACCGCTCCTGCTCGAGCGCACGCAGGTACCGCGGGTTGATGCGGGTCGCCCGCTCGGCTTCCGCCAGCGTCAGGCCCTGGCGCTCACGAGCCCGGCGGAGGCTGCTCCCGACCTCGAACACTCGGCGGCTCCTTCAGGGTCGCCGAAAGTCTGCCGCGTCGGGGCTCGCCTTGCCTAGGCGCAAGACCTCTTACGTCGTTGCCCGTGCGGTCCTGAGCCGAGCCTAGACTTGCTCGGCCGATGCCCGAGGCACCGTTCGTCCACCTCCACGTCCATTCCGAGTACTCGATCCTCGACGGGGCGTGCCGGATCCCGGCGCTCGCGGCGCGGGCGGCCGAGCTCGAGATGCCCGCGGTGGCGCTCACGGACCACGGCTCGCTCGCCGGGGTAATCGAGCTCTACCGCGAGGCGGGCAAGCAGGGCGTCAAGCCCCTGGTCGGCTGCGAGGTCTACGTCTGCGACGACCGGAAGGCCCAGACGAAGGGCTACGCGCACCTGACGCTGCTCGCCGAGTCGAACGAGGGCTATGCGAACCTGATCAGGCTTGCGTCGGCGGGCTACCTCGAGGGCTACTACTACAAGCCGCGCGTCGACTGGGAGCTGCTCGAGCGCCACGGGAAGGGGATCGTCGCGCTCTCGGGCTGCCTCTCGGGCCGCGTCTCCAAGGCGCTCGAGGAGAACCGCCCGGCCGACGCCGCCGCCGATCTCGACCGCCTCGTTCAGGTCTTCGGGCGCGACGCCGTCTACGTGGAGATCCAGAACGCCGGCATCGAAGTGCAGCAGCGGATCAACCCGCTGCTCGCCGACCTCGCCGCCGGCACAGGGCTGCCGCTCGTCGCGACGGGCGACGTCCACTATCTCCGCCACGAGGACGCGCGCGCGCACGAGGCGCTCCTGTGCGTTCAGTCCGGCGACTCGCTCAAGAACCCGAACCACTGGCGGTTCGACAGCGACCAGTTCTTCTTCAAGAGCCCGGCCGACATGGCCGCCGACTTCTCCGGACAGGAGGACGCGCTCCGCCGGACACTCGAGCTCGCCGAACGCTGTACCGTGACGATCGAGCTCGGCCAGATCCTGCTTCCGAAGTACCCTACGCCCGACGACCGCGACGGGTTCGAGTACCTGGTCGAGCTGTGCGAGAAGGGCCTCGAGCGGCGCTACGGCACCGTCACGCCCGAGCTCCAGGAGCGGCTCCGCTACGAGCTGAAGACGATCCGCGAGATGGGGTTCGCGGACTACTTCCTGATCGTCTGGGACTTCGTCAACTTCGCGAAGCGGAACGGCATCTCGGTCGGTCCCGGCCGCGGCTCGACCGCCGGCTCGCTCGCCGCGTACTGCCTCGAGATCACCGACGTCGACCCGATCCGATACGAGCTCCTCTTCGAGCGCTTCCTGAACCCGGGCCGGAAGTCGCTGCCCGACGCCGACATCGACTTCTCGGTGGCCGGCCGCGAGCATGTCATCAACTACGTCGCCGAGAAGTATGGGCGCGACCGCGTCGCCCAGATCATCACCTTCGGGACGATGATGGCTCGCGCGGCGGTGCGCGACGCGGGGCGCGTGCTCGAGGTGCCATACGGCACAGTCGACAAGATCGCCAAGCTGATCCCTGAGGGGCCGAAGGTCTACCTCGACGACTGCCTGAAGCCGGGCGCGGAGCTGAAGGCGGCCTACGACGGCGACCCGCTCGTGCGCGAGATCGTCGACCTCGCGAAGCCGCTCGAGGGGCTCGTGCGGCAGGACTCGATCCATGCCGCCGGCGTCGTGATCGCCGACCGTCCGTTGGTCGAGGTCGTGCCGCTCCAGCAGAAGGGCGCCGACCAGGAGGTGGTGACGCAATTTGCGATGGGCGACGTCGAGGCGCTCGGCCTGCTGAAGATCGACTTCCTCGGCCTGCGCAACCTCGACGTGATCGACAAGGCCGTCGAGCTGATCGGCGGCGGGCTCGACATCGCGAAGATCCCGCTCGACGACCGCAAGACGTTCGACATGCTCGCCCGCGGCGAGGCGAGCGGCGTCTTCCAGTTCGAGTCCTCCGGCATGCGCGAGGCGCTGCGGCTCGTGAAGCCGACCGAGTTCGAGGACCTGATTGCGCTCGTGGCGCTCTACCGCCCGGGCCCGATGGCCTACATCCCGGTCTACGCACGCCGCAAGAACGGCCAGGAGGCCGTGACGTACATCGACCCGCGGCTCGAGGCGATCACCGGCGTCTCCTACGGGATCTGCGTCTACCAGGAGCAGTACCTCGAGATCGCCAAGCAGATCGCCGGCTTCACGCCGGCGGAGGCGGACGTCCTGCGGAAGGCGATCGGCAAGAAGATTCACGAGCTGATGGCGTCACAGAAGGACAAGTTCCTCGAAGGCTCCGCCGCTTCGGGTACGACCCCCGCGGTCGCGAACCAGCTCTGGAAGGACATGGAGGCCTCCCAGGACTACTCATTCGGCAAGTCGCACGCCGCCTGCTATGCGCTAATCGCCTATCGCACCGCGTGGCTCCGCGCCCACCACCCGCGCGAGTACATGGCCGCGCTGATCTCGTCCGTGATGAATACGAAGGACCGCGTGCCCTTCTACGTCAACGCGTGCGACGAGATGGGGATCGAAGTGCTGCCGCCGGACGTCAACGAGTCGGCCTGCGACTTCGCCGTCGTGGGCGGTGCGATCCGGTTCGGGCTGAACGCCGTCAAGAACGTGGGCGATGCGTGCGCGCGCGCGATCGTGGCGGAGCGCGAGGCGCACGGGCCGTACATGTCGATCTGGGACTTCGTCGAGCGCGTCGACGTCCAGGTCGCGAACAAGCGCGCGCTCGAGTCGCTCGTCAAGTGCGGGGCGCTCGACCGGCTCGACGGCTCGTCGCGGATGGGGATGCTCGCCGTGCTCGACCAGGCCGTGCAATGGGGCGGGAAGCAGCAGGCCGACCGCCTCGCCGGACAGAGCTCGATCTTCGACCTGGCCGAGAACGGCGCGGGGGAAGAGCGGCCGCGCCACCATCCGGTCGTACCGCCCGGCGAGTTCGAGAAGCAGATGCTGCTACGCCTCGAGAAGGAGACGCTCGGGCTCTACGTGTCCGAGCACCCGCTGACGGCGATCCGCGAGCAGCTGCGGCGGAAGACCGACAGCGGTCTCGCGGAGCTCGAGCGCCGCCGGGACGGGGAGATCGTGACCGTCGGCGGGATCGTCGGCGGGCTCAAGCAGCTGACGACGAAGAAGGGCGAGCCGATGGTCTTCATGCGCCTCGACGACCTGACCGGCTCGGCCGAGGTCGTGGTCTTCAACTCGGTCTACGCGGAGGCGCGCGAGTTGCTCGAGCCCGACGCGATCCTCGTCGTCAAGGGGCGGGTCGACCACAAGCAAGAGGGCGAGACGAAGCTGATCGCGATCGAGGTCTCGCCGTTCGAGGCGACTCCGGAGCGGACGGCGGTGCACCTGCGCGTCGACGCCCGGTCGGCGCGGGCCGGTCTGATCCGCGAGCTCGCCGACGTGCTCCAGCGCAACCCGGGCGAGGTGCCCGTGTTCGTGGCGATGCAGCTGTCGGAGGGCTCGAAGACGCTCGAGTTCGGGCCGGGGTATCGCGTCCAGCCGGGGCCTGACTTCTTCGGCGAGGTGAAGGCGCTTCTCGGCGAGAGCGCCGTCGTGTAACCGCTTGAGCGATCGCGGCCGCGCTGGTTAGCTTGGCGCGATGCGGGGTCTGGTCTCGTCGCTTGCGGCCCTCGCCGCGGTGGCCGCGTCGCCGCCGGCTGCCGCGGCGCCGCTCCGGCTCTTCCACGACTCGTTCTCCGCCGCCTACCGCAGTCCGCAGGGCGCCGTGCCGGCCGGGACACGCGTCACCCTCCGCGTCCGGGCGACCGGCGCGAAGAGCACCCGGGCGACGCTGCGCGTCTACACCACGAACCCGCTGACCGACAGGACGACGGTCCGCGACTACCCGATGCGGCGGGCCGGATCGCTCTGGTCGGTGACCTTCCGGACGCCTGCGACGCCGTCGCTCCTCGGCTACGTCTTCCGGGTTCGCGCCGGCCGCACGACGCGCTGGTACGGGGACGACAGCGCGGGTCCGGACGACGACGTCCACCAGGGCGGCCGCGGCGAGACGAGCTCGCTCGAGCAGCAGCGCTACCAGCTGACCGTCTACGACCCGTCGTTCACGACGCCGAGCTGGCTCCAAGGGGCGTTCGTCTACGAGATCTTCGTCGATCGCTTCCGCGACGGCGGCGTGGGAAACGACTACTGCCGGCCCGGGAGCGGGGTCGGCTGCCCGGTCTTCTACGGCGGCGTACAAGCGACTGGCCACGCGACGTGGAACGAGCGGCTCGAGGACCCGCGCGCGCCCGGTGGGCAGTTCAACCGCGACTTCTTCGGCGGCGACCTGGCTGGGATTCAGCAGAAGCTCGACTACCTGAAGGCGCTCGGCGTCGACGCGATCTGGCTGACGCCGATCTTTGCGGCGCGCTCGAATCATCGCTACGACACGGACGACTACCTCCAGATCGATCCTGCGCTCGGCGGAGACGCTGCCTTCGCAGCGTTGGCCGGCGCGGCCAGCGCGAGTGGCATCCGCCTGATCCTCGACGGCGTCTTCAACCACACCTCGTCGGACAGCCGGTACTTCGACCGCTTTCACCGGTATCCGGAGGTCGGCGCGTGCGAATCGGCGAGCTCGCCGTATCGGGCCTGGTACCACTTCACGAGCACCGCCGCGCCGTGTCGCGGCTCGGACTATGCGTCCTTCTTCAACCTCGACACGCTGCCGCAGCTCAACCACGAGAACGCCGCCGTACGCGACTTCATGTACCGCGGCCCGAACAGCGTCGTCCGGCATTGGGCGGAGCGAGGCGCGGCGGGCTGGCGGCTCGACGCGGCCGACCAGGTGCCGCACGACTGGTGGCGGGACTTCCGGTCGACCGTGCGGTCCTACGCGCCCGAGGCGCCGCTCATCGGCGAGGTGTGGCCGGACGCGAGCGCGTACCTGCTCGGGAACGAGTTCGACTCGGTCATGAACTACCGCTTCCGGCGCGCGCTGATCGGCTTCGCGAGGACCGAGGACTTCGGCGACTCCCAGGCGACGCTGCCGGTTCTTGACGCGGCCCAATTCGCCAGCGCGCTCGCGGCCGTCCGCGAGGACTACCCGCCCCAGGCGACGGCGGCGATGCTGAACCTCGTCGACTCGCACGACACGAGTCGGCTCTTCTACGAGCTGACCCAGACGGGCGAGACGACTCTCGACCTTGCATTCCAGCGGATGCGCGTCACGTCGATCGTCCAGTTCACGTACCCGGGCGCGCCGCTCGTGTACTACGGAGACGAGGCCGCGATCGACGCACCGTCGTTCGGTGCTCCGGATCCGTACAACCGGGCGCCGTATCCGTGGCTCGACGCCGGCGGCGACCCCTCCGTCTACGGGCCGCCGAGCGCGGACGCGATCGCCTGGTACTCGCGGCTCGCGACGATCCGGCACGAGCAGCCGGCGCTGCGCGCGGGCGGGATCGCGACGCTGCTCGCCCGCGGCAACGTCTACGCGTACGTGCGCACCGGCGCGGCGGCGAAGCCGGTGCTGGTCGCCGTGAACAAGGGCGGCTCCGAGGCGGCGGTCACGTTGCGCGCGCCCGGCTACGCGTCAGGCGCCGTGTTGACCGATCTGCTCTCCGGCCCGTCCTGGACCGTGAGCTCGTCCGGAACGGTCGCGGTGCGGGTGCCGGCGCGGAACGGCGTCGTCCTCGCCGGCCCCTAACCACACACTTTCCTAATGGGGACTGTCCCCGGACGTGGCTCGGAGGGCCACGTCCCAGAGTCAGAGAAGCGCAACAGTCCATCCACACGGTCGGGAACGGGCGGGCCGTGGGCGGTGTAGAAGCAGCGGTGGTGGACCGGCCACTCGACGAATCCGAGCTTGTCGAACGAGCAAAGCGCGGCGACGCCGCGGCCTACGAGGAACTCGTGCACGCGCACCAGACCCTGGCTTTCCGTACCGCATACCTGATCACGGGCAACGCGGCCGATGCCGAGGAGGCCGCCCAGGACGGGTTCATCAAGGCCTATCGGGCGCTCGCTCGATTCCGTTCGGGGGAACCGTGGCGGCCCTGGCTGCTGCGCATCGTCGCGAACGAGGCGAAGAACCGTCGCAGATCCGCCGGCAGGCGCGCGACGCTCGCGCTGCGTGCGGCCGAAGAAAGCCGCCCGGGGGACGCGGTCCCGTCCCCCGAGGCGGCGGTGCTCTCGGCCGAGCGCCACGAGGTGCTCGTGCAGGCGCTCAACGGGCTACGCGAGGAGGAGCGCCTCGTCGTCTCGTACCGGTACCTGCTGGGCTTCTCGGAGGAGGAGACCGCGTCGGCGCTAGGAGTTCGGAAGGGAACCGTCAAGTCGAGGCTCTCGCGCGCCCTCGGGCACCTGCGGGAGCAGATCGGAGAGCAGAATGGCTGAGCTCGAGCTCGAGCTTCGCGCGCTGGCCGCGGAGATTGCGTACCCGCCGACGCCCGATCTCGCGCGGCCGGTGCGCCGCAGGCTCGACGAAGAACGCGCGCGCCCCGCCTGGTGGCCGCAGCGCCGGACGTTGGCGGTCGCCGTCGCGCTCGTAGCCCTCGCGCTCGCCGTCGCCTTCGCCGTCCCACCCGCACGCTCGGCGATCCTGCGCTTCCTCCATCTCGGCGGCGTGACGATCGAGCGCGTCGACACGCTCCCGCCTGCGCGCGAAGCGCCGATCACGAGCGGCCTCGGCCCGGCGCTGACGCGTGCCCAGGCGGAGCGCCGCGCGGGCTTCCGCTTCCACCTGCCGAAGGGCGTGCACCCGCGCAACTTCTACGCGCAGCCTTCCTTCGCGTCCGTCGCGCTCGAGCGCGACGGCAAGCCGCTGCTCCTCAGCGAGCTCCTCGGAGACCAATACCAGTTCGCGAAGAAGCTCGCGGGCAGCGGAACGCTCGTCCAGCCGATTGTCGTCGAGGGGAACCCGGGCTTCTGGATCGAGGGCGCACCGCATGTCGTCATGTACGCGGGCCCGGACGGCATCGTCCGCGAGAAGACTGTGCGGATCGCCGGCAACGTCCTCATCTGGGTGCGGGGCGGCCTCACGTACCGCCTCGAGGGGCCGCTGACGAAGAAGCAGGCGCTCGAGCTCGCGCGGGAGATCTGATGACTGGGAACCCCTGTGTAGATGTAGGTGTACACCTCCACATGCGACGCTTGCTGATCGGGCTTTCGGCGCTGGCCCTCGTCTTTCCGGGCGCAGCTGCCGCCGGCGGGCTCTACGTCGACGCGGCCGCTCCGCCCAACGACCTGCGGGCAGGCGAGACGTGGACCGCCAAGCTCACGGTCGTCACCTGCGTCGGCCAGGCCCTTCAGGACGTCGTCCCGGCCCTCAGGCTCGAGCAGCAGGGGACGGGGCGGACGCTCGTCGTAGTCGGCCGCCGAACCCGTCAAGGCTGGATCGCCAAGGTCCGTTTTCCCACCGCCGGCACGTGGAGCGTCAGCCCCGGCACGCGCGACGGAACGGTCTTCGCACCGCACCGGGTGACGATCCGGGCTGCCGAGTCGCGGACGGCCGGCGTCTCGCGCTGGCCGATCGCCGCCGGCCTCTTCGCGCTCGCCGGAGCCGCGGCCGTCGGGCTCCGCCGCCGGCTGGGTTAAGACTCAGTTAATTTGGCCAATCCCCCGGTATGGGGACAACCGCGAGCGGCGTTTGACCGAATGAAGGATGGTTACTCTGACGCGCGAGACGATCGATGACTGCAGCTGAAGCCCAAGTTTCCTTCGAGACCGAGCAGGAGCGGATCGAGGCCTGGCGGATGGAGGCGCTCCTCCGCGCCGGCTATGACGACGAGGCGGCCACGAAGCTGGCCATCCGCCTCGACGTCGACCTCCACGTGGCGATTGGTCTCGTCCACCGCGGCTGCTCGCCGGAGCTCGCGCTCCAGATCCTGCTCTAGGGCGCTTTCGACAAGCTCGACCGGGTCGACCGGTCATTTCAGACGGACGCGCGGATGAACGGCACGTCCAGATGGCCGGTGCCGCAAGCGTCGCCTCAGACGCATGGGGCAAGGCTGCGCGGGCAGAATGCCCGCCGTGCTCGCGACTATTCCCTCGCCGCACTCGGGCGCCGTCGAGATCGGCCCGCTGACGCTGCGGCTGTACGGGATCACGCTCCTGGTCGCGATCGCGGCCTGCGTCTGGCTGACGGGCGTCCGCTGGGTCCGGCGCGGCGGCGACTGGGATCTCGTCTTCCGGGTCGCGGTCTGGGGCGTCGCGGCGGGAATCGTCGGCGCACGCCTCTACCACGTGCTCACGAGCTGGAACGAGGTGCCGGACCCGAAGTGGAAGGGCGTCTTCGAGGTCTGGGAGGGCGGGCTCGGCGTCTGGGGCGGGATCTTGTTCGGGACGATCGCCGGCGCCATCGTCGTCCGCCGCTCGGGGGCAAGCGTGCTCGCGTTCATGGACGCCGTCGCGCCGGGTCTCCTGCTCGCACAGGGGATCGGCCGGATCGGCAACTGGTGGAACCAGGAGCTGTACGGCAAGCCGACCGACTTGCCGTGGGCGCTCGAGATCGACCAGGCCCATAGCCAGCAGTACCCGCCGGGCACGACGTTCCAGCCGACCTTCCTCTACGAGCTGCTCTGGGACACGGCCGGAGTCGGACTGCTGCTGCTCCTCGACAGGCGCTTCCGGTTCCGGCCGCCCGCGCTCTTCTCGCTCTACGTGGCCTACTACTGCTTCGGCCGCTTCTTCGAGGAGCTCCTCCGAGTCGATCCCGCGCACCACTTCTGGGGCATGCGCCTGAACGCCTGGGTCGCTCTGCTGCTGTTCACGGCCTCGTCGCTCTTCTTCATCTGGTGGCAGCTCTACGGCGCACCCCGCCCGCGACTGCGGTTGCGTCGCCGCAAGCCCGAGGAGCGTCGCCGCCGGACGATGGCCGTCCCGCGCAGCCGCGTCCGTCCCGCCCGCTAAGTTCCCGTCCGTGCTGGTGCGCGAGCTCGAGCTCGACCTCGACGCGTTCGAGGGCCCGTTCGACCTGCTCCTGACCCTCGTGCTCCGCGAGGAGCTCGACCTCGGAGAGGTCGACGTCGCCGGCATCGTCGTCGCGTTCGTGGAACGCCTGGCGGCCCGCGACGAGCTCGATCTCGACGCCTGCGGCGAGTTCCTGGTACTCGTCGCCGCCCTGCTCGAGCTGAAGGCGCGCTCGCTCTTCGAGACGGACGCCGACCTCGACGAGCTCGAGCCCGAGGAGGCGGCCGAGGAGCTGGCGCGGCGGCTGGAGGAGTACCGTCGGATGAAGGAGGCGGCTCACTGGCTCGCGGAGCGGCTTGCCGGCGAGAGCGATCGGTTCTTCCGGCTTGGGCCGGCGCCGCTGCAGCCACGGCCCGAGCGGCGGCTCGCCCGGCAGGATCCGGCGTCGCTCGCGCAGGCGCTGCGGGCGCTGGGCGCCGAGCCGCCGGCCGTCTCGCTCGCGCACATGGAACTGCGGTTCCCGCCGGTGTCGCGGTTCCTCGAACGGTTCCGGGCGCTGCTACGCCGCCGGTCACAGTTCGACTTCGACGCTGAGCTCGAGGAGCTCTCGCGCGCGGAGCAGGCCGTGGCGTTCCTCGCGCTGCTGGAGCTGCGTCGAACGGGCGAGATCGCCATCTCGCAGGCGGCGCCGTTCGGGCCGATCCGCGTCCTGCGGCAAGAGGAGAAAGCTTCCAGAGAGAAAAGGAGTCCCGCGTGGAACGCCCGCTCCGCCTGATCACGAGCAACCCGCTCGACCGGCTCGCCCGCACGCTCGAGTCCCTGCTCGTTGTCGCGTCGCAGCCGCTGACTGTCGACGAGCTCGCGACGGCGGCGGACGACGACGCGGAGCGCGTGGAGACGGCAATGGGGCTTGTCGGCGAGCGGTACCGCGAGGGCCGGAGCGGGATCGTGCTCGAACGGGTTGCCGGCGGCTGGGCGTTCCGCGCCTCGCGCGAGTCCGCCGAAGCCTGTGCACGCCTGTTCGAGCGGCCGGTGCAGCGGGGCCTATCGCAAGCGGCGCTCGAGACGCTGGCGGTGATCGCCTATCTCGGCCCCTGCTCGCGCCCTGCGATCGCTCGGATCCGCGGCGTCGCGGCCGACTCGGCCGTGGCTGGACTGGTCGAGCGTGGGCTGATCGCGGAGGCGGGGCGGGACGAGGGGGCCGGCGGCGCCGTTCGCTACCGGACGACGGCGCTCTTCGAGCGACTCTTTGGCCTCGCGAGCCTCTCGGAGCTGCCGCGGCTCGACGACCTCGGTGGCGACGCGGACGAGCTTCGCGAGCGCCTGCACGCCGTGGCCGAGCAGCGGTCTGCGTAGAACCCGCACGCTTTCGGCACAGATCTGTCACATCTCGCAGCCGCGGAGCGTCTACCCTCAACCCTCATTCCCCGGGTGGGTGGGGGTTAGGGACGGGAGCAGGGGCCTGGCCCGCGGAGACGCCCGCGCCTACAGCTTCCGGATGATCTCCTCGGCCTCGTCGCGCGTGAACGCACGTAGCGTCTCGGTGTGCTCGGCCCCGTGCCGCTGCAGCTTCATCACGATCTCCGCCGCCGTGTCGTCGTCGGGCGCCTCGAAGATCTCGACGACGTCGTAGCGGCCGAGCGTGACGTAGACGCCGACGAGCTTTCCGCCCGCGTCCTCGATCGTACGCTCCCCCTCCTCGACCCGCTCGCGCCAAGCGGGCAGGCCCGCCATGCCCTGGGTCGTCCAGCGCATCAGCGAGATGTAGTAGGGCACGTGCGGGAATATCGCATGGATGCGTCTCAACGCGTACCTCGCGCGCGCCGGAGTCGCGTCCCGCCGGAAGGCCGACGAGCTGATCAAGGCCGGGCGGGTCCTCGTGAACGGCGCACCGGGCGAGCTGAACACGTTCGTCGAGCCCGGCGACCGCGTCGAGCTCGACGGTAGGGCGCTGGCGCCGCAGCAGCTCTCGTACGTCCTCCTGCACAAGCCCGCCGGGGTCGTGACGACGGCGCGCGATCCGCGACGACGCACGACGGTCGTCGATCTCGTTGACCACCCAAGCCGCATCGTCCCCGTCGGCCGCCTCGACGCCGACACGACGGGCGCGCTGCTGCTGACGAACGACGGCGAGCTGGCGCACCGGCTCGCCCACCCGCGCTACGGCGTCGAGAAAGTCTACGAGGTCGAGGTCGAGGGCGACCCGGACGACGAGGCGCTGCGCCGTCTCCGTGACGGCGTCGATCTCGACGACGGGCGCACTGCGCCGGCGCGGGCACGCCGCCTCGGCCCCGGCCGGATCGAGCTCACGCTCCACGAGGGCCGCAAGCACCAGGTCAAGCGGATGGTCGAGGCGCTCGGCCACCCGGCGCGTACGCTACACCGCAGCCGCTACGCCGGCCTGACGGTGGACGGCCTCGAGCCGGGCGAGTGGCGCGAGCTCACGCGAGACGAAGTCGACCGCCTCAGGGCAGCACCTGAACGAGCACCGAGTCGGCGCACTCCGAGATGAACCGATAGCCGCGGAGCCTCCGGCAGGCGTCCCGCCAGAAAGAGTCCCGCCGCTCCAGGAACACGAACGCCTTGTAGCGCCCCCGGACGTAAGCCACGCCGGCACTCCCGGGGCCGGTGTACCTCGTCCAGCCGGCCGCCGTCGCGCGGTGCTCGACGAGCCGCAGCCGCTCGCGACGCAGTCGCCCGCCGCTCGCGAAGTAGACCGTGACGCACGAGGGATCGTCCTTCAGCATCACGCAGGCGCCCTCTTGCTCGAGCAAAAGCGGCAGCTCCGGCGGCACCAGCGAGCGCGCCGCAGCATGCAGGTCGGCGGGGTCGCCGCTCGAAAACGCGCCCAGCGCTGCGCGGCCCAGCAAGACGACGGCGACGGTGGCGATCAGCAGGATCAGCGCGAGACGAACCACCGCCTATGGATCGGCGGCGCGCGCGAAGGACGTGAGCGGATCTAGGGCCTGACGAACCCCATCCGCTCGTACATCGCCTCGAGCGTGGGTGTCGAGGCTTCCCGCGCCTTGTCGGCCCCGATCGCGAGCAGGCGCCGCAGCTCGGCCTCGTCCGCCCGCAGCTCGTCGTAGCGCTGCTGGATCGGCACGAGCAGCTCGACGACCGCCTCGGCCACGTCCTCCTTGAAGCGCCCGTAGCCCTCGCCGTCGTAGCGGCTCTCGATCTCGGAGATCGGCGTCTTCGTCGCCACCGCCATGATCTCGATCAGGTTCGAGATCCCCGGTTTGCCCTCGGGGTCATGCCGGACGACCGTGCCGGAGTCCGTGACGGCCGTCTTGATCTTCTTCCGGATCACGTCGGGCGCGTCGTTCATCCGCACGACGCCGCCGGGCGCCCCGCGCGACGTCGACATCAGCCGCTCGGGCTCCTGGAGGTTCTTGACCCGTGCGCCTTCGTCCGGGTAGACGCCCTCCGGAATCGTGAACGTCTCGCCGAAGCGCGAGTTGAAGCGCTCGGCGATCGTCCGAGTGAGCTCGAGGTGCTGCCGCTGGTCGTCGCCGATCGGGACGATGTCGGTCTGGTAGAGCAGGATGTCCCCCGCCATCAGCACCGGGTAGTTGAAGAGCCCGGCCGAGACGAACTCCTGCTCGTCGGAGCGCTCCTTGAACTGCGTCATCCGCCGCAGCTCGCCGAAGCTCGTAACCGCGCCGAGCAGCCACGCCGCCTCGGCATGCGGATGGACGTGGCTCTGGACGAAGACCGTCGATCGCTCCGGATCGAGGCCTGTCGCGAACAGCCAGGCCGCCACCGAGAGCGTCGACTCGCGCAGGACGTCCGGCTCGAACGGCGTCGTGATCGAGTGCATGTCGACCACGCAGAAGAAGGCGTCGCCTTGCTCCTGCGTGGCTGCGTACTGGCGGAAGCCGCCCGAGTAGTTGCCGAGCGTCTTGTCGCCCGAGGCGCGGATGCCCGAGAACACTCTCACGGAGTGAAATGTGCCAACTTGGATCGGAGCGTGCAGCGGAGCGGCCGAAGGCCGCGGAGTCTGCGCGGGATGGAATTCACCCCGACTCGCCGGAGCGGTCGACCTCGCGTTTCGTCAGGTCGAAGATCGCCTGGTAGATCTCGCGCAGCCCTTCCGGAGAGATCGGGCCGCGATTGGCACGCGTCAGGTCCTGGATGATCCACTGCTCGCGCTGGAGGTCGACGAACTCCATGCCCCGCGACTC
>JBKOXJ010000183.1:0-5540 GCA_046724905.1 Actinomycetota bacterium | reverse complement strand
CGTTTTCCGCTCGAGCCGTCGAGCCGGAAGCCCGCGTGGCCGAGCCAGGTGAGAGAGACATTGGCCATGCGCCGGAGCGTAACGAAGGACTGTCCGACCCTGCGGCAAACCTATGAGCCCATGTGGCAGACGCGTACGGGCGCCTCGGCGATGGCCGTGGAACTGGCTGCGGCACTCCTTCTCGCCACCGCCGTCTCGGATGCCGTTGGCTTCGCCGGCGCCTCCTTTTACCTCCTCGTCGCGGGAGTCCCACTGACCGCGGGCGCGGGCCTTCTCTGCTTCGCACGCGTCGTCGACACCGTCAACGACGGGCAGGTGGACACGCTCGGCCGCGTTCAGGCGACGCTGTCGGCCCTTCTCGTCGCCACGGTCGTGATCGGCGCTGCGATCAGGGAGCCCTCCGTCGCGACCGGGCACGTGCCGCCCTCGGCAACAGGCGTCCTAGCCCTGGGGTTCGTGCTCCTTATCGCGCAGGCGCTCATCGCGCTCGTGCCCGTGGGCCGCAAGCGCCCGCAGGACGTAGGCGCGGACCGGGCGTTCCTTTCCCTTGACGGGTAGCTCGCCGAGGTCCTCGACCTCGACGTCATCTCCCAGCGCTGCCCTGGTCGTCTCCCCGACGACCACCTCGCCCGCACGCGCCTGACCTTCCAGCCGCGCGGCCACGTTGACGGCGTCGCCGCGGACCGTCTCCTCCCGCGCGCCGGCCGTGATCCCGACGTTCACGCGCCCTGTGTTCAGGCCGGCGCGGAAGCGGGGCCACTCCGGATGCGACTCGGAGACAGCCCGCACCCGTCGTTGGAAGTCGAGCGCGGCCGCGGCTGCCCGCCGCTCGTGGCCGTCCTCCGTGAAATAGGCCATGATCGCGTCGCCGATCGTGCGCACGTTTCGTGCACCGGCGCGCACAACCGGGATGCCTGCCGCAAAGTACTCGTCGAGCATGGCCGTCACCTCCATCTCGCCGTGGGACTCCGACCAGCGCGTGAAGCCCTGCAGATCGGCGAAGAAGACGGTGGCCTCCTCTTCGTGTCCCCACGTCACGCCTTCGTAGAAGTCCGCCCAGATCTCCGCCGGGGAGCCTTCTTCCTGCCACTCGCGCCAAGCCGCCTGCGCCACGAGGCCGAAGGCGAGCAGCATGAGCAGGTGCCACTCCCACCACGTCAGGTGCCAGTTCTGGCCAAGCGCGATCGCGAGCATCGCCTCGGCGAGAAGCGCGAAGGCGGCGACTGCGGCGAGGAGCAGTGGCCGCGCGCGCAGCCGGTAGAGCCTGAGATAGCCGACAGCGGCGAGGCCGTACACCAGAGTGCCGGCTGCGAAGAGGCCGAGGAGGAGCGGGCCCGGGTCGTCGATCGGCTCGTCGAGGGGCGGCAAGGTGGCCAGGGAGATTCCGGCCCACAAGGCGATCACGAGACTGAGGGCTCCGTACAGCGTCCAGCGCCTGCTGACGAAGGCGCGCGAACGCTCGTCCGCTTCGACGGCCGACCACGCGGCGATCGGCGAGGCGATCAGGAGCCCGATGGCCGAGGCGGCGTCGAAGCCCGCGTTCTTCTGAGTGAGGAGCACGCCCGGCGTCGCGAGCGCGTGCAGGCCGAGGAAGCCGGAGGTGGCGAAGAACGCGATCGAGAGGCGCAGCACCCGTGCGTCTCGGCGCCGGGCCGCGGCCTCACCGGTGAGAAGGGCGAGCGCCGCCGTGACGACGCCGGTGATGAGGACGAGCCAGAAGTGAGCGGGATGGTCCTCCCAGTGCAGGTCGAGCCGCGACCAGGCGAGCAGCAACACCAGGCCGACCACCGGCGCGACGAGGAACGCGGTCAGAGCAGAGACTGAAGCTCGCGCCTGTACTCCTCCTCTCGGTAGTCGTGCAATGGGTGCGGCGGCAGCGCGTGCTCGTCGATCTCGTCCCGCCGCCGTCCGTAGACGACCGGGTAGATCTCGCCTTCCGCGTTCATCTCGATCGTTGCTGCGATCGAGCCACGCTCGCAGTTGTCGAGGAAGTGAGCCAGCGGGACGATGTCGGTCGTGCCGTCGGGGAACACCGCTCGAGCGAGGTAGCCCTTCTGCACCCAGAGCTCCGGCGCCGAGCGGAGCTCGGAGACGAGGTACGGGACGATGTCGTCGCGCGCAACGCGCTCGATCTCGACGCGGTGCCCGAGTCGCTTCGCCAGGTGGCGCGCGAGGATGCGCGCGTTGTAGCGAAAGCCGCTGACCGTGCCGGACGCGCTCCCCACGCCGTGCTTCCGGAGGCCTGCGGCGCCCTGCATGGCGTTCCCGGCGAAGAAGGCGCTCGGCAGGCTGACGCTCTCCCAGTGCGGTGTAAGAGCGGGAATGCGGCCGTCGCCCACGGTGTCGAGTCCCAGCTCGGGCAGATTGCGGAGCGGCGCTCGAAACCCGGTGGCGGCGATCGCCATGTCGGTCTCGAGGACGAGCTCGCCCGGTTTCGTCGTTCCCTGGGCGACCAGGCGGTAGCCGGCGTCGGTGCGCTCGATCCGCTCGACGGCGGCGTCGAGCGCGAGTGTCCCGCCGCCCCAGGCCGCATCTTCGAGGGGTTCGAAGTAGCGGACGCGGACGGTCGCGAGCGCGAGAACGCGCGCCTGGACCGGACGCGGCGAGACCAGGACGATCTGGCGTGCCCACGGCTCGAGCCCGTCGGCGAGCTCGAACCCCGAGTTGCGTTTGCCGATGACGAGGACGCGCTTGCCCTGGTACGCGCGCGGCTCCTGGGTCTCGGCGTAGTGAGGCACCGCATCGATTCCGGGGATGGCGGACTTCCAAGGGTCCGTGACGCCGATCGCGAAGACGACCGCTCGAGCTCGGTACTCGCCCTCCGAGGTGACGAGGGTGAAGCCGTCTTCCTCGCGGCGCGTCGACTCCCACGTGCAGCCGTAGCGCACTGTGACTCCGCCGTGGTCGGCGAAGCTCGCGAGGCCCCGCTCCATCTCGGCTCTCGAGGGCGTCATGAACGTCCGGTCCATCTCCGCCGCGACGCGGGCGCGGCAGGCCTCCTCGTCCGCGACGAGGCTGTTGTGGTCGTACCACTCGTACTCCCGCGTGGTGCGCTCGGGGGGAGCGTCGGGCTTCGTCCAGGAGAGCAAGCGCTGATAGATCGGCCACTTGCGGAACATGCCTCCCGGCGAGTCGTCCTGCGAGATGACGGCGTGCTCGACTCCGACCCGCGAGAGCGCGTAACTCGTCTGCAGGCCGCCCGGGCCGCTCCCGACCACGACGACCGGGTATTCCCCCGGCGGGAACGGACGGGGCGGTTCGGCCGGCGGCATCAGCGCGGCTGGGGCGCGCGAAAAGCGAGCCGGGCGCGGACGCAGGGAGCCCTCGTATCGAATTGCGATACGGGGGCGACCGAGGACAAAGCACGGCGATGCTTTGCAGCCGTTCCCAGGCCGGTGACTGTCGCCGGTCGGGCCGCCATAACTAGGACCGCCAAGCGAGCACTTCCTGCAGCCGGCGCGCTTCGGTCAGGAGGATGCGATACATCACGCGCGGGTAACTGAGAAGGAAGGCTTCCAGCTTCGGCCCCGGGATCTCGAGCACACGCATCGGCGTCTGAGCGATCACGTCGGCCGTAAGAGGCTCGCCCAGGAGCGTCGAGATCTCGCCGAAGAACTCGCCCGGGTGGAGGCGATTGAGCTCGTCGTCCCCCACCTTCACGATCGCCTCGCCGTCGAGGATGACGTAGAAACCGGTGCCGCTCATGCCCCGGCGCATGATGCGCTCGCCCGCTGCGAAGCTGCGCTCGCCGTCTGGGTCGGCGATCGCCTCGAGCTGGGTGCGGTCGAGGTCGGCGAAGAGATTGAAGCGGGCGAGGCTCTCGGCGAGGTCGGTCGTCATGGCCGGATGAGCCTACAACTCGAGCTCCCGCGCGGCGAAGAAGATCGCCTCGGAGAACGTCGGGAAGGGCTGGATCGTGTCGCGGATGACGTTGACGGGAACCTGGGCGCGAATCGCGAGGGTGAGCTGGCCCATCCACTCACCGGCTTCCGGCCCCACGAGCACGGCGCCGACGAGGACCTTTCGCTCGGGATCGGCGAAGAGCTTGGCGAAGCCCGGACGCTTCGGCTTCTGGAACGTCCCGGTGCGCGCGATCTTCGTCAGGTCCCATTTGGCGACCACGGCGCCTTCCCCGCTGGTGTCGCCGACGGCGGCCACCTGCGGGTCGGTGAAGATCGTGGAGGGCAGCGCCCGGTAGTCCGCCCGCCGCTCCCGGCCTGCCACGTTCGCCGCAGCGACTCGGCCCTGGTACTTCCCCACGTGGGTGAAGAGCGCGATGCCCGTCACGTCGCCGGCAGCCCACACGCGGTCGCCGGCGCAGAGGCGGTCATCGACCGTGATGCCCTCCCGTCCTACCTCGATATCGACGTTCTCGAGCCCGAGGCCCTCGACGTTCGGACGCCTCCCCGTTGCCACGAGGAGGTTGCTCGCCTCGAGCGTCTCGCCCTCGAGTTCGAGCCGCAGGCCCCCGTCGATCCGTTCCACTCGCTGCGCCCTTGCGTTGAGCCGGATGTCGATTCCCTCCTCGCCGAAGAACTCGGCGAGAAGGTCGCCCGCCTCGCGGTCGACACGGGGCAGGATGAAGTCCCCGCTCTGGATGAGCGTCACCTTGCTCCCTGCGCGCGCGTAGAACTGCGCCAGCTCGCAGCCGACGGCGCCCGCTCCGACGATGAGGAGGCTCTCGGGCACCGCTGAGGCACTTGTCGCTTCGCGGCTCGTCCAGACGCCCGCCTCTGCGAGCCCTTCGATCGGCGGCATTGCGGGCAACGAGCCGGTCGAGACCATCAGCTCGTCGTACGCGAGGGTTCGACCGCCGACGTCGATGCGGCCGGGGGCTTCGATGCGCGCGCTTCCCTTCACGACCTCTGCGCCGAGCCGCTCGACCCACTCGACCGGGCTCGTATCGTCCTTCTTCGCGATCTCGTCTCGCCACTTGAAGATCTGGACGGGGTCGGTCGTCGCACTGACGCCCGGCGCCAGCCGCGTCCGAAAGGCGATCTCGACCGGCCGGAGCAAGGTCTTGGACGGGATGCACGCCCAGTAAGAGCACTCGCCGCCGACGAGCTCGTCTTCCACGAGGGTCATGCGGACGTCCTTGTCCAGCCTGCGCAGCGCACTCATGAAGGCCTCGCCGGTGGCGCCACCGCCGAGCACGACGACGTGCCGCGGCATCAGATGCTTGGCCGGAGAATGTGGTGGCGTCGGGGGCGATCGTGACGTGTCACGGGCGTCATCTGGCGGTGCCACGGTTTCCGGTCAGTTTCCGGTCAAGCATCGATTAGTGCGGAAACCCGAGGGAGAAGACGGCGTCGCGCGCGACGTCGAGGAGCGGGCCCGCGGCGATGAAGGCCCCGATCGTGACGACGACGGCGCCGAGAACCGATGCGGAGAGCGCCACATCACGTGGCGGCGAGCCGCCGGCCGGAGCGATGCCCACTTCGATCGAGCGGCGGAAGTACATCGCGCCGATGACGCCAGCGTAGTAGTAGATCGAAATCACCGTGGCGACCACGCCGACGATGGCGAGCCAGGTCCAGCCC
>JBKOXJ010000113.1:0-3661 GCA_046724905.1 Actinomycetota bacterium | reverse complement strand
ACTCGACCCCGTACTCGTTGTAGTAGATCGGCAGCGTCGAGCCGCGCTGCGCCGTCCCGTCGAAGGCGCGCCCGAGCATCGCGACCAGCTTCCCGTAGTCGGCGATTCCGATCGAGGTTGTCGTCGGATGCGGCACCGACGGCGCGACGCTCGAGTTGTCGGCGAACGGGTGGATCGCGAGCGCGTCCATCACCGGCCGGCCGCGCCCGCTCGCACGGTAGGCGGTGCCGAGGTCGAGGATGAACTGCGTCGGCGAGTGTGTGTGTCGCGGGAGCGCCGGGTTGTCGCTGCCCCGGGGTGAGATCGCGCCCCCGACCACGACGATCTTCGGCGACACGGCCTTGAGCGCGTCGTAGGCCTCGGCCAGCAGCTGGAGGTACGCCGGAGCGGCGGCGTCGGTGCCGTCGTCGTTGAACTGCGGCAGCCAGAAGCGGTTGAGGTTCGGCTCGTTGCCGATCGTGAAGTTACGCACCCCCGGGAGGGCCCGCGCGAGCGCGGCGACGAACTGCGCGAACTGTCCGCGTGCCTCCGCGGTCAGCGGCGTCGTCCGGCTCCCTGGGTGCGAGACGCTGAGGTAGACCGGCAGTGCCTGGAGAGCCGCTGCGTCGACGACGTTGCGGAGCACCTGGAGGTCGGCCTCCGTCGGCTCCGTCTGGCCCGGCAGCCAGTACTGCGTCAGGCGCACGGAATCGAAGCCGGCGAGCTTCGCGCGCTCCACCTCTGCGGTCGCCAGCATCAGGTCGGGCTGCTTCGCGATGTCTGCGGTGACGCCCACGCGCATCGTCGGACCGCCCGCGTGCGCCGGAGCGGCAAGCGCGAGCGCCCCGATCAACGCACCTACCAGGCCGCGCAAGACCAGTCCAGAGTAGCGGCGGCTAGGCTTGCCCACGGTGGTTGAGGGGCTCGAGGAGAAGCTGAAGACCCTCCCGCGACGGCCCGGGGTCTACCTTTTTCGGGACGCACGTGGGCAGGTCCTGTACGTCGGCAAGGCGAAGTCGCTGCGGCCGCGCGTGCGCAGTTACTTCCAGCGCGGCGGGCCGGCACGCGGGGTGATTGCGCAGCTGCCGGAGCGCGCCGCCGACGTCGAGGTGATCGTGACGCGCAACGAGGTCGAGGCCCTCCACCTCGAGCAGAACCTCGTCAAGCGGCACCGCCCGCCCTTCAACATCCGCCTCCGCGACGACAAGTCGTTCCCGTACATCGCCGTCACGGTCGAGGACGACTACCCGCGCGTCATGTTCACGCGCGAGCGGCACCGCCGTGGGGTCGTCTACTTCGGCCCGTACGCAAGCGCGAAGAAGGTCCGCCAGACGCTCGACGTGCTCAACCGGGTCTTCCAGTACCGGCCGTGCGAGGGGCCGAAGCCGGGCCGCCACTCCGGCATCCCGTGCCTCGACTACCACATCGACCGCTGCCATGCGCCCTGCGTCGGCTACATCTCGCAGGAGGATTACCGCACGATCATCGACCAGGTGATCGAGTTCCTCTCCGGCGATACCGAGCCGATTCAACGCCGCGTCGAGGAGCGGATGCGCGAGGCCGCCGCGAACGAGCGCTTCGAAGAGGCCGCGCGGATGCGGAACCGGCTGTTCGCCGTCCGGCACCTGGCGGAGCGCCAGGCCGCCGACAGGCGCTCGGTCGGCACGGTCGACGTCGTCGGCGTCGCGCTGGACGGCGATCGGGCGGCCGTGCAGGTCTTTCCGCTGCGCGAGGGCAAGATGATCGACCGCTACAGTTTCCATCTCGAGAACGTCGCCGGGCAAGACCTCGCCGCTGTGCTCGAGGCGTTCTGTCTCGAGTACTACGGGTCGGCTCCGAGCATCCCGCCGCAGATCGTGATCCCGCCGGAGGCCGGCGAGAACGACGCGCTTGAGACCTTCTTGAGCGAGCAGCGCGGCGCCCGCGTCGAGGTGCGCGCGCCGGCACGCGGCGAGAAGCGGAGGCTCGCCGAGCTCGCGAGCGAGAACGCTCGGGTCGCCCTCGAGTCGGACGCCGCGCAGGTCGAGCAGAAGCGCCTGCGCCGGATCGAGGCCCTCGAGGAGCTGCGCGAGGCGCTCAACCTCGAGAGCCTGCCGATCAGGATCGAGTGCTTCGACATCTCGAACATCCAGTCGGAGTCGCCGGTCGGCTCGATGGTCGTCTTCCAGGACGCCGTCGCGAAGAAGGGGCACTACCGCAAGTTCGCCGTCCGCGGGCTGAACGGCGCCCAGGACGACTTCGCGGCGATCGCGGAGGTGGCCTCGCGCCGGTTCGCGCGGCTGCGCGACGTCACCGCCGAGGACTACGACGAAAGCTTCTCGGCCACGCCCAATCTCGTCGTCATCGACGGCGGCAAGGGGCAGCTCTCGGCTGCGCTCGCGGCGATGCAGGCCTACGATCTGCCCCGCGTGGCCGTGATCGCGCTCGCCAAGCGCGCCGAGGAGGTGTTCGTGCCCGGTCGGCCGGATCCAATCCGGCTCGATCCGCACCAACCGGGGCTGCAGCTGCTCCAGCGGATCCGCGACGAGGCGCATAGGTTCGCGATCGACTACCACCGGCAGCGGCGGGAGACCCGCTCGTTCGCGACGATCTTCGACGAGCTCCAGGGCGTCGGCCCTGCCCGCCGCCGTGCCATCCTCCGCCACTTTGGCTCGCCGGAGGCGTTTCTCGCCGCGACGCAGGAGGAGCTCGAGGGCGTGCCCGAGCTCCCGGCCAAGACGGCGCGCTCGATCTACGCGCAGCTGCACAAAGCCGGGCGCGGCTGATGGCCGACCCTGCCGCAGCGGTCGCGAAGCTCCGTTCGGAGGTGATCCCGAACCTCGAGGCGTCTTCCGCGTTTCGACTCGACCAGGGCGACAACCTCGAGCGGATGGCGATCGTCCGGGGCGGGCTCGACCAGGCCGTCGGCTGGCTCGAGTCGCCGGACCTGGCCGTGGCCGCGGCGCACTCGCTGCGCGCGCTCGTGGCCGTGCTCGAGACGACCCCGGGATACAGGCGAGCCCGCGGCAGGAATCCGAAGGCGTTCGCGCGGACGAAGCTCGGACTCGCGCGGGACGGGATCGACGAAGCGCTGGCGCTCCTCACCGCCGAGCCGCCGCCACCGCCGCCTCCGCCGAAGCCGGCCAAGCCCTCGCTCTTCGGCGCTCCCGGGGTCATGGTCGAAAACGCGAGCGCCTGGCCGCCCCAGGTGCGAGGCCCGGCTTTCGCCCGCAACGGCGGCAAGTGGGTCGGGGTCCAGGTCCACCGCGGCACGAAGCTGAACGACGACAGCGTCTCGGAGCTGACGCACACCGCGTGGGCCGCGCAGGCACGGGAACTTGGGCTCGCCCTGGTGGCGTGGGGATGGAACGAAGAGCATCCGGAGGACGAGGTCGCGCTGATCGCCGACCTGCACTCGAGGTTCCGGTTCGACGGCTACATCGCGAACGCCGAGGCGCCGTACAAGGCCGATGCGGGAGGCGATCCCAGTCTGAGCGAACGTTTCGTCGCGGCCTACAAGGCGAAGCTCCGCGACCTGCCGCTCGCGCTCAGCAGCTTCGGAGCCGCCTCCGCGCCGAACGTCTTCGGCCACGTTCCCCAGCTTGGGGGCGACGTCTTCCACTATGGGCCCTGGCATGACGCCGGTGCGTTCCTGCTGGCGCAGGGCTACCTGAACATGACTCCCGTACTCGATCCCGTCGAG